>JAHDBV010000174.1 GCA_020630195.1 Acidimicrobiales bacterium
GTTCGGCTACCGCGACGATCTCAAGGAGATCAGCGGTGTCGGTCCGAAGATGGAAGGCATGCTCAACAGCCAGGGACTCATGACCTTCTACCAGGTCGCCCTGCTCGACGATGACGCCGTCGATGCGCTGGAAGGCCGGATCGAGTCCTTCCCGGGCCGGATCCGTCGTGACAACTGGGTGCCTCAGGCAGCCCGCCTCCACTTCGGTGCTCACGGCGAGGACATCTCGAGCCGTGTGACGATCGCCGAGACCGAGCAGGACGCCTTCACGGCGGCCCTGGCGGCGCAGCAGATGGCCGACGAGGAGGCGGGAACCGCCTCGAACTACGTCGACAACCTGCAGGAGATCAGCGGTGTCGGTCCGAAGATGAACCGACTGTTGAACGAGAACGGGCTCTACACCTTCCTCCAGGTGTCCCGTCTCGACGACGAGGCCGTCGACGCCCTCAACGACCGGTTGGAGTTCTTCCCCGGCCGCATCCGTCGTGACGAGTGGGTCCGCCAGGCCGGGGAACTGCACCAGCAGCACCACGGCTGAGCGATCCCGCTCCACACCGGTTCGACATCGGCCGGTCACACGTCGAGAGGCGTGTGACCGGCCGGTGTCGTTTTCGTGACGCGGGGAACCAGCGACGTCCGGCGTTCGCCTGACCTCGCATGAACATCCCCACCGACCCCACGAACCCCTCCGGCGGGCGCACCCGGCGTCTGGCCTCACTGCTCCTGGCCGTCGCCCTCGCCGCCGCAGCCTGCGGGTCGAGCGGCGACACCGACGACGCCGGCTTCGACCCCGACGCAGCCGGCGACGTCGCGGAGACCACCAGCGCCGACGTCGACGAGGCGACCGACGCAGAGTCCGACTTCGTGGCCGCCGAGCGCGGCGAGGCCATGGACGAGGTCATGGAGGAGGCCGAAGAGGCCATGGAGGAGTCGGCCTCGGAAGCTCCTCTCGTCGAGGAGTCCGGCGATGCCGACGGCTTCTTCGTCGAACCCGAGCCCGAGCCCGAGCCGGACAACATCATCGTCGAGTCGGCCGGGATCCGGCCCTTCGTCGACACCGACCGGGACCCGATCTCGACCTTCGCCCTCGACGTCGACACGGCCAGCTACAGCCTGGCCCGCAACGTCGTCGCCGCCGGTGGGCAGCCCGATCCCGCCGGGATCCGGGTCGAGGAGTTCGTGAACGCCTTCGACTACGACTACCCGTCGCCCGACGACGGCCTGCTGATGGTGGCCGAGGGCGGACCGTCGCCGCTCGACCCGAGCCGGGTGCTGCTGTCGATCGGCGTGTCGGCCGAGGACGTCGCCGCCGAGGACCGGCCCGATGCGAACCTCACCTTCGTGATCGACACCTCCGGCTCGATGCGTGAAGACGACCGGATGGGCATGGTCCGGTCGGCTCTCACCGAGCTCGTCGAGAATCTCGATCGCGACGACCGGGTGGCGATCGTGACCTTCGCCGGCGGCGCCGAGATCCGCCTCGAGCCGACCCGTGTCGCCGACATCGACGACATCCTCGGCGTGATCGACGAGCTGGAGCCGGGCGGGTCGACGAACCTCTCCGAGGGCCTCGACCTCGGGTACGCACTCGCCGACGACATGTTCGATGACGACGAGATCAACCGGGTCATCGTGGCCTCCGACGGTGTGGCGAACGCCGGCCTCACCGATCCCGATCGCCTCGTGAGCCGCATCCGTGACGACGCCGACCGGGGCGTGAAGCTCCTGACGGTCGGCGTCGGCCTGGGCGACTTCAACGACGTGCTGCTCGAGACACTGGCCGACGACGGCGACGGCTTCTACGCCTATGTGAACACCGAGCGCGAGGCCCGGGAGCTGTTCCGGGACGATCTCGTCGGCACGCTGCTCACCGTGGCCGTCGACGGCAAGATCCAGGTCGAGTTCGACGACGAACACGTCGCCGCCTACCGCCTCATCGGCTTCGAGAACCGGGCGGTGCTCGACGACGACTTCCGCGACGACGACGTCGACGCCGGTGAACTCGGTGCCGGCCATCAGGTCACGGCGCTCTACGAGCTCGAACTGCGGGATGCGGTCGACGGTCGGGACCGACTCGGCACGGCCGCCCTGCGCTGGGAGGACCCCGACGACGGTGACGTGGTCGAGACCCGGCTCGAGCTCACCGGATCGATGCTGGTGCAGGACTGGCGGGACACCTCGAGTGACCACCGCCTGGCCGCCACGGTCGCCATGTTCGCCGAGATCCTGCGGGACAGCCCCCACGCCGAGTCGATCACGCTCGATCAGGTGGCCGTCGAGGTCGAGGCCCTGCTCGACGAGCGCGACGACCGGGCCCTCGCCGACCTCCTCGACATGGTCGATCGACTCCGCTGAGATCGCCCCGGGGCGGTCCCGCCCCGTCCCGGTGCGAGCCGGGGAGACCGGGGGTGGTGCCCGAGTGGGCACCACCCCCGGGGCGCGCCCGGGGTCAGGCCGTGATGGCGTCGAGGGTCAGGCGCATCATGGCGTCGAAACCGGTCTGGCGTTGGTCCGAGGGCATCTGCTCGTGGGTCTTCACGTGGTCCGACACGGTCATGACCGCGAGCGCCTCGATGCCCTCCTGGGCGGCGACGCCGTAGAGCCCGGCCGCCTCCATCTCGACGGCGAGCATGCCCCGCTTCTCGAGGATCTCGAACGCACCCATGTCGTCGTCGGGTCCGTAGAAGTAGTCGGAGGTGAACACCGGCCCGAAGTGCACGGTGCCCTCGGCCCGATGGGCGACGTCGCCGAAGCGGCGGAGCAGATCCCAGCTCGCCACGGCCGGGAGGTCCCAGCCGTTGAACCGGGCCCGATTGGTTCCGGAGTCGGTGCCGGCACCGGTGGCCACGACGATGTCGCCGAGGGCGACCGAGCTCTGCAGCGCCCCACACGAGCCCACCCGCACGATGCGCTCGACGCCGTAGAACCGCACGAGCTCGGTGGCGTAGATGAGGAACGACGGGATGCCCATGCCGGAGCCCTGGACCGACACCGGCACGCCGTTCCACGATCCGGTGTAGCCCTCCATGGCCCGCACGGCCGTGAGGGGCTCGTCGGTGTCGAGGAAGGTCTGCGCGATGTATCGAGCCCGGAGCGGATCGCCCGGCATCAGCACGATCGGGGCGTAGGCGCCATCGGGGGCCGAGAGGTGCGGTGTCGTCATGGCCCCAGCGTGTCACACTTGTCGGCGATGCCGATGCGACAGGACTGCAAGCATTTCCAGAGCCGCACCTACCCCACGGGGGACACGATGCGGAAGTGCGCGCTCGACCTCGCGCCGGAGGCTCCGTGGGCCTGCCCGGCCGACTGTTCGGGCTACGAGCGGCGGATGGCCGACGTCAACTGGCGACACGGATCGCTGGTGACCCCGGAGACCCCGGAGGCACCCGACAGTGTCGGCTCCGACCCGTCGGTGGCCGCGCTGCTCGATGCCGCCGAGGACATCATCAACAACGCCGGCGACCACATCGTCGCCGACGTCGAAGAGGAACGGCGCAAGGCCCAGCGCAAGCGGAAGTGGTGGCCGTTCAACCGCTGAGAACCGATCGCTCCGATCACGGGGGATTTCTCCTACGGCGGTAGTGTGAATTCCGTGAGCCACGGTTTCACCCCCGACGTGGCCGCCCAGCTCGGAGACGCCGATTCCCGGCGTGCGTCCGCTGCTGCCGCGGCCGATCTCGCCCTCCCCACCGCCGATGCGGAGGAGTGGCGCTACGCCCCGATCGGTGAGGTCGACCTCGCCGGCTATCAGCCCGTCACCGAGGCCCCGCCGCTGTCCGTCGACGTCGTCGCCACGGCCGCCGCGAGTGCCCGGGTGACGATCATCGACGGCTTCGTGGTCGACCTCGAGACGACCGACGTCGACGGTCTCACCGTCGAGGTGCTCGACGGCCCGCCGGCCGACACCGAGGTCGACGACGTGTTCGGTGCTCTGCACCGTGCGTTCTGCCCGGCCACGTTGTCCATCCGCGTCGACCCGGGTGTCGACGTCGCCGATCCGATCCTCATCACCTCCCATCACGGGGCGGCGGGGCGCGCCGCCTTCTCGTCGGTGTCGGTCGAGGTCGGCGAGAACGCCTCGGTCACCGTGATCGAGCACCAGAGTTCGTCCGATGGCCCCGGGCTCAGCGTGCCCGTGGTCTCGGTCGACGTCGCCGCCACGGGACGGGCGCACTACAGCACCATCCAGGACCTCGGCCGGGGGATCACCCAGATCGCCCAGCAGCGCTCCACGGTGGCCCAACAGGCCGACGCCGCCTTCAGCGTGGCGGCCTTCGGCGGCGGCTACGCCCGACTGCGCACCGACACCACCCTCGCCGGGCGTGGCGCCAACGGCGATCTGCTCGCCGTCTACTACGGCGACGAGTCGCAGGTGCTCGACTTCCGGACCTTCCAGAGCCATGCCGCCCCCGACACCACCTCGGATCTCGCGTTCAAGGGCACCGTCGACGACGAGTCGGGTTCGATCTACACCGGGCTCATCCGCATCGAGGAGAACGGTCAGGGGTCCAACGCCCACCAGGCCAACCGGAACATCAAGCTCAGCGACGACGCCTGGGCGTGGTCGGTGCCGAACCTCGAGATCGAGAACAACGAGGTCCG
>JAHDBV010000063.1 GCA_020630195.1 Acidimicrobiales bacterium
CTACTTCTACCCGGACATGCCGAAGGACTACCAGATCTCCCAGTACGACCAGCCGCTCAACATCGACGGCTGGCTCGAGCTGCCGACCGGCACCCGCGTGCGGGTCGAGCGGGCCCACATGGAGGAGGACACCGGCAAGTCGACGCACCTCGGTGGCGACGGCCGCATCACCTCCGCCACGGCGACCCTGCTCGACTACAACCGCGCCGGTGTGCCCCTCGTCGAGATCGTGTCGCACCCCGACATCCACGATCCCGAGGACGCGAAGGCCTACGTGGCCGAGCTCCAGGCGATCCTGATCACGATCGGTGCGTCCGACGGCAAGTTCGAAGAGGGATCGATGCGGGTCGACGCCAACGTGTCGGTCCGCCCCGAGGGGTCCGACGAGCTCCGCACTCGTTGTGAGATCAAGAACGTGAACTCGCTGCGGTCGCTCGGACGGGCGATCGAGTACGAGGCTCGACGCCATGTCGATCTGTACGACTCCGGGGACGAGCCCACCCAGGAGACCCGTCACTGGGACGAGGAATCGGGCCGGACCAAGAGCGGCCGCCCGAAGGGCGACGCCGATGACTACCGCTACTTCCCCGACCCCGATCTGGTCCCGGTCGACCCGTCACCGGAGTGGATCGAGGAGATCCGTGCCGCCCTGCCGACGTTGCCGAAGGATCGCCGCGACGCCCTGGTCGAGCTCGGCGCCGAGGTGAAGGCCGCCGCGGTGGTGGTCGAACGTGATCTCGACGTGCTGGTGGCCACCGCCGTCGCCGCAGGAGCCGACGCCGACCGGGCGATGACCCACGCCGTGCAGAACCTCAACGTCGACGGCGCCGCCGCGCTCGACGCCGGGAGCTTCGCCGAGCTCGTGAAGATGGAGGTCGGCGGCGACCTCTCGGCGACGCAGGCCAAGACCGTGCTCGCCGAGATGGTCGAGACCGGCAACGGTCCGGCCGAGATCGCGGCCGCCCACGGCTTCGAGGCGATGGACACCTCCGAACTGGAGGGCATCGTCGACGGCCTCATCGAGGCCCACCCCGACGAGTGGGCCCGCTTCACCGGCGACGACGACAAGGCCCGGGGCAAGATGCAGGGCTTCTTCACCGGTCAGGTGATGAAGGCCACCAGGGGTCAGGCCGACGGCAAGGTCGTCGCCCAGATCCTGAACGCCCGTCGGGGTGGCTGACCCCGGTCGGGATCCGTTCGGGTCGTCGATCGCGGCGATCCCGATCCCCGGTCCGGCGACGGCCCGGATCCAGGCCGTGGCCGCGCTCGTCGTGGCGTTCGTCGGTGTGAGTGCGTCGAGTGGGATGAGCCTGGTCGCCTCGCTCGTGGCGGCCGTCGTCGGCTGGCAGGCGCTCCGGGGCCTGAGCCTGCACGAATGCCGCTCACCGTGGCGGTACTCGGCGTGGACCGCCGTCATGCTCGGCGTGCTCGGTGCCGGCGCCGGCGTGGCGGCCCTCCTGCTCGGTTGAGCGGAATTCCGTCCCGATCCGTGCAGGGGCCGGGCCAGACTGGCGGGATGGGTACCGAACTGACCGTGCAGGTCGTCACCGATGCCACCCGCGATGCCGTGCATCGGGTCGTGTCCGGCTCGTTCGGTGGTCAACCCCTCTCCGGCGAGAAGAAGGAGCGCAGCCGCTCGCTCGCCCGCCGGATGGACGAGCCGGAGCTCGAGTTCGGGGTGTTCGACGGTGACCGTGCCGTGGGGGGCGGCCGTGCGGTCGACCTGCAGTTCACGGTCGCTCCCGACTCGACGGTGCGGGCCGCCGGGCTGGCGGGTGTCGGCGTCGATGCCACGATGACCGGCCGTGGTGCGATGCGGCGGCTGCTCGAGCGTCACCTCGAGCGGGCCCACGAGCTGGGCTACGCCTGCTCGTTGCTCACCGCCTCGGAGACGTCGCTCTACGGCCGCTTCGGCTACGGCCCGGCCACCTGGTCGGCGATCCACGAGGGCCCGACCGATCGGCTCCGGGTGAAGCCGTTCGACGACCCGGGGCGGATCGAACTGCACCAGGTCGCCGCGGACGCGGTGGAGGAGCTCGAACTCGTGCACGACCGGTGGGCCGCCCGCACGCCGGGGGCGACGAGCCGCAGTGCCCCGTGGTGGGAGATCATCGCCGGGCCCGAGGAGACCTGGATCGGGGGCGGGCCGCAGTTCGCCGCCGTGCATCACGACGCCGACGGCACACCCGACGGGTATGCCCTCTACACCTGGGAAGCGGCGGGTGACGACGACGGCCCGGTCGACCAGCGCGTGGTGGTCAACGAGCTGATCGGGCTCGACCTCACCGCGGAGCTCGCGCTGTTCCGGTTCGTGACCACGGTGCCGATGGTGCGGTCGTTGCGGTGGCGGATGGCACCGGTCGACCCGCGGATCCGCTGGTGGCTCGAACAGCAACGCCAGCTCCGGCTGGTGACCCGGACCGATCGGTTGTGGCTGCGGATCCTCGATCTGCCCGGCTTCGTCGGCGCGTTGCGCCCGGGGGACGACGCCGAGGTCGTGGTGCAGCTCGACGATCCGCTCGCCGGCCACGTGCCGACGCTCGATCTCAGCGGGAACTGGCGCTTCCGGGCCGCCGACGGTGCGGTGACGGTCGAACGGACCGACGCCGAGGCCGGCATCCGCACCGATGTGTCGGGCCTCGGTGCGGTGATCCTCGGTGGCACCCCCGTGGGACGGATGCGGGCCGCCCGGCGCCTCCACGGTGGGGCCCGGGACGTGCGTCGGTTCGAGACGATCGTGGAGCCGGCCACGGCGCCGTTCTCCCAGACGCGCTTCTAGGAACGGATCTTCCCGAACGAGCCGGTAAACCGGATGTGAGGCGTGGGCGTCTCTCGAACTGGATGACGATGACCTTGCTCGACCGATCCCGAACCGGGGCCACCACCACGGATGACCGTTGGCGCCTCGTGTTCGAGGAGAACTACCGGGATCTCGTGGCGCTCGCCGCGTTCTCGGTGGACGACCGCGAGACCGCGGAAGAGGTGGTGCAGGACGCCTTCGTCAAGGTGCTGTCCGGCCGCTATCGGGTGGATCCGGGCAAGGAGCTCGCCTATCTGCGGTCGGCCGTGATCAACGGCGGCCGCTCCCAGCTGCGCAAGCGGCGGGTCCGGCGGCTCCACAGCCCGGCCAAACCCGAACCCGTGGCCGCCGCCGAGGTGGCGGGGGTGCTCGGGGCCGAACGGACCGAACTGGTGGCGGCGCTGCGGGCGCTGCCACAGAAGCAGGCCGCCGTGCTGGTGCTGCGCTACTTCCACGACATGTCCGAAGCCGACATCGCCGACACGCTCGGCATGGCTCGGGGCACCGTGAAGTCGCACGCCCATCGGGGTCTGGCGAAGCTGGCGAACCTGCTCGAGGAGGACGTGGCGTGAACGACGACATCGAACATCGGCTGCGTCGGGACCTGCACGCCCACGCCGAGCACGTCACCGGCGAGATCGACGCCGTCGTGGTGTCGTCGCGCTGGGACGACGTCGAGGACGAGGCCCGTCGGGCTCGCGCCGACGACGGTCGACCCTCCACCCGTTCCCGTGTGCTCGTCGCCGCAGCCGGGCTGGTGGCCGTGGCCGGCATCGGTGTGGGCGCCGTGCAGACCCGCGGTGGCGACCAGGAGGTCTCCTCCGCCACGCCGACCTCGACGCCGGCGACGGTGGTCGAACAGACACCCGACACCACGGTGCCGGTCGACCCGGAGCCGCTGGTCGTCGATGAGGCGACCCCGGAGACGACCGTGACGACGGTGCCGCCGCTGCCCGTCGTCGACATCTCCGACGTCGCCGGGACCCCGACCGAGGTGACCGCGGCGCCCGACGCACTCGGTGCCGCCGCCCGGTTCCTCGACCAGCTCGGTGTGGTGGGCGACGTCGACCTCACGATCGACGACGGTGCGGTGCTCGTCTGGGCGCCGACCGAGTCGGGCGAGATGCGGGTCGTGTCCCGCCTCATCGTCGGGACCTACGACGACGGTGGCGAGACGTCCGTGGTGGTCCTCGAAGCCGGACTGCCCGGCACGGTGGAACTCGATCCCCTGCTGCTCGACCACGTCGGGCCCGCCATCCCGGTGGCCGGGCGGGGCCACGGCTTCGAGTCGGTCATCGACCTGTCGATCGTCGCCACCGAGGGTGCGCCGCAGAGCGCGCCGAACTACGCGACGGGTGGTGCGCTCGGTGAGGTCGTCGAGTTCGTCGACGATCACCAGGTGGCCGGGTCGGGTCGCGGGTGGATGGTGGCCCGGTCGTCGGACCCGTCCGGTGCGATCGAACCGTTCGCCGCCGTACCGGTCGGTTGGGATTCGGGTCGGTCGGGCGAGGCCCGGGTGTTCCGCATCGCCGTCGACGATCCCGACGGTGGGCTCGTGTTGCGGGCCGACCCCGACGGTGCGTCGGATCGACTCGGAGTCATCCCCGCCGGTGCGATGGTGGAGACCTTCGAACGGGACGGCGCCTGGGTGCGGGTCCGGGACGAGCGGGGTGTGCTCGGTTGGGCCGGCTCGAGCTACCTGACGGTCGCCGATGCGAAGATCACCGACGAGGAACTCCTCGCCGTCGGCGCCGCCTTCGAGCGGGCCTTCGTCACCGAGCGGGGCGACGCCGAGGCGCTGGCGGCCGTGCCGTGGACCGACGAGTTCGTGGTCCCGGTGGGTTGGTCGGGTGCGTTCAACACCTTCACGGCCGAGGAACTCCTGGCCGCCGACGCCGCCGACCGCGAGATGGTGTGGCGGATCCCCGACGCCTTCGACCCGTCGGAGACGACGCTGTCGACCGCGAGCTTCTTCGGCCTCACCGTCGAGGAGTACTCGGTGGTGCCCCGCCACGAGTGCTGTGTGCAGGGCAACGATCAGGCCGTGATGGACAGCTGGTTCGGCGGTCTGCCGACGGTGTCGTTCCTCGACGTCCGGGACAGCGGTTGGCGCAACGTGCACCTCGTGGTCGAACCGTCGAAGGACGGCCCCCGGATCGTCGGTGTCGTCGTCGAACTCTGGATCCCCTGAGACACGGATCGCCCACCATCGGTGGTGGCGGTCGCCGGGTCAGCCGGGCAGGGTGATCGGTCGGTCGAGCTGCCAGCCGCGATCGTCGAAGGTCGCCGGCCGCGCCGGCCGGGCGTAGTGGAAGCCCTGGGCCCGGGCGCAGCCGAGCTCGGCCATGCGCCGGGCGGTGGCCTCGTCCTCGATGCCCTCGGCCACCACCGGGATACCCCTCGAGCGGGCGATCTCGGTGACCGGGCCGACGACGTCGTCGGCATCGGGATGGATGACGAGGCCCCGATCGATCTTGATCGAGGTGAGCGGCAACGACGCGAGGTGGAGCAGCGAGGTCTGCCCACTGCCGAAGTCGTCGAGTGCGATCTGGTACCCGAGGTGCCGGAGCTCGGCGAGGGTCGCTCGGAGTCGGTCGAGTTCGGCGACGACGACCAGTTCACTGACCTCGATCTCGATGCGGTCGGCCGCCACGCCCGAACCGGACCGCAGCGCCTCGAGCCGGTCGACCGCGTCGGGGCACGTGAGTGAGCGGACGCAGCGGTTCACGGCGATCCGGCAGCTCTCGGGCAGTCGGCGGGCGAAGCGGAGGGCATCGGCCATCACGATGTCGTCGATGCGGTCGAGCTGACCGATCGTGTGGGCGAGGGGGAGGAACCGGTCGGGCCCGATCACGCCGCGGGTCGGGTCGGTCCAGCGGGCGAGCGCCTCGAACGAGACGACCCGGCCGGTGTCGAGATCGACGATCGGCTGGAACTCGGCGTGGATGTCGCCGCGGTCGAGGGCGACGCGGAAGTCGTGTTCGAGCTGGAGCTCGTCGACCCCGAGGAGTGGTAGCGGTGTGCCGTCGCTGCGGATCCACACCGAGCCGCCCTGGCGCTTCGCCTCGTACATGGCGACATCCGCCCGGTGCACGAGCTCGTCGGGATCGTCACCGGCGGTGCCGGTGGCCACGCCGATCGAGGCGCTGAGCACGGTGGTGATCCCGCCGATGTCGGCGGGCTCCGCGAGGCGGTGACGGATCCGGGTGAGGAGCTCGTCGAGTGCTCGTTCTCCGATGCCGCCGGGGATCAGGACGAGGAACTCGTCGCCACCGACCCGACAGACGACGTCGTGGATGCGTACGGCGGCGCGGAGCCGGTCGGCGGTGAGGCGGAGGGCCTCGTCGCCGGCGGCGTGGCCGAGGGTGTCGTTGATGAGCTTGAAGCGGTCGAGGTCGACGAACACGACGTCGACACCGGCCTCGGCGTCGTCGAGCAGTGCGCCGAGGTGCTGGCGGAACGCGGCCCGGGAGGGCAGACCCGTCAGCGGATCGATGGTGGAGCGTCGTTCCCGACGATCGGCCAGTTCGAGCAGGAGGGTCTCGACACGGAGCGCCCGGACGGTGTCGCCGTTCCGAACGGCCACGTCGTCGAAGCGGGCGTCGTCGGCACGGGCCATCAGCGAGCGGGCGGCGACGGCGAGTGTGGCGGACGCCTCGAGCACGACCACATCGGGGTCGATGAGGTCGGCGGCGGTTCGCGCCTCGTCGGCGGTCTCCAGCAGGCGCCGGGGGATCAGCGTGGCTGTTGTGGCGATGTCGACGAGCACGCTCGAGACCGTCGGGTCGGACGCGAGCCGCGGTCGGATCTCGGCGACCGTGTCGGTCGCGGCGACCCGGATCGGGTCGTGGCACAGATCGGGAAGCGACGCCTCCATCCAGTACTGGTCGGTACCGGCGGACGTCTCGTGAGGATCGGGCCCGCCGGAGCGGCCCGTGTGGTCAGGCCACGTCGAGGCGGTCGAGCATCCAACTGCCGATCGCGATCGCCGCGGCGACCACCACCACCGGCACGATCAGCCCGGAGGTGAGGCCCTGCACGGCACCGGTGTCGGGGACCTCGGCCAGTTCGGTGAGCACCGACGCCGGGTAGGCGTTGATGGAGATCCGGGCCGCCCCCGACGCTGCGGTGGCGACGAAGAACTCCCAGATGAAGACGTAGACGAGGCCCCAGATCAGCGATCGGCGGACCCGGAGCCCGACGACGGTGAACACGGCGCCGTAGGCGGCGGCGGCGAGTGCGGTCGACAGGACGACACCGGTGATCGTCCCGCTGTCGCGTGTGATGGCGAGGGCGGCGATGGTGAACGGCACGACGGCGGCGGGCACGACCACCACCAACACGGCGGCCACGGCGCCGAGCACCACCGTCCAGCGGGGGACGGGGCGGAGCCAGACGTAGACCATCGTCTCGTCGTCCTGGAGGTCGCCGAGTGACGACGAACCGAACACGAGGGCGATCACGGGGACCACGAGGCCGAGGCCGAGGAGGAACGTGAGGCCGGCGGCGGCGTCCTGCTGCTCGCGTGCGTCGACGCCGATCTCACGGCCGATGACGATGCCGAGCAGTACCACGACCGCCGTGACGGCGACCCACAGGCCGAGGCGGGCCCGGGTGAGCTGATGGCGGAGGACGAGTTGGGCGATGCGGAGGGTCGGGGTCATCGGGTCATCCCACGAGGTAGCGGAACACGGCCTCGAGGTCGTCGTCGAGGGGGACGAACTCGTCGAGGCGGGTGGGCAGGTCGGCGGCCACCCGGGCGACGGCACGTCGCACGTCGGGGGCACGTTCGGTGGTGAGCACGAGCTCGTCGCCATCGACCTCGACGGAGGTGATGAGACCGGTCTCGAGCAGGCGGGCGCCGAGCGCATGGGGGTGGCCACACGCCACCCGGAACCGCAGCGGCTGGTCGTCCATGAGGGATCGGATGGCTCGGAAGTCGCCCTCGGCGGCGAGACGCCCCTTGGCGATGACGAGCACCCGGCTGCCGAATCGTTCGACCTCGTCGAGCACGTGGGACGACACCAGCACGGTGCGACCCTCCTCGCCGAGCTCCCGGAACAGTTCGATCATCTGGCGGCGCTGCTTCGGGTCGAGCCCGTTCAGCGGTTCGTCGAGGACGAGCACCGTCGGGTCGTGCACGAGCGCGGAGGCGATCTTCGCCCGCTGGCGCATGCCCTTGGAGAAGGCGCCGATCGGTCGGTCGAGGTCGGGGGAGAGCTCGACCCTGGCGAGGGCCCGGCGCGTGGCGGCATCCGCGTCGGTGAGTCCGGCGAGTTCGGCGCCGAAGCGGACGAACTCGAGCACGGTGTCACGTTCGAACACGCCGTCCTGCTGGGGGACGAGACCGAGGCGGGAACGGGAGACCCGGTCGGTGCGGGGGTTGCCACCCTCCACCTGCACCACCCCGGTGGTCGGGGCGGTGAGGCCACAGAGGAGGCGGATCAGGGTCGACTTGCCGGCGCCGTTGGGGCCGAGCAGTGCGGTGACACCGGGGCCGAGCCCGAACGACACGTCGGACACGGCCACGAGGCTGCCGAATCGCTTCGACACACCCTGGACCGACACCCGCACGTTCGGCGGGGGTGGCATCGACGCCGGCTCGGGATCCGGCGCGGCGGGCGGTGGTGGAGACACGGGAGGTGGGATGGTGGTCATCGGCGCACCGTCAGTCGTCGGTAGCGGTCCCAGGTCCAGGCGAGGCCGACCACGGTCACACCGACGGCGACGAGCACCATCGGTGTCGTGGCGACGTCGACCCACTCGGGCGGCGGGTCCTCGTCGTGGATCCGGTGGACCAGGGCCTGGGGCAGGCCGAGCAGGCTGATGACCCGCAGGTTCGGGCGGTCGAGGGTCTCGGCGAGGGTCACGCCGACCACACCCGAGCCGACGATGATGCCGACGATGCTCGCCATCGCCGCACCCTTGCGGTCGGTGGTGGCGCTGACGGCGAGGGAGATGGCGGTGTAGATCCCCGTCACCACGAGGCCCGAGGCGACGATGCGCCACAGCAGCTCGAGACCCGCACCCCAGCCGTCGGGGCCCGACCCTTCGAGGGAGAGGGCGATGAGCAGCAGCAGGGGTGGGCCGATGGTGACCAGGGCCAGGATGCCGGCGGTGGCCAGGCCCTTGCCGGCGAGGTAGGTGCGGCGATCGAGTGGCGAGGCGAGGTAGACGCCCAGCATGCCGGTGCGTCGGTCGGTGCAGAGCAGTTCGGGAGCGACGAACGCCGTGAACAGGAAGATCGCCGCGATGATGAAGCCGTAGTAGTCGGCGTAGCTCGGCAGGAACTCCTCCGCGAACTCGTCGGGCAGGAGCGCCGCGGCGCCGACGAATGCCGTGCCGGGCAGGTAGGCGAACACGACCACCATCACCGGCAGGATCTTGTGACGGGCCGACCGACGCAGGCCGAGGGCCCGGCGCATCGAGTGCACCGCGAGGGTCCGGATGGCGCCGCCGACACCGGTGCGCTCGCCGTCGTAGCGGCGATACCCGCGGTCGTGGATCCGGGCGTCGCCGGTGTCGACCGCGACGGCGGTGGGCGCCGGTGGAACGCCCGAAGACGGCTCGTCCGGGTCGGGTGGAGGGGTGGGGGGAGTGAGGGTCATCCGAGCCGGTCCAGGAAGAGGTCTTCGAGCGAGAGCCGGCGACGGTGGAGGCGGGCCACGGCGAGGCCGGCGGCGGCGACCTCGTCACGGACCCGGTCGAACACCACGTCGTCGTCGCCGGTGACGACGATCGTCCGGCCGTCGGTGGTGGTGGGCACGCCGATCGCGTCGAGGCGCCGGGCGAGGGTCTCGACCGCGTCGATCGGTTCGTCGAGTTCGACCACGACACCGGCGCCGCCGGCCCGCAGGTCGTCGAGGCGGCCCTGCACGAGCGTGCGGCCCTCACCGATGATGACGACGCCGTCGCAGATCTGTTCGACCTCGCCGAGGAGGTGGGAGGAGAGCACGACGTCGATCTGGTAGCGCTCCGACACCGAGCGGATCAGGCGGAGCATCTCGTCGCGCTGGACGGGGTCGAGCCCGTCGGTCGGCTCGTCGAGCATGATGAGCCGCGGGTCGTGGGCGATCGCCTGGGCGAGCTTCACTCGCTGGCGCTGCCCGGTCGACATGGTGCCCATCGGGCGGAACCGCTCCTCCGCGAGGCCGACGAGCCAGAGGGCGTCGCTCGAGCGTGTGGCGGCCTCGGGGCCGGGCAGGCCGTGGAGTTCGGCCACGTGGGTGACGAAGTCGACGGCGGCGACGTCGGGCGGGAGTGTGTGGTGTTCGGGGGCGTAGCCGAGCCGGGTGCGGATCTCGGGCCCCGCGGTGCGGGGGTCGTGGCCGAGCACGGTGATGGTGCCCTCGTCCACCGGATGGAGGCCGAGGATCATCCCGAGCAGCGTCGTCTTGCCGGCACCGTTGGCGCCGAGCAGCCCGGTGATGCCGTGGTCGATGTCGAGGTCGACGCCGTCGAGGGCGGTGAAGGAGCCGTAGCGCTTCACGATGCCGCGGCCGGTGATCAGGGACATGGCGTCAGTGTGGCCGCCGCCGGCGCCGCGTGGCGTCCACCCCCCGGATGATCGATGGTCGGCCTTTCGGATGGTTGGTGTGTCTGACTGTCGGGGTCCGTCGGCAGAATGAGCGGCTCCATGCCCGCACCGACTGCCAACCCGACGCGTCGTCCGCGTCGGGCCACGATCACGCTCCGGCCATGGCAGCGTGAGGCACTCGATGCCTACCTGAGCACGGAGTCACCCGACTTCCTCACCGTCGCCACCCCCGGCGCCGGCAAGACGACGTTCGCCCTGGCCGCGGCCCGCCACGTCCTGTCCCGCAACCCGGGTCGGCTGGTGGTGGTCGCCCCGACCCGACACCTCAAGGAGCAGTGGGCCGATGCCGCCGAACGGTTCGGCATCGCCCTCGATCCCGACTGGAAACCCGGCGACGGTCTCGCCGCCGATCTCCACGGCATCGTCACCACCTATCAGCAGGTCGGCACCTCGGTGCAGGCACTCGCCCGCCTCGTGGCCGGTGGCATGGTCGTGCTCGACGAGGTCCACCACGCCGGTGAGGAGCGCAGCTGGGGTGACGGGGTCCGGGCCGCGTTCGACGGTGCCTCTCGGCGCCTGTGCCTGAGCGGCACACCCTTCCGCTCCGACACCCTGTCGATCCCGTTCGTGAACTACCGGGCCGATCAGGCCGTGGCCGACGTCGAGTACGGCTACGGCGAGGCACTCGCCGATGGTCGGGTCGTGCGGCCGGTCTACTTCCCCCGCTTCGGCGGTGAGATGGAGTGGATGGCGCCCGACGGTGCGGTGCTCGCCGCCTCGTTCGACGATCCGCTCGCCCGCACCCAGGCCAACCAGCGGCTCCGGGCCGCGCTCAGCCTCGACGGTCAGTGGCTGCCGAGTGTGGTGGGTCAGGCCCACCAACGGCTGATGAAGATCCGGGAGCGCCATCCGAACGCCGGTGGCCTGGTGATCGCGATGGACCAGGATCACGCCCACGGCATCGCCCGACATCTCCGTGAGGTGCACCGGGTCCGGGCCGAGGTGGCGGTGAGCGACGATCCGCAGGCGTCGGATCGGATCTCCCGGTTCGCCGCATCGGACGCGCCGTGGATCGTGGCCGTGCGCATGGTGTCGGAGGGGGTCGACATCCCGCGGTTGCGGGTCGGGGTCTACGCCACCACCACGACGACCGAGCTGTTCTTCCGACAGGCGGTCGGGCGCATCGTCCGCTGGACGCCGGGTGTGCGGAACCAGCGCGCCTATCTGTTCCTGCCCGACGACCCCCGTCTGCGGCACTGGGGCGATTCGATCGCCGAGTCGCGGCGGCACAACCTGCAACGCTCCGTCGCCGAGACCGACGAGGCACCCGAGCCCGAGATCGACGACACCGGTGGGCTCGGCAAGGACGACGACGGCCAGCTCTCGCTGTTCGCGGTGCTCTCGGCCACCGCCACCGACGGGCCCGATCTCGACCTGTTCGACGACGACGATGACGAGCACGACGACGGTCCGATCGACCCGATCGACGAGGAACACCTGGTGCTCGATCTCGACGCGCTGCCGGTGCCGACGCTCGCCGGCACGTCTCGCCCGCTCGATCGCCGCCGGCGGGACGAGCTGCGGGATCGCAACAACGAGCTCGCCCGGGAGATCGCCCTGCTCACGGGGATGACCCACGCCGCGGTCAACGGCGAGCTCAACAAGCGGAGCCGGATCACCTCGGTGGTGAAGGCCACCGGTGACGAACTCGAACGTCGTTACCGGCGTGGGGAACGGTGGCTCCACGAGGAACGTCGACGCGCCGCCCGCCGTCGCCGCTGACCCTCGCCGCCGACCTCCGGCCTCGGCCGAACCCGCTCGTCGTCCCCGGGCGACCGTTCAGTCGGTCGAGTCCTCACCGAGCACCTCGGCGAGGAACGCCGTGGTGCGGGTCATCGCCAGCTCGGCCGCCTCGGCGTCATGGCGTCGGCCCGGTTCGGCGAAGAAGTGGTCGCAGCCCTCGTAGGTGTGCCACTCGGTGTCCTGCCCGCCGAGCCGGATGAACGCCTCGGTGGTGACCCGATCCTCCTCGGAGACGATCTCGTCGGCATCGCCGAAATGGCCCAGGTAGCGGGCGGTCGAATCGTCGAAGTCGATCGACTGGGCGCCGTAGTACGTGACGACACCGGCGACGACGGTGGTGAGACGGGCCGACAACCACAGGCCCATCGAGCCGCCCATGGCGAAGCCGATCACGGCGATCCGCCCGTTCGGGTCGAGCGAGCAGGCTCGCAGCGTGTGCGCACTCGACATGACGAGTCCGGCGAGATCGTCGGGCGCCTGCTCGGCCAGCACGGCCGCGGCCTCGAGATCGCTCTGGGGCGTGGCTCCCGCCAGGAGGTCGGGTGCGAGCACGGTGTACCCCTCGGCCGCGATGGTCCGGCAGTAGTCCCGCACGTCGTCGGTGAGGCCCCACCAGGAGTGCAGCACCAACACGCCGGGGCCCGACGAACCCCCGGGCGGATCCACGAGGAACGCCTCACCAGCCGACTCGGTCGAGAACACGTTTCCCATGGGGGGAGCCTACGAACCGGCCCCGGTTCCCCAGACGCCGTGGGTCTCGGCGAACGCCCGTGCCGTCGGGGTCATCCAGTCGATCCGCCCGCCGCGCACCGCGGAGGAGGAGATGCCCTCGACGAGGTGTGGTTCGACATCGAGACGCACCACCTCGGGCCCGCCGGCCACGGGCGCGGGCGGGGCCTGATCGTCACGGGCGACGAGCAGGATCGTCGGCAGTGAGCGGATCGCCGTGTCGCGGGCGTCGTCGTCGGCGTACCACTGCGCCTCGTGGATCTGGACCCACTTGTCCATGCCGACCACGAGGGCGTCGGCACCACGGGCGATGTCGGCGAGCAGGCGGTCGGTGGTGCGGCGGACGCCGAGACGATCGTCGAGCTGGAGGGAGGCGTCGATGACGGCGAGACGGTCCTCCAGTGTCGGGCGTTCGATCACGGGTTTCGCGAGGGCGTGTTCGGAGACCACGAGCTCGACCCGGGCGAAGCCGACGTCGGCCGCGGCGACGGCGACCGCGAGGTGGGCGATGGTCGGCGGGTTGAACGAACCCGGGTAGACGGCGAGTCCGGTCATGCCGGCACCGGGTCGGGCTCGCGCACGAGCCCGATCACGAGCAGGACCGACAGGGCGCCGACGACGGCGGCAGCGGCCAGCACGACACTCATCGAGGTCGCCTCGTAGAGCGGCACGGCCACGAACGAGCCGAGGGCCCGGGCGAGGGTGGCGCCACCGAGGCCGATCCCGATCGAGGTGGCCCGGGCCGCCGGGTCGATCTCGGCGATGAGCGGCAGCATCGAGACGATCGCGAACTCGAAGCCGAGCACGGCGAGGCCCATCAGCCCGAGGGCGACCCCGAGCGCCGGGGTGCCGAGCCCGGCGAGCACACCGACACCCACGACGAGCAGGACGAGACCCCCGGCGACCGATCGCCGTTTCCCGAGCCGATCGGTCCCGGCCGACGACAACGACGACGCGAGCAGTTCGAGCAGCCCGAGGCCGGCGACGGCGATCCCGATCTCGGAGATCTCGAGGTCGTAGGCCTCGTCGAGCCACAGCCCGTGGGTGATGAACAGGAACTGCGCCGACAGTGCCATGAGGGCGAGCGACCCGTGGGTGGCGATGGCGGTGCGGTCGAGTCGGGGGCGGGGTTCGGCCGGACGATCGCCGGGTTCGGGGCGGGTCGTGGCACCTGGACCGAGGAACGGGACGATCACCACCACGGCGATCGCCATGGCGAGGAACGCCGCCCACCAGGCGATGCGATCGACGAGCTGGGCGAGGAGGGGCACGGCGATGAGGCCGGCCAGGGCCCAGGAGGTCTCGGCGAGTCCGGACACACGGGCGCGGTTCTCGTAGCGGACGGCTTCACCGATCCACGCGTTCATCGCGGTGTCGAACGCGAACTTGCCGAGGCCGAACAGCACCGAACCGACGAGGAGCCCCCACGGCCCGGCGGCGGCGAGGGCGAGGCCGGCGGCGAGGATCCACGATGAGGCCCGCACGGTGGGGAGCGGGCCACGCTGATCGGCGATGCGTCCCGCCCGCACGGCGGTCAGGCCGGTGAGATCGCGAACGGCGATGATCGCGCCGACCGTCGACGCCGAGAGCCCGGTGCCGTCCGAGATGGCCGGGAGCAACGTGAACGGCGCCCGGATGCCGGCGTTGCCCACCCAACGCAGCGCGACGGCCGGCCCGAGGGAGCGGCGGACGTCGGGCCGGAGGTCGGCGGGGAGGATGGCTGGCACCTCGGGAGTCTGGCGGCGGGCCCCGCCGAACGCGCCCGTACCGCGGGTCGAACGGCCGGCAGCGCCGGCCGTAGGCTCGACGGCCATGGCCGAGGAGTTCTCCCCCGATCTCGTGCGGGTGATGTCGGCGTTGCGGCCGACGCTCGAGCCCGACGGCGACGACCACGTCGGCTGGTACCACCCCGAACCCGAGCACCGCGGCAATCCGGGTTGGCTCCACGGCGGCCTCGCCGCCACCGTGCTCGACCACGTCACCGCCCGGGCGGCGTCGTGGTTCCTCGGTGACATCCCGGTGGTGACCGGCACGCTCGACCTGAAGTACCGGGCGCCGGTGCCGCTCGCCGAAGGACCGTTCCGTGTCCGCTCGTCGGTCGTCTCGGGTCGAACCGGCCGCTACGCCCGGGTCCGGGGCGCGATCGAGGGCCCCGACGGCGCACCCCTCGTGGAGGCCACGGCGCTGTTCGTGCCCCGCCCCGGCGGCTGATCCGGTCGGGACGGGACGGCCCGCCTCGACTCAGGCCCGGACGAGGTCCCCGAGCAGATCGAGGCCCACGGCGCCGGCGTCGAGCACCTTCGCGTGGAACGCCTTGGCATCACCCCGGCCCTCACGCTCCCACTCGTCGCGGAGGTCGAGGATCGCCTTCTCGCCGAGCTTGTAGCTGATGGCCTGACCCGGCCAACCGAGGTAGCGCATGATCTCCGATGCGGCCATCGCCGGTGCGTTGAAGGCGAGATCGCGCAGCATCTCCTCGGCCAACTCGGCCGTCCAGACCTCACCGGGATGGAAGATCGCGTCGTCGGGAATCGTGCGTTCGGTGTGGAGGCCGATGTCGATGACGACCCGGCAGGCCCGGAGCAGCTGGGAGGTGAGCAGGCCGATCTCGTAGTCGACCTTCTCGTGGTAGCCGAGCTCGCCCATCAGCAGCTCGGCGTAGAGCGCCCAACCCTCGCCCGAACCCGGGTACCAGACCCACATTCGGTGGAAACGGCTGAGCCGGTCGCCGAGGGCGAACTGCCACCCCACCTGCAGGTGGTGGCCGGGGAACCCCTCGTGGTAGGCGGTCGAGACCTCGTCGTAGAGGGGGAAGGTGTCGCGGCCCTCCATCGGGTACCAGACCCGGCCCGGTCGCTCGAAGTCCTCCGACGGCGGGGTGTAGTACGGCGCCAACGCACCACCGGGCGGGGCGGCCTTCACCTCGATCGTGCGGATCTGCTCCGGTACGTCGAACGCCGAGCCGTCGAGCTGGCCGAGCGCCTGGAGCTGCCGGTCGAGCATCACGGCGAGGAAGTCGTCACGATCGGTCGCCGCCCGTCCCGGGTCGGTCGCGAGGATCTCCATCACCTCGGCCACGGTCGCGTCCGGGTCGACCCGGGCGCAGCACGCCTCGAGCCGGCCCCACAATCGGGCCACCTCCGACCATCCCCAGGCGTAGGTCTCGTCGAGATCGATTCGTGCGCCGAGCCAACGGTCGGCGGCCCGGAGGTACTGCTCGGCCCCGACGGCGTCGGCCTCGCGGCCGTGCGGGACGAGCTCGGCCTCGATGCGGTCGGTGGCGGCGCCGTAGGCCGCGCACGCGGTGTCGATCGCCCGCAGCAGCTCGACGTGCTGGTCGGTGGCGTCGGGCAACACCTCGGCGTGGCGCCCGGCCAGACCCCGCAACGACGACTCGGGCCCCTCGGCGGCGCGACCCTGGCGCACCGCTTCGGCGAGCTGGCGGGCCGCCACGGGCTCACCGGCGACGAGTGTGTCGAGGTAGCCGTTCAGCGGCTCCGCCTGGGTCGACAACCGGGTGATGATCGCGGCCCAGTCGTCCTCGGTGTCGCTCGGCAGCATCTCGTAGACATCCCGCAGGCCCTGCCAGGGTGAAGCGATCGAATTGAGGTCACGGCCCGGGCCGCCGCCGTCGATGTGGCGGAGTTCGGCTTCCATCTCGTCGATCAACACCTGCAGCGCGACCCGCTCGGCATCGTCGGCGGGTGTGAGTGCCCGGGCCTCGTCGAGGAGCCGGGAGGCGAGGGCGCGCTGTCCGGCGACGCCGGTGGGGGAGTAGTCACTCCAGCGCGACGGGTCGGTGGCGACGCCGAGTTCGGCGGCCAGATCCGGGTTCTGGGCGGCGAGCTCGTCGACGGCGCGGGAGCAGAGTTCGAAGGCGGCGGACATGGCGCCAGCCTCGCACGGCAGTCGGCCGGCGACGACCCGTTTGGCCGGATCGGCGGCCGCGGTGGCGGATCGCTTGACCTGACACGAGCCGGTCGGGAGAGTGGCGCATGATCAACGGGTTCCATGCACTCATCTACTCCGACGATCCCGACGCCACCCGGGCGTTCTTCCGGGACGTGCTCGAATGGCCCCACGTCGACGACGGCGGTGGCTGGTTGATCTTCAAGACCACGCCGGCCGAGCTCGGTGTGCATCCCACCGGCGGCCCCGATGGTGCGGTCTACGGCACGGCCCCGACCCACACCTGCTCACTCATGTGTGATGACATCGAGACGACCGCCGCCGAGCTGCGGGCGAAGGACGTGGTCGTCGGTGATGTCGTCGACGAGGGGTTCGGGCTCGTGGCGCTCATCGAGGTGCCGGGCGCCGGGCCGATGCAGCTCTATCAGCCCCGCCACCAGGTGGCCTACGACCTCGACTGAGTTCGTCGACCGACGATCCAGAGCGTCACCGCCGCGCCGACGGCGCCACCGGTCGATGACAACAGCAGATCGCCCACGGTGTCTTCGTAGGTGAGGCCGAGTCCGGCGGTGCCGAGCTCCTGGACGACGAACTCCGCCGCCTCCCACCAGATGATCGCCAACGCCCCCATGCCCCACGCCATCGCCCAGGCGTTGAGCCGACCCATGTGGGCCCGCTGGCATGCGAGCACGATCGCCGCGCCGAGCAGCGTCCAGTTGGTGAAGTGCAACACGTCGTCGGTGCGGTCGTAGGTGTTGTAGAAGTTCACCGCGTTGGCGGCGGTGTCGCAGAAGAACGGGGCCATGACGAGCAGGTCGATCCGCCACGGGTACGGCGCCGGCCGGCCCCGCAATCGCCACACGATCGGGATGAACAGCGCACTCGCCCCGTAGAAGGGGGCCCGGAACGGCATGCCCTTGCCCTCGAACTGGGGCAGATGGTCGAACACGACGGTGAACAGCAACAGCCCGATGAGCGCGCCACGACCGAGCCACAGCAACAGCCGGGCCCGGTCGGGCAGCACGGCCGACGAGGGGGGCTCATCGGGCGCGTGCAGGGAGCCGGTGGATGGCGTCGCGGGCCGGGTCACCCGGCCAGCCTGTCATCCCACGGCGGACTTCGCCGGGGAACCCCCGGCGTCGACCTCCCCGGGAGCGGCGAGGGCGATGGCGAGCACCTCGTCGATCTCGGCGGCGAGATGGATGGTGAGCGCCTCGCGGACCTCCTCGGGCACCTCGTCGAGGTCCTCACCGTTGGCGATCGGCAGGATCACCTCGGTGAGCCCGGCCCGTTGCGCGGCGAGCAGCTTCTGCTTCACGCCGCCGATCGGCAGGACCCGACCCTGGAGCGACACCTCACCCGTCATGCCGACCTCCGGGCGCACCATGCGTCCCGACAGCAACGACACGAGGGCCGTGGTCATCGTGATGCCGGCCGACGGTCCGTCCTTCGGCACCGCCCCGGCGGGGAAGTGCACGTGGAGACGTTCGTCGTCGGGCAACTCGACGCCGAAGCGTTCGGCGTTGGCGCCGACGACGGAGCGGGCGATGACCGCCGACTCCTTCATGACGTCGCCGAGCTGACCCGTGAGCAGCGGTTCGCCGCCGCCGGGCACGAGCGAGGTCTCGACGAACAACACGTCGCCGCCGGCGCCGGTCACGGCGAGGCCGGTGGCGATGCCGGGTCGATCGACCCGTCCCTCGACGTCGGCCGACGGGGCGGCCCGGCCGAGGCGTGCACGGAGTTCGTCGGGAGAGATCCGGATCGGGCCGCTCTCACCGCCGGCGATGCGGGTCACCGCGGAGCGCACCAGCTTGTCGAGGAGCCGCTCGAGGCGGCGAACGCCGGCTTCACGGGTCCAGCGATCGGTCACCTCGGCGATCACCTCGTCGGAGAGGTCGAGCTCGTCGGGGCGGAGTCCGTTGCGCTCGATCAGTCGGGGCACGAGGTGATCCCGGGCGATGTCGGCCTTCTCGGCCGCGGTGTAGCCGTCGAGCGTGATGACCTCCATCCGGTCGAGCAGTGGACCGGGGATATTCTCGATCACGTTGGCGGTGGCGATGAACACGACGTCGGAGAGGTCGAGCTCGAACTCGAGGTAATGGTCCCGGAACGAGTGGTTCTGGGCCGGATCGAGCACTTCGAGCAACGCCGCCGACGGGTCGCCGTTCCAGCCGCCGGTGACCTTGTCGACCTCGTCGAGCAGGACCACCGGGTTCATCGAGCCGGCTTCGGTCAAGGCCCGCACGAGCCGCCCCGGTCGGGCGCCGACGTAGGTGCGGCGATGCCCGCGGATCTCGGCCTCGTCACGGATGCCGCCGAGGGCGAGGCGGACGAAGTCACGTCCGAGCGCCCGGGCGATCGACTCGCCGAGTGAGGTCTTGCCGACCCCCGGCGGGCCGACGAGCGACAGGATCACACCGCCCCGCTTCGCGCCGCCCCGCGTCGTGTCGTCGCTGACGTCGACGCCGCGCTCGGCCCGCAGTCGCCGCACCGCCAGGTACTCCACGAGGCGGTCCTTCACGTCGCCGAGCCCGGTGTGGTCGGCGTCGAGGATCGCGCGGGCGTCGGCGACCTCGGGTGCGTCGTCGCGGACGAGACCCCACGGGAGGTCGAACACGGTGTCGAGCCAGGTGCGGATCCAGTTGGCCTCCATCGACTCGCCGCCGAGACGTTCGAGTCGATCGATCTCGTTCGTCACGGCCTCGACCACCGTGTCGGGCACGTCGAGCTCGGCCAGGCGGGTGCGGTACCGGCCGATCACGTCGTCGTCGCCCTCCCCGAGCTCGGCCTGGATCGCCGCGAGCTGGCGGCGCAGGATCGCCTCGCGCTGGGTCTTCTCGAGATCGTCGCTGACCTCGGATCGGATCCGCTCGGCGACCTCCCGCTCGGCCAGGGCCTGCTTGACCCAGGCGGTGGCGAGGCGCAGGCGTTCGGCGAGATCGAGGGTCTCGAGCAGTTCGATGCGGCGGTCGTTGGTGAGCTCGGGCCAGTAGGTGATCGAGTCGGCGAGGGCGGACGGGTCGGTGACGTCGCGCAACAGTCCGCGCATGCGGCGGCCGCCGAGGGCGTCGAGCAGGGAGGTGGCGGCGGCCCGGTACTCCGATGCGAGCCGATCGATCTCGTCGGGCTCCTCGTCGGAGTGGTGGGCGTCGATCACCTCGGCCTCGACCCACAGCGCGTCGGTGTCGCCGATCACCCCGGCACCGACGACGGCGCGGGCGACGGCCCGCAACGTCACGGCCGGGGTGCCGTCGGGGAGCTGGCCCCGATCCTCGATGGCGGCGACCACACCGACCCGTGCGTAGCGGCGGGTGCCGTCGGCGTCGGCGGGGTGGGGGACGAGCAGGATGCGGTCGTCCGTGGCCGCGGCGAGGGCGGTGCGGGCGGTGTCGGTGGTGATCGAGACGGTCACGACCGTCTCGGGGAACACCACCCCGTCGGGGAGCCCGAGCACGGGCAGGGTCTCGACGGTGGGGGCCTGCGGGTCGGTGGGCTGGTCGTTGGTGCTGCTGGTGCTCACGGGTTCCTCCCGGCGGCGAACCGTGCCCGTTCGTGGGCGGCCGGTCGTCGGCATGTGTTGATGTGATTACGCGATTACAACGTTGCGTCAGTTAGAGTTTCCGTCGTCGACGCCACGGTCCGCAGCGACCGTGACGACCCGCACAACCCCGACCATCCGACGAGGTGACCGACATGGCCGAACGCCCCACCTGCACGAGCGACGACGTGGCCGCCTGGTTCACCGGCCGCCTGCCCGACGCCTGGTTCGACGGTCCACTCGAGGTGCGCGCCGACCGGGACGAGATCCTCGTCACGGGCACACTCGCCACCCCCACCGATCTGCCCGACGGCGACGACGACGCCTCGGTGGCCGCCCGCTCGCGGATCGACGGGTTCCGCGAGGACACGCGCCTCCGCCGTATGGAGGTGGCGGAGGTGGCCCAGCGTCGCTGGCAGCGACACGTGTCGTGGGCGGTCCGATGCGGCGAGGTGGAGGAGCGGTTCACCACCGCGTCGGTGCCGGTCATGACCCGGCTCCGACTCGACGATCGTCAGGTGCTCGACACCCTCATCGACGCCGGTGTGGCCCGCAGTCGCTCCGAAGCCATGGCCTGGTGTGTGCACCAGGTGGGCCGGAACCAGGACGAGTGGCTCGGCCGTCTGCGCGAGGCGATGACCGAGGTCGAACGGATCCGGGCAGAAGGCCCCTGATCCGAGGCGTCGGCCCGGCCGGTCAGCCCTCGGCCGGGAAGGCCGGCATCTCGTCGTCGAAGATCCAGGCCCGCATGACCGAGCCGCCCTCGTCACCGGTGATCTCGTCGACCACGGCGAGGAAGTCGTCGGTCGTGGCGGCCGAGTCGGCGAACCGGGTGAGCCAGGTGTCGATCACGGCGTCGAACGCCTCGTCACCGACGGTGCGACGCAACGCCTCGATGCCGAGGCCACCACGGATGTAGACCTTCGCGTCGAACAACGTCGTCGGCGTCACCTCGAGCAGTGGACCCATGTCGCCGAAGAACGGCGCCTCGGCGGCCAACTCGTCCCAGTCGGCGAAGCCCTGATCGGCGGCCCAGGCGTATTCGGCCCAGGTGGCCCAGCCCTCGTTCAGCCAGATGTCCTGCCACCGCGCCGGCGACACGAGATTGCCGAACCAGTGATGGGCCAGCTCGTGCGCCTCGATCTGATCGGCGAAGTCGTCGCCGAAGTCGATGAAGTCGGCGCCGAACAACGACAGGGTCTGGTTCTCGAGGGCGAACGCCAGATCGTCGGGCACGGTGACCACGCCGTACGACTCGAACGGGTAGGCCCCGAACCGGTCGACCATCCACTCGAGGATCGGCACCGTCGAATCGAGATCGGCCAGCAGGTCGTCGGCCCGGGCGGTCACCACGGCGTGGCGGATCACCACGCCGTCGGGGCCCGCGTCGTCGGTGATGGTGAACGGGCCGGTGGCCACCGAGGCGAGGTACGTCGCCATCTGGCGATCGCTCACCCACCGGTAGGTGACGGCACCGTCGCCGCGCTCCTCGATGCCCTCGAGCAGGCCCGGCGCCACCGCCGCGACACCCTCGGGCACGGTGACGCTGATCCGGAACGTGGCCTTGTCGGTCGGATGGTCGTTACCGGGGAACCACGACGCCGCCCCCGATGGCTCGGACGCGACGAACGTGCCCCACTCACGGGTCTGCCAGCCGAGTGCGAACGGGCCGGCGTCGTCGGCGACGGGCTCGGGTGTGCCGCGGTAGGAGACGGTCACGGCGACGGCGTCACCCTCGGTCAACGGTGCGTTCGGGGTGATGATCAGCTCGCGCTCGTCCCGATCGAACGTGACGGCCTCACCGTCGATCGCGACGCCGTCGACCGTCATGCCCACGAGGTCGAGGTGGAACCGGTCGAGATCCTGCGTGGCGGTGAGCGAGACGACGGTGGTCGCCATCAGCTCGTCGCCGGTCAGATCGAGGTCGATCTCATAGGCCGCCACGTCGTAGCCGCTGTTGCCGAGCAGGGGGAACAGCTCGTCGCCGACCCCGGAGAGTTCGGCGGAGACCTCGGGCGCCGCCGCTTCGGTGGTGGTCGGTTCGGCCTCCGAGGTGGTGCTCGGCGCCGTGGTCGTCGGTGCCTCGGTGGTCGTCGCCGCCGTCGTCGCGGTCGTGTCGGCGGAGTCGTCCAGGCCGCCGCTCGTGCAGGCCACGGCGACGACGGTGAACGCGAGGACGAGGGCGGCGGGGCGGCGCATACCCCGCACCGTAGATCGTCGACCTGAAGGGGAGCTGAGCGCCCTCAGAGCCAGCCGCGGTCCCGGGCGATCACGGCCGCCTGCACACTCGACGCCGCGCCGGTCTTGGTCGTCGCACTCGAGAGATGGTTGCGGACCGTGCCGGTCGACAACGACAACGCCCGGGCGATGTCGGCGACCGGGCGTCCGTCGAGCGCAAGACGGAGAGCGTCCTGCTCACGGTCGGTCAACGGGTTCGTCCCGTCGAGCAGCGACTCGGTGGCGAGGGTCGGGTCGACCACCCGCAGCCCACGATGCACCCGCCGCACGGCGTCGGCCAGTTCCTCGGCCGGGGTGTCCTTCACCACGAACCCCGAGGCGCCCGCATCGAGCGCCCGGCGGAGATAGCCCGGGCGGCCGAACGTCGTGACGATCAGGCTGCGGACCTGCGGCATCCGCTCCGCCAACGCGGCGGCCACGCTGATGCCGTCGAGGCCCGGCATGTCGACGTCGAGCAGGGCGACGTCGGCCGGGGTCTCCCGCAGGGCGTCGAGCACGAGATCGCCCCGATCCACCTCCGACACCACCTCCAGATCGCGCTCGAGCGACAGCAGCGCCGACAGTGCACCCCGGACGAGGGCCTGATCGTCGGCGAGGAGGAGGCGGATCGGATCGGTCATGGCGTGCCGGGGTCGGCGATCGTCAGGGTCGTCCCGTCGCCCTGGTCGATCCGGAGCGTGAGCTCGGCCGCGGTGAGGCGCTCACGCAGACCGCTGAGTCCGTTGCCCTCCCGGCTCCCGTCGAAGCCGACGCCGTCGTCGCGGACCACGAGCAGGTTCGGCCCGGGGCCGAGTTCGATCGTGCAGGCCGTCGCGTCGGCGTGGCGGACGATGTTGGTGACGGCTTCCCGCACGCTCCAGCCGAGGGCCTGGTGGTGGCGGTGGGGGACCGAGGACGGCACGCCCTCGACGACGAGTGACACCCCCGCATCGGACAACACCGAACGGGCCGCCGCCAACTCGTCGGCCAGATCGGCCGAACGCAGGCCCGACACGGTCGCCCGGATCTCGGCGAGGGCCTTGCGGCTCACGTCCTGGGTCTCGGCGAGCTGCTGTCGAGCAGCGGCCACCTCCGGACCGGGCTCGTCGATGGCGGCGAGCATCCGGTCGGTCACCTGGGTCTTGAGCACGATCGCGGTGAGGCTGTGGCCGAGCACGTCGTGCACGTCGCGCGCCATCCGGGAGCGTTCCTCGCTCAACATGAGCTGGGTCTGGAGGGCGGTGACGTCGTGTGAACGCTCCTCGGCGAGGCGTCCGAGTGCGGTGGGGGCGCTGGCCGTCAGGATGATGACGAGCAGGAACCACCAGCGGCCGAACTCGCCGATCATCAGCGGGCCGATCACGGTGACGGCGATGCACAGCAGGAACGTGATGCCGGCGGCCCGCCAGCTCAGGTTGAAGATGGCGAACGTGATGATGAACGGGATGGCGCCGAGCAGTCCCCAACCGGCGGCGAGGAATCCGATGCCGAGCAGCAGGATCAACAGCGAGAACCAGAGCTCGGCACGGTTCGGGTCGACGAGCCGTCGCCAGCCGGTGCTCGTGGCCGCGTCGAGCAGGCCCAGCTCCCGCCGGATGAGCACCCGGTAGCCGAGGGCGTGGGCGACGGCGTACGACGCCAGCACGATCAGGCCGATCGCCGTCCGGGTTCCGGAGAGCTCGTCGTCGTAGACGATCGACAGCACCGGGAACACGAGGAACAGCAGCCAGATGTTGGCCATCCAGAAGCCGGGCTGCCACGCGGTCCGTTGGTCGGTGACCAGCGGCCGGGCCGTCGTCGTCACTGTCGGCCCCGGCCCCGCTGCACGAGCACGATGGTGACCGCTGCGAACACGACCGTCCAGAACCCGACGTTGAGCAGGACGGGGAGCAGCGCCTCGGGCACGAGGTCGCCACCGTCGGGGTCGAGGGTGTTCCCCCCGGTCAGCGCCCGCCGGGCGAGGGCGACGTAGCCGTAGAGCGGGGTGAACTTGGCGAGCGTCAGCTGCCAGCCGGCCAGGGGGACGAAGATGTTGCCGAAGAACGACATCACGACGAGCGCACCGCTGGCGGCGCTCACGGCGGCTTCGGAGCGGAAGGCCAGACCGAACCCGAGGCCGTAGAGGGCGAAGGTCATGGCGCCGAACATCAACACCGCGGCCGAGGCGAGCCACACCGTCAGCGGCGCCTCGGCGCCGGTGAGCAACCCGATCCCGTAGACGAGCACGATCGGGATCGCCGCGACCGTCATGGCGACGGCGGCCTTGACCGCCACGAACTGCGAGGGGCGCAGCGGCGTGAGTCCGAGCTGGCGGGTCCAGCCCTGCATGCGTTCGATGGCCGAGGCGCCCCCGATGCCGGTGGTGGCCGACACGGCGCCGTAGGCGGCCATGCCGATCATGATCCACATGGCGACGTTGCCGTCGCCGACGGGTTCGGATCCGTACTCGGGGGATGCGCCGAACACGACGTAGAGCACGGCCGGCAGGCCGGCGGTGAAGAACAGGGTGACACGGTCGCGGAGGACCCGGCGGAGCTCGAGGCGGTAGTAGGTGGTGTTGAGGGTGGCGGTGGTCATGACACGTCTCCGGTACGGGTGAGCTGGATGAAGGCGGACTCGAGGGAGGCGGCTTCGATCTCGAGATCGGAGCCGCCGAGTTGGCCGAGCAGGCGGCGGGCGATGTCGTCGGAGTCGTTCGCCTCGACGATCAGCCGGCCTCGCTCGACGGTGGCGTGCACGCCGTCGAGGGCGGCGAGTTCGGTGCGGACGGCGTCGATGCGGTCGGCGGCGACCCGGGCACTCACCCGGCGTCGGGCGGCCTGGCGGCGGACCTCGTCGGTCGGCCCGTCGGCCACGATCCAGCCGTTCGCCATGAGCACCGTGCGCTGGGCGAAGTCCTCGGCCTCCTGGAGATAGTGGGTGGCGAACACGATGGTGCGGCCCTGCTCGGCTTCGGCCCGCATGGCGGCCCAGAACTCCTGGCGGGCCTGGACGTCCATCCCGGTGGTCGGCTCGTCGAGGACGAGCAGATCGGGGTCGCCGAGGAGGGCGAGGGCGAAGCGGAGTCGCTGCTGTTCGCCGCCCGAGCACGACTGCACCCGCTGCTGGCGGACGCCGGTGAGCCCGGCCCGCTCGATGACCTCGTCGGCCGGCCGGGGGGCGGGGTGGGTCGAGGCGATGAGCTCGACGGTCTCGTCGACGGTGAGGTCCCGGAGCAGGCCGCCGGTCTGGAGGACGGCGGCGATGCGGCCGTCGAGGATGGCGGTCTGCGGATCGACCCCGAAGACCTCGATCGTGCCGGCGCTCGGCGTGGTGAAGCCGAGGACCATGTCGAGCGTGGTCGTCTTGCCGGCGCCGTTCGGGCCGAGCAGGGCGACGATCTCGCCGGTGTGGATGTCGAGGTCGATACCGGCGACGGCGTGGACCTCACCGAGCTGCGGATCGGGGCTCGTGAACGTCTTGTGCAGGCCGCGGAGGCGGATGCTGCTGGAGGGCGTCGATGTCATGGGTCCACCATGAGGCCGACCGGGTTCGGCGCCCAGGCAGGTTCGTCACGACCTCCACATGAGATATGTCATGGGTGCCGGCGGTGTGCCGGCTCGCGCCTCAGCGGTTGCCGGGGGTCGGCAACCAGCGGTGGGTGGCGGCGAGGTGTGCCGGGTAGTCGGGGTAGGCGGCGGCGAGACGCCCCTCCTCCCATGCGGCTTTCCGGTCGAAGAACAGCAGCGTGACGATGCCGAGGCCGAGGCGCCCGAGGCTGCCCGACCCGACCACCAGGCCGACCACGATGATCGCCACCCCGACGTAGATCGGATGGCGGAACACGCCGTAGAGGCCGCCGGTCCGCAGGGTCGACCCCGAACGGGGCTCGGGTGTGGGGGTGAGGGCGGACCCGAGCTGGAGTGAGGCGATGGCCACGAGTGCGAGTCCGGCCAGGACGAGTGCGAAGCCGGCGCCGTCGAGCCAGCCGGGCGTGGGCCAGGCGTCGCCGCCCGGAGTCAGCACGAGCCCGAGCAGCAGGACCGCCTGGACGAGGACGAGCAGCCAGCCGATCCCGGCGGCATTGGTCTGGTTCTCGCTCACCGGCCCAGTGTGGCCCCAGAAGCGCGATCGACGCTGTCGGGGCGGCGACGTAGCCTGATCGACATGCCCGAGTATCGCTCTCGCACCACCACCCACGGCCGCAACATGGCGGGTGCCCGCGCCCTGTGGCGCGCCACCGGCATGACCGACGACGACTTCGAGAAGCCGATCATCGCGATCTCGAACTCGTTCACCC
>JAHDBV010000064.1 GCA_020630195.1 Acidimicrobiales bacterium
CGGCACCTTGGGATTAAAAGTCCCCTGCTCTAGCCAGATGAGCTAGCGGCCCACACCCGAGGCTAGCGGTGGCGCCGACGGGCCGACCGGTGGGTTTGGCAGGATGGGGGCGTGGCATCCCTCTCCCGACGCTCGGCGTCGCTGCTCGTCGTCGCACTGCTCGGCGCCGCGTGCACCGAGGTGGGCGACCCGATCATCGCCACGGCGAGCAACACCACGGTCGTCGACGACGCCGAGGCGGCCGTGGCCACCGAGGGCGAGGTGGCCGTCACCGGCGGACCCACCGCCACCACGGTGTTCAGCCCCCGGGCGGACCCCGACTACGTCCCGACCCTGATCGTGTCGGCCGGTGGTGCGGTCTACGAGGTCGACGCCACCACGATCACCCCCATCGTCGACGCCGAAGCCTCGTCGGTGGCCGACGCCGCCGACGACCTGTCCGGCGGCATCGTCGCCGAGCTCGCCTCCGACACCGAGGGAGCCACGATCGACTGGTTCGCCTCCGGCGGCTCGTCGTTCGTGCAGGTGGACGCCACCGGTGGCGCCCTGCTCGACGTCACCTACGCCGACGGCAGCCCCGAAGTGCTCGTGCTCCTCGAGGACGGGCTCGATCGGGTCGAGCGCATCTCCCTCGTGACGGGTGCCCGGACCCCGCTCGCCGCCCTCGGCGACGGCGAGTCGCTGCTCGACGTGGCCGCCGCGGCCGGCCGGTACCTCCTCGTCAGTGCCGACCAGGCGTGTGGGGGTCTGCGCTTCCTGTCCGCCGACGGTGAGGACCTGAACCTCGTCGGCCCACCCGAGGCGGAGTGCCCGGTGCCCCGCCGTCCGGCCTTCGGGCTCGGTGCGCTGAGCCCGGAGGGCGACGCGGTCGCATTCACCGAACTCACCTACCGCTCCGACGGACTCGTGACCTCCACCGACGTCGTGGTGTGGGAGCTCGGTGCGGATGCCGAACTCGCCCGGGTGACCGTCGCCGGTTCGGGTGAGGCCGTGCTCGATCTCGCCTTCGACGGGCGGCGGGTGGCCGTGCTCCGCCTCGACGCCTCCGACGACGCCGCGCCCGGCGAGGTCGTCGAGATCTACGACCCGGTGGGCGCCGGCGACGTGGTGACCTCGGTCCCGCTCGCGGGTGCCACGGCCGTCCGGTTCTCCCGACTTCCGGTGGCCGTGAGCCTCCTCGACGTGCCCATCCCCGAGGGCGACGGGGGAGATGGATAGCGTTGCCCGCCGTGAACGTGCCCCAGCTTCCGACCGATCGGGTCGAACCGTCAGACGAACGGGATCTCCCGTCCCTCGCGGATCTCGACGCCCTCGTCGTCCAACTCGACGAGCTCGATCGCCGGCTGGCCGAACTCGACGACTGATTCCCCGCCGGACCGTCGTCCGGCCGGCCGTCAGTCGTCCGCCTCCATCGCCTTCGCGATGAGGAAGCCCCGCGCCCGCTCGGTGCGCGGATAGCGGTCGACGATGGCCCAGAAGTCGGGCCCGTGTCCCGCCACGTCGAGATGGGCGAGCTCGTGCACGATCACGTAGTCGACGACCCAGGGTGGGAAGCCGGCGAGACGATCGCTGATCCGGATCTCACCGGTGGCGGGGGTGCACGACCCCCAGCGCCCCGCCTGGTTCGTGACCCAGCGGATGCTCGTGGGGGTGCGCAGGCCGTGGCGTCGGGTGAGCACCCGCACCCGCTCGTCGAGGTCGATGTCCTGCGATCGACGTCGACGAGCCGAACGCCGGACCATGTCGTCGACGAGTTCGCGCTCGTCGGCCGGTTCGAGCCCGGCGGGCACCCGCACCTGGAGTTCGCCGTCCACCATCCGGGCGCTCACCGTCTTCTTCCGCCGAGCGGAGCGGATCACCCGCACGGGCGGATCGACCGCCGCCTCGACGTTCACAGGATCCCGTCCCGGCTGACACCCGGCTCGGTGGCGAGGGCCAGGCGTTCCCCGAGGTGCAGTGCGTCGTCGGCGCCCACGGTCACGATCCGGCCGCCGAGGTTCGGCACCCGTCCGTCGTCGGCGCCCAGATGTCGCTCGAGATGGCGGATCACGCCGCCGTGGCACACCACGAGCACCGTGGCGCCCGGCATCGAGCGGGCGATCGCCGCGATCGAGACGAGGACCCGCTCGAGGAACACGTCCTCCGGCTCGGCGTCGGCGGGCCACTCCCCGCGACCGATCGCGCCGGGCGACATCGCCTCGATCTCGGGGGTGGTGAGGCCCGACCAGGAGCCGATCTCGCGTTCGCGCAGCCCGTCGAGCGTGACGACCGGCCCGATGCCGAGGCCGGTGGCGAGGATCTCGGCCGTCTCGGCCGCACGGAGCTGCGGGCTCGCCACGACCGCGTCGACGTCGCCGATGGCCCGGCCGGCCTCGAAGGCCTGGTCGCGGCCGACCGATGACAGGGCCGGATCGGCCTGGCCCTGCCACTTCCCGACGGCGTTCCACTCGGACTGGCCGTGGCGGATCAGGAACAAGGTCGTCATGGCTGTCGAAGGTAGCGAGCCGCACCGACAGTGTCGGGGTGCGATCGAGGGCGCGCTCGGGAGGGGTTAGGGTTTCCCGCATGGCCACGCTGCGGGTGTTCGCCCAGGCCCGGGAAGCGGTCGGCACCGGATCGGTGCCGATCGAGGGCACCACCGTCGGTGCGGTGCTCGATGCCGCCGTCGCCGAGTACGGCGACGGATTCGCGGCGGTGCTCGCCGGCTCGAAGGTGTGGCTCAACGGCGAACCGGCCGAGCGGGACGATGCCGTGGGCGACCGCGACGAGGTGGCCGTGCTGCCACCCGTGTCGGGCGGATGAACCTGCGCGACCTCGGGCTGGAACCGCCCGAGGACGGTTGGCCCGACGACGACGGCTGGAGCGCCGCGTTCGGTGCCGCTGCCGACCCGCCCGCGGAGGACGGCACCGCCCCACCGACGGGAGAGCTCGACGCCGCCGCGCCCACGATCGCCACCCCCGCCGCCTCGCCCGACGAGTCGTGGGGGTTCACCTCGGCCCAGCCGACCGTGCCCGACGCCGGGCCGCCGCCGACCGAAGCAGCCGCCGCGGTGCGGTCCGAGCCGGTCACGCCGGATCCGGTGCCGTTCGTCGACGACGCCATGGCCACCTCCGCGGTGGTCGGTGCCCCGCTGTCGGACACCGAGGCGGGTGACGGCCCGGCCAACCCGCTGCAGCGGGTGCGCGACGCCCGCCGCCGCGCCGGTGAAGACCGCTACCGGAAACGCCAACGACGGTGGGAGACCCAGCGCTACGCGGTGCCCTACGACGTGGCCGGCCCCAAGGTCACCCTCGGCGTCGTCTGGTTCGTGTTGCTGGCGGCGAGCCTGCGCTACGGCGCCTGGCTGGCACTCGTCACCCTCGTCGTCACCGCCGCCGTCGCCGGTCTGCAGACCGGGTTCGCCTGGTCACGCCATGCCCTGTCCGACCGTCGCATGACGGCCGCGGCGGCCGTCGTGGTCGCCGCCGCCGGCTTCGGGCAACGATTCGGGCTCGGCCTCGTGGTGATCGTGGCGACCCTGGCCCTCACCGCCTACGCCCTCGCCACGGTCGGGACCGACGCCCGGGGGACCTCGTTCGCCGAGACCCTCGTGCGTTCGTCGTTGCCGGCCGGGTTGGCGGCCGGCTCCCTCGTGGCGCTCCGGATCGACGAGCCGGGCGCCTTCCTCGTCGTGCTGCTGCTGGTGAGCGCCTACGAGATGGGCGACTTCCTCATCGGCTCGGGTGCGCCGAACGCCATCGAAGGCCCCATCGCCGGTCTCGTCGCCCAGGCCGTCGTCACCTACGCACTCATCACGTTCCCGCCCGACCCGTTCACCTCGACGACGATGCCCGCGTTCGCCCTCCTGGCCGCGATCGGCGCCGTGCTGGGGCCCGTCGCGGCCTCCGCGATCCTGCCCCGGGGCAATGCCTGGGCCCCCGGCCTGCGTCGGCTCGACAGCCACCTGCTCACCGCACCGCTGTTCCTGCTGCTGACCTGATCGGCCACCACGGATCGGGTTCACCCGGCCACGGGCCGAGTCGGCCGGTATCGTGGGTCCGTGATCCCCGAGCTCGAAGCCCTCGTCGCCGACACCACGTCCGAAGCCCTCGCGGACTGGACGATGGATCGACTCCGCTCCGTCCGGGCCGAGTGTGCCGCCGGTGAGACCGCCGTGTCGTTCGCCCGCCGCCTCTCCCAGGGTCGTCTCGACATCGTGGGCCACGAGGTCGGCCGTCGGTCCGGCACGGTCACCGGCGACCTCAACGAGCTGTTGTTCGAACTGCCCGACATCCTCACCGACGGCGCCGGTGGTGGTGCCGGCACCCGCCGGGTCACCGTCGAGGACCCGGGCCCCGTGGCCGAGGCCCTCGTCGCCCGGCTCGACGCCATCGCCTCCCCGTCCGATCTGGCGGGTGTGGCCGAGCTCGACGACGATCGCCTGGGCGGTCTCGTGAACGAGCTCGGTGAGTTCGAGCGGTCGCTGTCCGGCACCCGCCGTGCGCTGTTCGACCGGATCGATCTCCTCCAGGGCGAGATCGCCCGCCGCTACCGGGACGGGGAAGCCTCCGTCGACTCGCTGCTGAGCTGATGGCCGACGACGTCACCCCCGACGAGCCCGAGCTCGAGACCGACGCCACCGCGTCGGACGACGCCGACAAGCGCGGCGCCGACCTCGGCGGGTTCATCCGGGAGCAGCGTCGTCTCGCCGAGCTGTCGGTGCGCCGCCTCGCGGAGCTCGCCGGTGTCTCGAATCCGTACCTGAGCCAGATCGAGCGTGGCCTCCGCCGACCCTCGGCGGAGATCCTCCAGCAGATCGCCAACGCCCTGCACATCTCCTCGGAGAGCCTGTACGTGCGGGCCGGGATCCTCGACGCCGATCGTGGGCCCGACCCGACCGACCTCGAGACGGCCATCCGTCGTGCGGCCGAGCTCAGCGAGGAGCAGCGCAAGGCGCTGCTCCAGGTGTACCGGTCGTTCCTCGGCCCCGACGAGAACTGACCCGATCGGGAAGACGGGCGATGGTGACGGCGTTGCATTCCGACGTGCGTTCCGTGGCCGTGTTGTCCCTCCACACCTCGCCGCTCGCCCAGCCGGGCACCGGCGACGGTGGCGGCATGAACGTCTACGTCCGCGAACTCGTCTCCGCGCTGGCGTCATCCGGGGTGCGGACCCGGGTCTATGTCCGTCGCTGGAGCGACGATCTGCCGAAGCGGGTCCGCGTGGAACCCAACTTCGAGGTGGTGCACGTGCCCGCCGGGCCGACCGACCTCGCCAAGGAAGACCTGCCCTCGGTGGTGTCGGAGTTCGCCGACTGGGTCGGCGATGATCTCGAGCACGACCCCGCCGATGTGATCCACGCCAACTACTGGCTGAGTGGTGTGGCCGGGCTCCAGGTGAAGGAACGCCTGTCGATCCCGCTCGTCACGACGTTCCACACCCTCGCCCGGGTGAAGGCCGAGCTCGGCGACCCGGAGCCGGAGTCGCGGGCACGGGCCGAAGCCGCCGTGATGGCCTGTGCCGAGGTGGTGGTGTCGAACTGTGACGCCGAGACCGAACAGCTCCGGCGTCACTACGGGGCCGACCCCCATCGGATCCGTGTCGTCACGCCCGGCGTCGACCACGCCTTCTTCTCGCCCGGATCTCCCCGAGGGGCTCGTGACGCCATCGGGGTCGGCGATGAGCACGTCCTGCTGTTCGTCGGCCGCATCCAGCCGCTCAAGGGTCTCGACGTGGCGGTCCGGGCCCTCGCGATGCTCGAGGACCGTGAGGCCGTCCTGCTCGTCGTCGGCGGCGCCTCCGGGTCGCAGGGTGAGGCCGAACTGGCCCGCATCCACGCCCTCATCGACGAGCTCGACCTGGGTGACCGGGTCCGGTTCGTGCCACCGCAGCCCCACCACCTGCTCTCGACGTACTACCGGGCGGCCGACGTGTGCGTCGTGCCGAGCCGGTCGGAGTCGTTCGGGCTCGTCGCCCTCGAGGCCCAGGCGTGTGGAACGCCCGTGATCGCCTCGGCGGTCGGTGGTCTGCTCACGCTCGTCGACCCCGGCCGCACCGGTGAGCTCGTCGAGAACCGTGATCCCGCGGAGTTCGCCCGCCACATCGATCGGGTGCTCGGGGATCCGGTGCATGCCCGGCGCCTGTCGACCACGGCCGCACGACGGGCCCGCGCCTACACCTGGTCGACCGCGGCCGAGGCGCTCCAGCAGGTCTACCGCCACGCCGTGGCCCGCGATCTCGTGCGCTGCCCGGACGCCGCCACCTCCGCCGCCTGACCCGGCCGGGCGTCCACCGGTCTCGTTTCGGTACGGTCGCGCCATGGGCACCGACGCACGTACCCCGGCCGAACTCGACGAGCTCGAAGCCCGGATCGACCGGTGGCTGGCCGACCAGCTCGCCGAGAACCCGATGGTGGCTGCCGTCGAGCCCGACGTCGCCGGATCCCGCCGGTGGTTCGTCCGCGTGCTCGGTGAGCAGAAGGACGTCTTCACGATCCGCTTCCACCTGCGGCAGCGGACCCTCGCCTACGAGACCTATCTGATGCCGGCACCGATCGAGAACCACGGCGAGCTCTACGAGCATCTGCTCCGCCGCAACATCGGCTCGTACGGCGTGCATCTGGCCATCGGGGAGGAGGACGCCGTCTACCTCGTCGGCCAACTCCCCAACCAGTTGGTGTCCACCGACGACGAACTCGACCGGGTGCTCGGCTCGTTGTACGAGGCGACCGAGCGATGGTTCCGCCCCGCGATGCGGATCGGCTACGCGTCGAAGTTCACCTGACCTTCGTCCCTTTCTCCCCGTCTGCGCTTGTCTGCGCTCGAATACGTTCGTAGGTTGCCGAGTGCCGGCCCGACCCGGCCGCGGTACTTGGGGAAGCGCCGCACCGATGTCGGGCCGGCGCACCCGCTACCTTGCGCCCCATGACGGCCCTCCAGATGATCGGTGGCGGACGAATGGGCTCGGCCCTGTTGGCGGGCCTCGCCGGTGGGTGGGCGCCCGTCGGCCAGCTCGCCGTCATCGAGCCCTCGGCTCCCGCACGATCGGCCCTCGCCGAGTTGTTGCCGGGTGTCCAGATCCGCGACACGCCGCTGCGAGCGGTCGACGCCGTCATCGCCGTGAAGCCCCACCTCGTGACCACCGCCCTCGCCGACCTCGACGGGGTCGAGCGGGTGCTGTCGGTCGCGGCCGGCATCACCACCGGCGCCATGGAGGCCGCCGCCCCGGGTGCGCGGGTCGTCCGGGCCATGCCGAACACCCCGGCGCTGGTCGGACTCGGCGCGTCGGCCATCGCCGGCGGTTCGACCGCCACCGACGACGACCTCGACTGGGCCGCCGGCATCCTCGGTGGCGTCGGTGCCGTCGAGCGGGTTCCCGAGCACCTCCTCGACGCCGTCACCGGGCTGTCGGGTTCGGGTCCGGCGTACGTGTTCCTCGTGGCCGAAGCGATGATCGACGCCGGGGTCAGTGCCGGCCTGCCCCGCCCCGTCGCGACGACCCTCGCCATCCAGACGATCCGTGGTGCGGGCGAGATGCTCACGGGCGACGAGTCGGCCGCCGATCTGCGGGCCGCCGTCGTGACGCCGGCCGGCACCACCGCGGCCGGGCTCGGTGTGCTCGAGCGCAACGCCGTGCGGGCCGCGTTCATCGACGCCGTGGCCGCGGCCCGGGACCGCTCGGTGGAACTCGGCGGCTGAGCCGCCCGCCACGACCGGACCCTGCCGCCCGACCCGCCGCTACCGTCGGCACCGATGTCCCTCCGATTCGACACGATCTCGTTCCTCTCCGACTTCGGGTCCGCCGACGAGTCGGTGGCCGTGGTCAAAGGTGTGATCGCCTCCCTGGCCCCCGGCGTCGGTGTGCTCGACATCAGCCACGAGATCCCCGCCCATGACGTGCGGGCCGGCTCGCTGATGCTCGCCCGCGCCGCCCAGTACCTGCCGGCCGGCATCGTGCTCGCCGTGGTCGATCCCGGTGTGGGCACCGATCGCAAGGCCGTGGCGGTCGAGGTCGGGCAGGGGCAGAGCTATCTCGTCGGGCCCGACAACGGCCTGCTCGCCTCGGCGGTGTCGATGGTGGGTGGCGCCGACCGGGCCGTCGTCCTCGACGATCCGACCCACCACCTCCCGGCCCCGGGTGCCACCTTCGCCGGGCGGGACGTGTTCGCCCCCGTCGCCGCCGCACTGTGCAACGGCACCCCGTTCACCGAGCTCGGCACCGAGATCGACCCGGCGCTCCTGCTGCCCGGGGTCATCCCGATCAGCCAGACCGACGACGACGGGGCGATCCAGGCCGAGGTGCTCTGGGTCGATCACTTCGGCAACCTCCAGCTCAACGTCGATCCGGTGGAGCTGGCCGCCTGGGGTCCGGCCGTGTCGGTCACCGCACCGCGGGCCACCCGCACCGCACAGCGCTGCGGGACCTACGGCGACATCGCCGGCGGCGGCATCGGCCTCGTCATCGACTCCTACGGCCTGCTGTCGGTGGCGATCGACCGGGCATCGGCCGCACTGGAGCTCGGCGCCGCCGAAGGCGATCAGATCACGCTGCGGCCCGCCGAGGGCACCGGCGTCAGCGTGCCGGTGGAGCTCTCCACCCGGCCCACGATGGGAGAACGACCCGCATGAGACCGGCCACCGTCATCACCCTCGCCGTGTTGCTGCTCGCACTGTTCGCCGCGACGGCGATCCAGCTGCTCGTCCTCGCCTAGGGGGACGACCTCAGAGACCGAGCCCGGTGAGTTCGTCGCCGATGCCGGCGTAGACCTCGATGGTGCGCTTCGCGCTCTCGCTCAGACCCTCGGTCGGGTCGACGGTGTCGACGACCGGTGTGGTCTCGGCGTCGGCGGCGGTCGGCTCCGGCGTCGTGTCGACGGTGTCGTCCGTCGGGGCCTCGTCGTCCTCGGTGAAGGCGAGGACCTCCGGAGCGGGGGCCGCGTCGCCGTCGGCGACCATGAACCGGTGCGTGGTCCACATGGTGCCCTCGGCGTCGTAGCTCACGCCCACGCCGATGCTCTCGAAGTCGGGGTCGATGATGTTGCGGTAGTGCGTGGGGGAGTCGACGAAGGCGTCGACGAGCACCTCGACACTCGGTCCGTAGCCGACGTTCTCGCCCAGCTTGATCCAGTAGACGGTCACACCCACCGAGAGGTCGGAGGCGTGGGCGAGCGCCCCGCGGCCGGCACCCCCGTCGGCGTCGGCGACCATCGCATCGGTCCACGAGCGGGCGGCGATGGTGAGCTCGGTGTCGACCTCGAGTGGCGGCAGGCCCTCGGCGGCCCGGATCTGGTTGAGTGCGTCGACGAAGGCCTGCTCGGCCGGCGGATCGGCCGCACCGGCCGCGCCTCCCGCGGCGACCATCGACATCAACACCAGCAACGACGCCACGAGTCCACGGGTGAGGCGGGTGGCTCGTCGTCGAGTGGGTGCAGGGCTGATCACATGGAAGTCATCGACGTGCCACGGCGGCGCTGAGGTCGGTTGGGACCACGGAGAGTGGTTTCGGGACCATCGTCCACCGCCCCGGATGTGGTGGAATACCCCACGTGAATCTCACGTCCCGACTCCTCGCCGATCCCACCACCGACCGGCTCGCCCTGGTGGCCGGAGATCAGCGGCTCTCACGGGCCCAGCTGGCCGATCTCACCGCTCGAGCCCGTGGCGGGCTCACCTCCGCCGGCGTGACCCGGGGCCAGCGCATCGGTCTGCTCGGGGGCCACGACGAGCGCTTCGTCGTGCTGCACCTCGCCATCGTCGGCCTGGGGGCGGTCACGGTGCCGCTCAATCCGCGCTCACCCGACTCCGAGCTGGTGCGTGAGCTCGAGCAGCTCCAGCTCGACCGGGTCGTCGTCGACCTCGCCGACGAGGTCGACCGGGCGCTGCTCGCCGCCGTCACTCCGCTGCTCGACGTGAGCGGGCCGGGCTTCGCCGATCTCGTCACGCACGAACCCGCACCGGTCGTCGAGGTCGACGGCGGCGACCCGGCGGTGATGCTGCTCACCTCCGGGACGGCCGGACCGTCCCGTCCGGCGGTGCTGACCCATCACAACCTGTCGATCAGCATCGACTCGATCCTCGCCACGGGTGCGTTCGACCCGGCCATGCGTCATGCGGCGCTCGGGGTGGTGCCCCTGTTCCACGTGCTCGGGCTCAACATCACCGTGCACCTCGCACTCGCCGTCGGCGCCACGGCCGTGCTGAGCGCGTCGGCCGCACCCGAGCACCTCGCCCGGCTCGTGGCCGAGGAGGGCATCACGATCGTGCCCGCCCCGCCGAACCTGTGGGCCGCCCTCGCCACGTCCGACGACATCGACGCCTCGGCGTTCTCGACCGTGCAGATCGCGTTCAGCGGGGCGGCCCGTCTCGACCGTGGTGTGGCCGACGCCGTGGAGGCCCGTCTCGGCCTGCGGATCTCGGAGGGCTACGGCCTCACCGAGACCTCCGGCACGGTGGCCTCCGCCGTCGGGGTCGAGGTCGCCCGGGGTTCGGTCGGCCCGCCCATGCCGGGGGTGGAGGTGCGCCTCGTCGACGCCTCCGGGGCCGATGTCCTCATCGGCGACGTCGGTGAGGTCTGGGTCCGTGGTCCGATGGTGTCGCCGGGCTACTGGGGGCCCGACGGTGTGGAGTCGTCGGGGGAGTGGCTCCGCACGGGCGACCTGGCCGTCGTCGACGACAGTGGCCATCTGACGATCGTCGACCGGATCAAGGACCTGATCATCGTGTCGGGGTTCAACGTGCATCCCATCGAGGTCGAACGTGCCCTGGTCGAGCATCCGGGTGTCGCCCGGGCGGCGGTCACCGGTGAACCCGACGCCCGCACCGGGGAGCGTGTGGTCGCCCACGTCGTGACCGAGCCCGGCGTGGAGGTGGACACCGCCGATCTCGTCCGGCACTGCGACCGGCACCTCGCCCGCTACAAGGTCCCGCATCGGATCGAGATCCGCACGGCGTTGCCCGAGACCGCGATCGGCAAGGTCCGGCGTCGGGATCTGTCGGCGGGAGACCCCGCCTGAACTCGGGACCGGCCCTTCGTGAACTTGTGAAATCGGGATAACCTGGCGGGGTGTCGAGCGACGTCTCCTCCGCCACCGTGGGCCGGCTGCCCGCGTACCTGCGGGCCCTGCTCGACGCCGACGCGGACGGTGAGGTCACCGTCTCGTCCGACCATCTCGCCGAGAAGACCGCCACCAACCCCGCCACCGTGCGTCGGGATCTCGCCTCGCTCGGGATCAGCGGCACCCGTGGGGTCGGCTACGACGTCAAGTACGTGGTGTTCCGGATCAACTCCGAACTCGGGTTGTCGTCGGAATGGCCCGTCATCATCGTCGGGGTCGGCAACCTCGGCCGGGCGCTGTCGAACTACACCGGCCTGTCGAGCCGGGGCTTCCCGGTGAAGGCACTGGTCGACATCGACCGGTCCGTCGTCGGCTCCACCATCTCCGGTCACACGGTCCGCCATCTCGACGAACTCGCCGACGTGGTCGACGACGTCGGTGCGGCCGCCGCGATCATCGCCGTGCCGCCCGCCGCCGCCCAGACCGTGGCCGACGCGCTCGTCGCCGCCGGCATCCGTTCGATCCTCGACTTCACGGCCTCGACACTCGTCCTGCCCGACCACATCGCCGTGCGCCCGGTCGACCTCGCCACCGAGCTGCAGATCCTCAGCTTCTACCAGCAGCGGGGTTCGGCGGCCGGCGACGGTCACGGTGTGCCGCTGGGGGCCACATCGTGAGAAATCGGACCAACCCGGCCGGCGTGACCAACCTCACGGCCGCAGGAATGGTGCGGACGGCCTCGACGTTGCTTGACTGGAGTCTGACATGAGCATCGTCGCCATCGGCCTGAACCATCGATCGGCGCCCCTGGGGCTGCTGGAGCGCATGGCGCTCTCCGCCGACGACGCCGTGAAGCTCTCCACCGAGGTCGACAACGGCGCCGCCGTGTCCGAGACCGTCGTGCTCGCCACGTGCAACCGGACCGAGGTCTACGTGCACGCCGAGCGCTTCCACGATGCGTTCGAGGACGTCCGGCGGGCCCTCGCCATGGTCACCGGCGTCGGTGCCCACGAGTTCGATCAGCACCTCTACGTGCACTACGCCGACGAGGCCAGCGCCCACGCCTTCCAGGTGGCGGCAGGGCTCGATTCGGCCGTGCTCGGTGAGCACGAGATCCTCGGGCAGGTCCGCACCGCCTGGGAACGGGCCCGGCTGGCCGGCATGACCGGCCCCGTGCTCGATCTGCTCTTCACCCACGTGCTCATCGGTGGCAAACGTGTCCGCACCGAGACCGAGATCGGCCGCCGAACGGCGTCCATCTCCCAGGCGGCGCTCGAGCTCATCGACGCCGAGGGGTTCTCGCTCGACGGTGCCCGAGTGCTGATGGTCGGCGCCGGTGAGGTCGGCGCCGGCGTGATGGCCGCCATGGCCCGCCGCGGCGACATCGATCTCGTCGTGGCGAACCGGACGCGGACCACCGCCGACGCACTCGCCGCCGACCTCGGCGCCACCGTCGCCGACTTCGGCGACCTCGGCCCCGAACTCGCGCTCGCGGATGTCGTGGTCGCCGCCACCGCCGCACCCACGGCCGTGATCACGCCCGAGTTGGCCGACGCCGCCGATCTCGGGTCGCGCCCGGTGCTGCTGCTCGATCTCGCCGTGCCGCGAGACGTCGACGCGGCGGTCGCCCGTCGCGACGGCGTGGCACTGCTCTCACTCACGGACCTGCAGGCCTTCGCCTCCCGCAACCTCGAAGCCCGCCATGCCGCGGCCGCCGAAGCCCGCACGGTGCTCGACACCCAGATCGACAAGTACGCCGCGGCCGGCACGGCCCGCGAGGTGGCCCCGCTCATCGGTGAGCTCCACCGGGCCGCCGAAGCCGTGCGTCAGTCCGAACTCGAGCGTCTGGGCAAGCGCCTCGGCCCGCTCGACGACAAGCAGCGTGAGGCGCTCGACGCCCTCACGGTCGGCATCGTGAAGAAGCTCCTCCACGAGCCGACGGTGCGTCTGCGTGAGGCCTCCGGCACCCACCAGGGCGACCGCCTGGCCAAGGCGCTGCGCGAACTGTTCGACCTGTCGTGATCGTCCGGGTCGCCACCCGGACCTCTCCGCTCGCCCGTTGGCAGGCCGAGACGGTCGCCGACATGCTGCGCGCGGTCGAACCCGATGTCGAGATCGAGTTCGTCGCTCGCGCCGCCGAGGGCGATCGTCGGCTCGACGTCCCGATCTCGGAGATCGGCGGCAAGGGAGTCTTCTCCAAGGAGATCCAGGCCCTCGTGCTGGAGGGAGCGGCCGATCTGGCGGTCCACTCCGCCAAGGACCTCCAGGCCATCACCCCCGACGGGCTCGACCTCGTGGCCGTGCCACCCCGTGGTGACGCACGGGACGCCCTCGTCGGTGCCCGCCTCGAAGACCTGCCCGAGGGGGCGACCGTCGGCACGGGCTCGGCTCGCCGGGCCGTGCAGCTCCGCCGCCTCCGCCCGGATCTGACCGTCACCGGCATCCGCGGCAACATCGCCACGCGTCTCGGGCGGCTCGACGGCGACGAGCCGCTCGCCGCCATCGTCATGGCCGCCGCGGCCCTCGAACGGCTCGGCATCGACGATCGTGTGGTCGATCTGCTCGAGCCCGACGTGTTCGTCCCCCAGGTGGGCCAGGGCACCCTGGCCGTCGAATGCCGCACCGGTGACGATCGGATCGCCGGGCTGCTCCGCCGCATCGACGACGACCACAGTCATCGGGTCTTCGATGTCGAGCGTGCGTTCCTGCGACGTCTCGGTGGCGACTGCGATCTACCCGCCGGGGCCCACGCCGTGCTCGTCGCCGATCACCTGACCATCACCGGGGTCCTCGCCGACGGCGACCGCCTCGAGGAGCACCGGGTGGCCGGTGACGTCGACCCCGCCCTCGGGGTCGAACTGGCCGACGAGCTGCGGGCCCGGCTCGCATGAGCGGACGCGACCTCTCGGGGTTGCGGATCCTGATCGCCCGGGCCTCGGGTCGCCTCGACCCGACGGTGGCCGCCTTCACCGCCGCCGGCGCCCTGGTCGACGGCGTCGAGATCACCACCACCGCGCCACCGAGCGACGGGGTCGACGGCCTCCGCTCCCGTCTCGAGGAGGCCCTCCGTGCGGGGCCGGGTGTGCTGGCCGTCGCCTCGCCCGCCGCGGTCGAGGCCCTCGATGCCGCATGGCCGCCGGCGCTCGCCCGTTGGTCGATGACGGTCGTGGGTGCGGCCACCGCATCCGTCGCCGACGGTCGGTTCCCCGTGCGGGAGCCGGCGTTCTCCGACGCCGCCGAACTGGCGTCCGCCCGCTCCGCGGCACCCGATCGGATCGTCGCACCGATCGTGGAGAACCGGAGCTCGGCGCTCGCCGCGGCGCTCGCCGACCACGACGACGTCGTGTTCGTTCCGGCGTACCGGACCGAGGCCATCGATGCACCGGTCCCGGCCGAGCGGCTCGACGCCGTCCACCTCGTGGCCGTGTTCGCCCCGTCGGGCGTGGCGTCGCTCGCGACGGTGGGGCGACCGGGCACGGTCCTCGCCCTCGGGGCCACCACGGCGGCGGCCGCCGCCGAGTGGGTCGGGGACGATCGGGTGCTCGTGGCCGAGCGCCCGGACATCGCCTCGATGGTCGAGGCGGCCGGCCGGTGGTGGGCCGAGGGCGACGCCCTAGGGTCGCGGTCATGAGCTTCCCCGAACGACGGCTCCGGCGGCTCCGGCGGACCCCGGCGATGCGTCGCCTGGTCGCCGAGACCCGCCTCGGCGTCGACGATCTGATCGCCCCGATGTTCGTCCGCGAGCTCGGCGACCGGCCGGTCCCGATCGACTCGCTGCCGGGTGTGGTGCAGCACACCGTCGACTCGCTGCGGGCCGAGGCCGAACGACTCGTCTCGCTCGGCGTGCCCGCGATGGTGCTGTTCGGCATCCCGGCCACGAAGGATCCCGAGGGTTCCGAGGCCTGGAACCCCGAGGGCATCGTGCAGCGGGCCCTGCGAGCCCTGCGAGCCGATCTCGGTGACGACATGGTGCTCATCGCCGATCTCTGTGTCGACGAGTACACCTCACACGGCCACTGCGGCATCGTGGACACCGACGGACACGTCGACAACGACGCCACGCTCGAGCTGTACCGGCGGGCCGCCGTGGCCCAGGCCGAGGCCGGCGCCCACGTGGTCGCCCCGTCCGGGATGATGGACGGCCAGGTGGCCGCCATCCGTGACGCCCTCGACGAGGCGGCCCAGCCACACATCCCGATCCTGGCGTACGCGGCCAAGTACGCGAGCGCCTTCTACGGCCCCTTCCGCGACGCCGTGGAGGTCGAGATCGCCGATGGCGGCGACCGCACCACCTACCAGCAGGACCCCCGCAACGCCCGGGAGGCCATGCTCGAGATCGAGCTCGACCTCGCCGAGGGCGCCGACATGATCATGGTGAAGCCGGCCGTCGCCTACCTCGACATCGTGCGCCAGGCCCGCGACGCCACCGATGTGCCCGTCGCCGCCTATCACGTGTCGGGTGAGTACGCGATGTTGAAGGCCGCGGCCGCCAACGGCTGGATCGACGGCGACGCCGTGGCCATCGAGACGCTCACCTCGATCAAGCGTGCGGGTGCCGACATGATCCTCACCTACCTCGCCGGCGAGGTGGCCGAACTGCTCCGTCGGGGCTGATCGCTGACAGACTGTCCGGGTGAGTGACACCCAGCGTCCCCAGACCGAGAACACCGCCCTGTTCGACCGGGCCGTGGAGGTGCTGCCGGGGGGTGTGAACTCGCCCGTGCGGGCCTTCGGGTCGGTCGGTGGCACGCCCTACTTCGTCGCCGGTGCCGAGGGTGCCCACGTCTGGGACGAGGACGGCAACCGCTACCTCGACTACGTCCAGTCCTACGGCGCCTCGATCCTCGGCCACGCCGATCCGGGCGTGCTCGCCGCGGTGCACGCCGCTGCTGATCTCGGCACCTCGTTCGGTGCGCCCACCCGGGCCGAGGTGGAGTTGGCCGAGCTCGTGGCCGAGCGGGTGCCAGGGATCGAGATGCTGCGGATGACCTCGTCCGGCACCGAAGCCGCCACCTCCGCGATCCGACTCGCCCGCGGGGCGACCGGGCGTGACACCGTGGTGAAGTTCGCCGGCAACTACCACGGCCACGTCGATTCGTTGCTCGTCTCGGCCGGCTCGGCCGTGGCCACGGGGCCCGAGGCCTCGGTGGGCGGCGTGCCCGCCTCCGCCGGGGTCACGGTCGGCACCGTCGCCGACACCCGCATCGTCGACTACAACACCGTGCCCACGCTCGACGAGAGCGTGGCCGTGGTGGCCATCGAGCCGGTGGCCGCGAACATGGGCCTCGTCGGCCCCGAACCCGGCTTCCTCGAGGCCGTCCGGGCCGAGTGCGACCGGGTCGGCGCACTCCTGCTCTTCGACGAGGTGATCACCGGCTTCCGCCTCGCCGCGGGCGGGGCGGCCGAGTTCACCGGGGTGCAGCCCGATGTCTGGTGCTTCGGCAAGGTGATCGGCGGCGGTCTGCCCGTCGGGGCGTTCGGCGCGAGCCGAGAGGTGATGGCCTCGGTCTCCCCGCTCGGCCCGGTCTTCCACGGCGGCACGTTGTCGGGCAATCCGCTCGCCACGGCCGCCGGTCTCGCCGCGATCCGCCAGCTCACGCCCGACCGCTACGAGCAGCTCACGGCGTTGGCCGCCCGGCTCGCCGGCGGGCTCACCGAGGCGATCTCGGGCGCCGGGGTGCCCGTGTGGGCACCGTCGATCGGTCCGCTCGTCGGCCTGTTCTTCACCGACCAGCCGGTGCGGAACTTCGACGACGCGAACGCCGCGGCCGGCACCGGCTTCTTCGCCCCGTTCTTCCACGGCATGCTGGCCGAGGGCATCGCGCTCGCGCCGGGCCCCTACGAGGCGCTGTTCCCGAGCCTCGCCCACACCGAGGCCGACATCGATCGCACCATCGAAGCGGCCGGCCGGGTGGCCGCCACGCTCGACGTCGGCTGACGATTCGGGCCGGGCGGAGCTCTACGGCAGGGTGCCGGTCTTGGAGACGAACTCGTCGGACTCGGCGAACTGGCCGACGAGCACGCCGCGGTCGAGACCGCCGGCGAGCTGACCCGACCAGTAGGCGAGTCCGCCGGCGTCGGGGCCACGGTCGAGCACGTTGTTGTACACGAGGACCACGAAGTCGCCGTCGGTGAGTGAGCCGTAGGCGGCGTCGAACTCGGCCGACCCGGCGAACCCGGCGGCCACGTTGTTCACCGTGTTGCCGCCGTCGAGCTGGCCGCTCCAGAAGGCGAGGCCGCCGGCGTCGGGCAGACGCTTGAAGAAGGCGAGGTAGAGCCGGGTGGTGGCGCCCTCGTTCGGGCCACCGGCCTGCACCGTGCCCGTCTGGCCGACGAACTCGTCGGACTCGGCGAACCCCGACATCACCGCACCACGACTGACGCCGTTGTCGAGCTGGCCGACCCAGTAGGCGAGGCCGCCGCTGTCGGGTGCCCGGTTGAGCACGTTCTGGTAGACGAGCTCGACGAACTGGGTGTTGGTGAGCGGGCCGTAGGTGTCGGCGAACTCGGCCGAGCCGGCGAAGGAGTTCGAGATCGTGGCGGCCGGTGCGCCCCCGATGCGCTGCCCCCGCCAGTAGTCGAGGCCGCCCGGGTCGGGGTCTCGCTGGAGGTAGGCGTTGTACAGGCGGGCGATCTCACCGTCGAGTGGCACGGGCCGGACGAGATCGGCGAAGCCGAGCGGCTGGCTCTGGCCCCAGGCACCGTCGCCGACGGCGTTGCTGGCTCGCACCCGGAACTGCCACACCCCGTCGCCGAGGCCGTTGACGCTCATCTGGGTGTTGGACGTGGTGCCGACGAAGGCCCAGTCACCCACACCGGTCGAGCGTTCCACCCGGTAGCCGGTGATGGCACTGGCGCCGGCGTTCGGCGTACTCCACGACACCACGATCGAGTCACCGTCGCCGGTTGCGCCGACGATGTCGGGCCGGTTGGGTTGGCCCGGGGTGGTGATGCTCTGGCTGGCCGTGCCGCCGGGAGCCGAGCCGAAGTAGGGGGTGATGCGGATCTCGTGGGAGGCGTCGGTCTCGAGTCGCACGAACGAGGTCGAGTTCGCCGTCGTGGAGCGCAGGCCGACGAGATCGCCGCCTTCGTAGGCCTCCACCCGGTAGAGCGACGGGGCGGTGGCGGTGTTCAGCGTCCAGGAGACGTTCACGGTCTCCCCGGTGGCGGTCAGGCTCGTGAACTGCGGCGGCGTGGTCGGGGCCTTCAGCTCCCAGGCCATGTCCTCCATGATCTGCAGCGTCGGCAGGTCGATGATCCGGCCGGTCTCCCCGGTCGACAACGTCGGGGTCATGAGCGCACCGCTGGAACCGGCGGGGTAGGCCGACTCGTCGAGGTGGGAGTACGAGGAGCCCTCCTGCCAGAGGCCGGGGGCGTAGACCTCGTAGCGGGTGCCGCCGCCGACGTCGAAGAAGAGGTTGCCCTGGGTGAGGTGCGAGCTGGGGTTGGGCTGGCTCAGCAGCGGCGAGGTGCCGTGGTGCACGTGCTCGTCGAACACGAAGACCTCGGCGGTGGTGATCGAGCCGTTCTCGGCCGAGCCGAGGAATCCGAGGCCGTGGCCGACCTCGTGGAGCATCACGGTCTCGAGGTCGAGCTCTCCGAAGCCCGGGTTGCCGCTGCCGGTGTACCAGGTCGAGCCGTAGAGGTCGGCGTTGAGGTGCACCTCGACCTCGGGCAGCGACGAGCCGTTGGCGTCGTAGCCGAGGAGCTGGTTGACCGTGGCGATCGGGTAGTTCGAGGCCGTCGGTAGCACCGTCGGGTGGCCGAAGTCGGCGAGCAGCTGGTTGTCGACCATGCCGTTGGGACCGGCGAAACCGAGCAGACCGTTGTTGTTGAACGCGTGCCAGTACACGCGCACGTCGACGCCGTTGTTGGTCACGAGGGCGGCGTCCCAGGTGGCCACGGCGCTCTCGATCGCCACCCGGGCATCCGCCGGTGGCACGGTGTTGCCCCAGCTGACCCGGATGCCGGGGGCGCCGGCGGCGGCCACCGGACCCACACCGAGGTCGGCGAGGATCTCGGCCTCGAGGTGGGCGACGTCGGTCAAATGGGCGACGTCGTCACGCAGCTCCGCCGTGATCGGCACGTCGTTCGTGTCGATGACGTAGCGGGCGTCCTCGGGCAGGGCCCGTGTGGGGGCGTCGTCCTGGGCCCCGGCCGAACCCTGGCCACCGGCCGCGAGCAGGATGGCGACGGGCACGAGGGCGACCATGAAGCGTCGGGCGGCGGAGTGGGGCACCTTGCGGTCATCGGCGTTCCCCGCCGTTCGCTTGAGCCGCCGTACGCAGCCTCGGACCATCGTCACCCCTCCAGTGTGGTGGACGATACGTCGGTGGTGTCATCGCCGTGCCCGGCGAACGCGGAACGGCCCCGCCGGAGCGGGGCCGTTCGGATCGTTTCGTTCGGTGGTCCGGGTGGCGGACCGGGGATCACTCCCCGGCGGCGACCTCGTCACCGGCGTGGCCGTGCGGGCCGGGGCAGACGAAGTCGCCGACCTTGAACTCCTCGGCCGAGTTCGTCGCACCCGGGGTGTAGGCCGGGTCGGCGCAGGCGAGGAGGTCGTCGATGTGGTCGCCGACGTTGGCCTCGTTCGAGTGGGCCTCGAGTTCCTCGATCCAGGCCTGGTAGGCCTCGGAGGAGGTGTCCTCGCCGGCGAGGGTCACCCGCTCGTGGAGGACGATGAGCTCGAGATCGTGCACGGTCAGGTTCGCGTGGCCGGGCATGCCGCCACCACGGGCACCCGAGATGCGCTGCCCACCGTCGCGGTTCGGATCGCCGTAGGCCTCGCCGTCGATGGCGTTGGAGCCCCGGGCGATGTGGACGATCATGTCGATGGGCTCCGGGAAGGTGGCGACCACCTCACCGTCGCTCAGCTTGTAGCCGATGCCGCCGGCACCACCGGCGCCGTGGCAACCGGCGCAGCCGATCTCGGAGTAGAGCACCTCGGCCTCGGTGAAGATCGACTCGCCGGCGGGCGGCGCCTGCATCGTGCCGGCGTAGAACATGGCCCAGATCGGCACGGTCGCCACGAGCAGCATGGCGAACACCGGCATGCGCTTCCGCTCCTTGGCCGCCGTGATGTAGTGCGGCTCGGGCGGGGTGGGTTCCGGCTCCGGGTCGACGATCGCCGGCACCTTGTCGAGCGGCGACGGCTTCGGGGCGGGCGCGGCGGCCGCGGCGGCCACCGGTGCGTTCCCGCCGGCGTCGCCGCCACCGGCACCGCCGGCGGCGGGGGCGTCGTCGCCACCCAGGCCCAGGTCCTTCTTACGGGCCTTGGTCCGGGCGAGGAGATGTTCGGGGATCTCGGTCACGTGGGCCTCCGACGAGCCGCCGGCCGATCTGGCGCGACGGCGATGCGTGATTCCGGGTCGCAAGCGTAGGCGGTCGGCTCCGGAATCGGCCAGATCGCCCCGCTGCTCAATCGGCATCGTTCCACCGATCGGGAGTCGATCGGTGGCGGCTCCCCCCGATCCCGCCCAGTGGCGCGGATCGGCACGCTCCGTCGACATGACGGGTTCGCGCGTTCACTCTCCGAGAGGCTCCCCCTGCCGACGGTGGTCGCATGCGTCCGGCTTTGGTAGACAACGTTCGTCGGTCCCGCGACCGTCGCGCCCCCGGGCCGGTTTGCTGCCGCCCGTCGGGACCCGGATACACTTTGTGCACCGATTCACAAACGGAGGATCGATGGTCGCCCTGATCGTCTCGCTCGTGCTGACAATCGCCATGACCGCAGCCATCCCGTGGTACGGCAAGCGACGCCCCGTGGGCACCCCGTTCACGTGGGGTGAGGCGATGATCGGCTCGGCTTACGTGTTCTTCCTGATGTTCTTCGCCTACGGGATCGTGCCCCACCAGTGGCTCACCGTGGCGGAGAACGAGTGGAGCTGGCGTGCCGACCGCATCGTGTGGGGTGTCGGCGACATCCTCAAGCCGCAGGCCGACGGTGGCTGGCTCCCGCTGACCATCACCTACCGGACCCTGTCGGACGGCATCGCCACGCTCTTCTACGTCGTCTTCGTCGGTGGCCACGTCGCCATGTGGCGCATCTGGCAGACCCGCAACCAGTCCAAGGGCGGGACCGACGTCGTCAAGTCGACGTACGGCCGTCCGCTCGTGAAGCAGGGCTGATCCGATGACCGTCACCGATGCCAATCCGCCGCTTCCGGAATTCCGCGACGACTACGTGCTCGTCGAGGTCGACGCGGACTACCTGGCGAAGGCGGTCAAGCCGAAGCAGTTCATCCACATCGACCAGTCCGAGTGCATCGCCTGTGAGGGCTGCGTCGACATCTGCCCGTGGAAGTGCATCCACATGCAGCCCACGGAGGCGATCGCCGACGCCTACGGCATCGCCAAGCCCGGCGACGATCCCTCCGACGCCTTCATCTTCACGATCGACGACGACGTGTGCACCCGGTGCGCACTCTGCGTCGACCGCTGCCCCACCGGTGTGATCATCCTCGGCAAGGTCGGCGACGCCGCCCCCACCGGGGACCATCATCAGCGCACCAGCTCCCACGGCTACGGCTACGGCATGCGCCTCGCCTGAGCCTCATCGTCCAACCCCCACGACTCACCACGAGAACCGAGAGACATCGAGATGGCAAAGTCGATCCAAGACAAGCCGACGATCGCCGAACGGCTCCAGGCCGCTTCGACCCAGAGCGTCGACAATCTGCAGGGTTCGCAGTTCTGGAGCTCGGTGTTCCGGCCGGGTTCGGTGTTCCGCAAGGGCTACACCGACAGCCCCCGGAACCGCTCCTACGTGATCATGAACTCGGTGCTGTACCACCTGCACCCGGTGAAGGTGAAGCGCCACGCGGTCAAGGTCAGCTACACGCTGTGCCTGGGCGGCCTGTCGTTCTTCATCTTCATCCTGCTGACGGTCACCGGCATCTTCCTGATGTTCTTCTACCGGCCGACCGCCGCAGCGGCATGGGACGACATCCAGTCGCTGCAGACCGCCGTCACCTTCGGTCTGCTCGTGCGGAACATGCACCGATGGGCCGCCCATCTGATGGTGCTCTCGGTGTTCCTGCACATGGCCCGCGTCTTCTACCACGGTGCCTACAAGGCGCCGCGAGAGTTCAACTGGGTCATCGGTGTGATCCTGCTGAAGCTCACGCTCCTGCTCTCCTTCACCGGCTACCTGCTTCCGTGGGATCAGCTCGCTCTCTGGGCCGTGACGGTGGGGACCAACATGATGGGCTTCACGCCGGTGCTCGGTGATCAGGTGAAGTTCGTCCTCCTCGGCGGTGCCGTGATCGGGACCGACACCTTGCTGCGTTGGTACGTGCTCCACGTGCTGATGCTCCCCTTCGTCATCGTCATCTTCATGGCCATCCACTTCTGGCGAGTCCGGAAGGACGGCGGCATCTCGGGTCCGCTCTGAGCGACCTCCCGACGCCGACCCGACGACCGCGAAAGAGAACCCCATGACCGAGATCCCCGAACACCTCCGCAAGCGAGCCGAAGAGGCCCGGAAGAAGGCCGAAGCCGCGAAGGGCGACGCCGGCGCGGCCGCCGATGCCCCGGCCGAGTCGGCTGCATCCTCCGAGGCCGCCTCGAAGATCCCCGCGCACCTGCTCGAGCGGTCGAAGTCGGCCAAGCAGAAGCAGGCGGCCGGAGCCGCCGTGGCACCGGCCGACAGCGGCGCCGGTGTCGCCGTGGCCGCGGCGACCGCCACGGCCCAGGCGCCGGCCATGACCGGTCCCGCCGGACACACCCAGCGTCTCCTGACGGTCGTGAAGTCCGGGTCGATCCAGGACATCAAGATGAAGCCGCAGGACAAGGTCCACGTCTGGCCGCACCTGATCATCATCGAGTTCGGCGCCGCGCTCTTCGTCACGGCGTTCACGATCTTCTTCTCCATCTGGGTGAACGCCCCACTTCTGGAGCTCGCCAACGTCAACCAGACGCCGAATCCCTCCAAGGCACCGTGGTACTTCCTCGGTCTGCAGGAGCTGCTGACGATGTTCCACCCGATGGTCGCCGGTGTGACCATTCCGGGCATCGGGCTCGTGGCGTTGGGCCTCTCGCCTTACATCGATCGAAATCCCTCCAACCGACCGGAAGATCGGAAGTTCGCGGTGAGTCTCTTCACCGTGCACATGATGTTCTGGGCCGTGTTGACGCTGATCGGTTCCTTCTTCCGAGGGCCGGGCTTCAACTTCATCTTCCCCTGGGCTGACGGCCTCTTCTTCGAGCTGTAAAGGGATCGACTGACATGGAAATCCTCATCATCGGTGGCGTACTCATCGCCCTCCTCGCCGTGGTGGCCATCGGGGTCACCCTCCGCCAGTCCGACACCCAGGGAGCCATCGGCGAGCTCTCGTCGGAGACCATCCGCAAGGACCGCCCGGTCGAGCTGACCGAGGAGGCCGAAGAGGCCGAGCCGGCCATGTCGGGTGCGGCCGTCGAGGCCGCGGCCCGTTCGGCGCACCGCGGCGAGCTCGTCGCCGCCTCGACCGCACCGCCGGTCGCCTACGTCCCGCCGGACCCCGAGACCCTCGGCGTGACCCGTCGCCAGTTCCTCAACCGGGGCATCATCACGATGTTCGGTCTGGGCCTGTCGAGCTTCGGTGCCGCCTGCATCGCCTTCCTCTGGCCGTCGGGCTCGTCGGGCTTCGGCTCGAAGATCAACGTCGGCAAGATCCCGGACATCCAGGCCGGCATCGTCGCCGGGAACGGCTTCCTCTACGTGCCCGAGGGCCGGATGTGGGTCACCGAGTTCCCGGCCGCCGCCGTGGAGAAGGCCAGCACCCAGTACGCCTTCTACTCGCAGGTCCAGGGTGGTCTCGAGGCGGGCGTCACCGCCCTGTTCCAGACCTGCCCCCACCTCGGTTGCCGCGTGCCCGAGTGCCAGACCTCGCAGTGGTTCGAGTGCCCGTGCCACGGCTCGCAGTACAACCGTGTCGGTGAGAAGAAGGGTGGTCCGGCTCCCCGGGGTATGGACCGCTTCCCGATGTCGGTCAACGCAGCGGGTGATCTGATCGTGGACACGGGTACCGTCATCCAGGGACCCCCGATCGGGGTCAACACCACCGGCCAGGAGGCCGAGGGTCCGAACTGCCTGAGTGCGGGTGAGGGTCACTGATGTCAGAAACCGCGTTCCGCGCCATCGGCCTCGTCGTTGGTGCGCTGGTTCTCCTCACGTTCCTGGTCCTGTGGATCCGGAACACCCGGCAGGCCCGGGCCGAGCTCGGCAGCGAGATGGAACTCGCTCCGAACAAGAAGCCCTACCTGAGTGATGCGGAGCTCGAGGGCCCCAAACTCGACCGCTCGTTGTCGTTCGCCCTGGTGGTCCTCGGCCTGTGCTCGCTGTCGTTGCCCTTCTACTGGCTGGCCGAGCCCGGCCGTCAGGAAGGCGCCATCGAGAACTGGGACGCGACCTTCGCCCGACGGGGCGAGAACCTCTACACCAACGGCGCCCAGTGCGTGAACTGCCACGCCGCCGGCGGCGTCGGTGGTGTGGCCGCCTACGTCTTCCAGGACGCCGACGGCCAGTTCATCGCCAACGCCTCCTGGACGGCGCCGGCACTGAACAACCTCTTCCTCCGCTACTCCGAGGAAGAGGTCGAGTACATCCTGAACTTCGGTCGTCCGGGCTCGCCGATGGCGGCCTGGGGCACCCCCGGCGGTGGCCCGCTCACCTCGCAGCAGGTGGGTGACGACCTGATCACCTACATCCGTGGGTTCCAGATCCAGTCGCTCGACCCGGTCGCCATCCAGGCCGCCGGTGACGAGGGCGATCCGAACGACGAGGAGTCGATCGCGGCACAGGCCGAGGCCGACGAGATCGAGGCCGACATCCGTGCCGAGGTCGAGCGTTCGATCGCCGCCGGTGAGTTCGAGACGATCGGTGAGGCCGTGTTCAACATGGGCCTCTACTCCGGCTACAGCGCCGGGTCGTACAGCTGCGCCCGCTGCCACACCGCCGGTTGGTCGCTCGGCGCCGACGTGATGGCCCAGGTCGGAGTCGACCTGCTCGATCCGGAGTTCGCCGGCTGCGCCGGCGGTAACCCGTCCGGTATCGGCTTCTCGATCTGCGACGGCGCGGTGTTCAACCACTTCCCGGACGACACCTGGCTCATGCCCGACGGCTCCTGGCGCACCGACGACATGGACGGCATCGGTCCGAACGGCGAAGCCGGTGTGCTCGCCATGGACAACACGCTGATCCTGCTCGACGACAAGGGCATCCCCGTCGACGGAACCGGGGAGCCGTACATCATCACCGATGCCGGCGATCTCGCCGACTGCGGCTTCGTCGCCGCCCTCTGGGCCGACGACAACGGCAACGTCTACCCGTACGACCGTGACGGCACCCGCCTCGTGGTCGACGACTCGTCCAACGGCTTCGTCGAGCCGGCGGAGTTCGTGGCGCCGGCCGATGCGGTGAACGTCATCGAGTTCTCCGACGGCCGGATCGGCACCGGGTGCGAGGTCATCGAGATGCCGCCCCGCACGAGCCAGGCCATGTTCGAGTTCGTCTACAACGGGGCCGAGGCCGGCCGCGGCTACGGCCGTGGCGGTCAGTCCGGGCAGGGCATGATGCCCGGCTTCGGCGCCATGCTCCCGCCTGACTACATTCAGGCCGCCGTCGATTACGTCCGAGGCTTGTGATGCTGCTGCTCGCCCAGATCTCCGAGGGCATCGCCTTCGACCCGTTCTTCCGTGGGTTCCTGTCGGTGCTCGTGGGTGTCATCGTCCTCATCGGCGGCACCTATCTCCTCATCGCCACCAACACGGGTACCCGGTCGGGCTTCCTGATCGCGATGGCCGCCCTCATGGGCTGGAACCTCCTGATGGGCGCCGTCTGGGTCATCTACGAGATCGGTTGGCAGGGTGAGGCCCAGTCGTGGGAGCTCGTCGAGATCAACCGTGGTGACCTCGGCGTCGCCGAGACCGAGGAGGTCGATGGCCTGTTCGGTGTCGACCTGTCGGTCGGGGCGAGCTCCGACGATCCCGACATCGCGCAGCAGCAGGCGCTCGCCTTCTCCGAGAACGACGTCGATCTCCAGGGTTGGCAGTATCTGACCTCCTCCAACTCCGAGCGCGGCGAGGCGACGTCCTCTGCCGATGCCTTCCTCGTCGCCGAGGAGATCTTCGGAAGCACCGCCGAGTACGTGCCGGCGCAGTTCGGCGCCTTCACCTTCGGTGGCAAGCCGATCGCCGAAGCCGACGACGGACTGATCACGAAGGCCTGGATCAAGACCCGCAACGTCATCCAGTTCTGGAGCCCCCAGCAGCTCGTGGCCGTCCAGGTCCAGGGCATCGAGGAGCAGGCCACCGAGCCCGGTCAGGCTCCGCCGGTCGCCACCGCCGACCCGGAGAAGCCGATCGTCACCGTGATCATGGAACGTGACCGTGGCGGTCCGATTCCGTGGCTCGTCGGTGGTGCCCGCTTCACCCCGCTCATGTTCACGCTCTTCTCGGGCCTCGTGTTCGGTCTGCTCTGCTGGCAGCTGCACATCCGGGACAAGCGCGAAGCCGAGATCCTCGCCGGCGCCACGGCCTGATCGCAGAACCAGGAGCGAACGCCCATGTCGCAGTACCTCCCAGCGCTCGCCCTGCTCGTCCTGGCCGCGTTGTTCGCCGCGTTGAGCTTCGTGGCGTCGCGTCTGCTGGCACCCCGGAACCCCACGGCGCCGAAGCTCGCTCCCTACGAGTGCGGCATCATCCCGGGACGTGAGCCGCCGCAGCGGTTCCCGGTCCGCTTCTACCTCGTGGCGATGATCTTCATCGTGTTCGACATCGAGATCATCTTCC
>JAHDBV010000175.1 GCA_020630195.1 Acidimicrobiales bacterium
GGGGAGCAGGTCGAGCGTCCTAGTGATCCCCGATGGGCGTGCCGGCGTGGGCGTGTCGCACGAAAGCCTCGAACCAGACCAGCCCGAGTGCCACCGCGAGGCCCGCGGCGAGGAGCAAGGGGTCCGGTCGCGCGCCCGCCAGACCCAGCGAAACGAGCGCAGCTGCAAGCAGCGAAGTGGGCACACGTCGTCTGCCCTCGTGGGGAGGCATCGTGGCGACGATGAGAGCGAGTGCAATAGCGATCGTGGCGGTGGAGCCGGCGATCAGCCATGCGGTTGCTCTTGGGGTGCGGCCGTCGGCGGCGTGTTCGATGAGGCTGACCATGCCGGCGCCGGCGGCAGCGATGCCGAGCCACATCGGGAGGTGGCCGAAGTTCCAGATAACCCGGTTGCGGGCGCCGGGGCGCGGTGGGCGGCGGCCGACGAAGTCGAAGTAGTTCCACCAGAAGCCGAATCCGACCACGAGCGCGACGAGGCCGGTGGCGATGGTTCGGCTTGTGCGCTCGGCCTCGCTCAACCCATCGGCGACGCCGACGACGACTTCGCCGAGCATGATGATGGTGAAGAGCCCGAATCGTTCGGAGATGGACTCGGTGACGCGGAAGGCGTCCTCGAACTGCGGGTCGACGCGGAAGATGCTGGCGATCGTGCCAGCGACCGCAAGGGCGATCGCAACACCCCAGAGCGCGAGTCGCACGCCCTGATCGCTAACGATTGCGCTGACAACGACAAGGCCGATGAGCACGGCCATGTTGAGTACGTAGCGGAGCGTGAGGGCGGCCATCTCGGGCGTGTCGTGGGGGCGGATCGCCAGCCACTGCAACGCAATGAACGTGAGCAGGATGGTGTAGACGATGGCGAAACCGCGTCCGTCGGCGGGGTCGTCCGCGGCGTGGGCGGCGTAGATCGCGAGCAGGACGAGGAGGGCCATCTGGCCGAAGATGTAGGCCCGGCTTCGGCCGTCTTCTCGGCCATGGAGCTCGTGGTAGAACGTTCCATTGATCCAACCGATCCAGATCAGGCCGAACACGATCGCGAAGTCCCGAAACCCTTCCCACGTGACGTCGCCGGCAAGGGTGTGGGCGATCTGGGCGATCAGAACCACGAACACCAGGTCGTAGAACAACTCGAGGAAGCTGACGGTCCGATCCTCGAGCACTTCACCGTGGGCGCGCGGTGGGCGCGTGAACCAGCTGCGCAGGGTTGGCCGGCTGGACTGGGCGAGCTCCGGCGTCATTGCGTTGTCATCCGTTGCAAGGTGCACCTCCGTGGTTAACCCATGCTGACGCCCGCCACGCGGTCGTCCTTGCCTGTTCCTCCACGAGGTTTGCCTGATCATCCGCACTTCGGGCCGCCATCGGTCACGGCGTTGCATCTCCCTAGGGTTCTCGCGACACTGAGCTTGCCCGATCGCGCCCGAGGAGATGGCATGTCACAGGTTTCCCCGGAGGATCGCGTGCCGTTGGATCGGCTCGCAGACCGTTCGCTTGCGGTGCTCGATGCCCTGAGCGGGGAGCCGCGCATGGCGCGACCCGACGAAGGGCTGCTACTGCTCTCGCATCGACAGCCGACCGATTCCCTTGCGCAGGTGTATGACCCGGTGGTGTGTCTCGTGTTGCGAGGAACGAAGGAGACGAGCACCACCGACCGCACGTACTCGATCGCTGCTGGCCAGTTCCTCATCGTCAGCCATGACATGCCGGTCATCGCTCGCATCACGAATGCATCGCACGATGCTCCCTACGTCGCGATGATCGTGTCACTCCAGCGCGAGCTTCTTGCCGATCTCCACGACATCGCCCGCACCAAAACCGCCTCAGTGGACGACCCTCACGCGCTGCGGCTCGGGACCGCAGACGCACAACTCATCGACGCGTTCGATCGCTACCTTCGCGCACTCGAAGACCCGAACGACGCCGAAGCTCTCGCACCCCTCGCCCTGCGAGAGATCCACTATCGACTACTCAGCTCACCACAGGGGAACGTTCTGCGGGGGCTGGCCCTCGGGGACCGTCCCGCCAAGCCCATTGCGCAAGCGATCGAGTTGCTTCGCCGTGATCTCGCTGCTCGGCTCAGTGTCAGCGCGATCGCCAGCCACGTCGGCCTCAGCACCTCGGCGCTGCACCATCACTTCAAGGCGGTCACCGGAACAAGCCCGGTCCAGTACCAGAAACAGCTCCGACTGCTCGAAGCCAGGCGACTCATCCAGAGCAACAGCCAGTCGGTGACAGATGCGGCGTACACCGTGGGCTACACCAGCCCGACCCAGTTCAGCCGCGAGTACCGCCGCGCCTTCGGTCGGCCGCCGTCCAAGGATCGAGCGCTCGCCCCGACCAGCTAGCTCGCCGCGACGGGCCAGCCCTGGAGGATCAGGCAACAATCGCAGAGGATCCGCAAAGACTGTCGGGAGGCCTTTCCATACCGTGGTGGAACCAACCCGGAAGGATCCACCACCATGAGCACGGTCTTCATCACCGGCATCGCCGGAGGTTTCGGCAAGCCAACCGCCCTCACCCTCATCGACAAAGGGCACACCGTCGCCGGCAGCGTCCGAACCCGAGCCGGCCGCAACGCCGAACCGGTGGCCGAACTCGAAGCGGCTGGAGCCCACATCGTCGAACTCGACGTGACCGACACCGACTCCACCAACGCCGGCGTCACCGCCGCAATCGCCCACCTCGGCCGTCTCGACGTCTTGTTCAACAACGCCGGCATCGGCTCCTACGGGCTGCAGGAACTCATGTCACCCGAAGCGATGACGCAGGTCTTCGACGTCAACGTCATGGGCGTGCAGCGCGTCATGCGAGCAGCCATGCCCCACATGCGAACCCAGGAACGAGGCACCGTGCTGTACACATCGAGCCTGATCGGCCGCATCACCACCCCGTTCTGGGGCACCTACTGCGCATCGAAGTGGGCACTCGAAGCCATCGCCGAGTGCTACCGCACCGAACTCTCCGTCTTCGGCATCGAGTCCTGCATCATCGAACCCGGCGCCATGCCCACCGCATTCTTCGACGGCGTCGTCACCGCAACCGACCCCGACCGCGAAGCCGACTACGGCGACTTCGCCCAGGCGCCAGCGGCCACCGCCCAGCAGCTCGCCGACGCGATCGAGGCCGTGCCCGAGCAACGCCCTGAACGCGTGGCGGAGGCCGTCGCCGCCCTCCTCGCGCTGCCGTTCGGCGAGAAGCCATTCCGCACCGTCGTTGACCACGTCGGCGTCGGACCCGAGATCGAGCGCTACAACCGAACCCTGCACGAGGTCACCCGCAACGTCATGACCAACTTCGGGATCGAAGACATGCTCGCCCTCAACGCAGAGGACCGCGCATGAAGACCATTCTGATCACCGGCGCGTCGTCCGGCATCGGCCAGGCCACCGCGACCCACTTCCAGGCCAACGGTTGGAACGTGGTCGCCACCATGCGACGACCCGAGGTCGCCGACGATCTCGCGGCACTCGGCAACGTGTTCGTCACCAGGCTCGACGTCACCGAATCCGCCTCGATCGAGACCGCCGTCGCCGAGGCTGTCGAACGATTCGGCACGATCGACGTCCTGGTCAACAACGCCGGATACGGCGCCTACGGCGCACTCGAAGCGTTCCCGATGGAGCGCATCCGACGCCAGTTCGACACCAACGTCGTCGGCCTCCTCGACGTCACCAAGACCGTGCTCCCCCACATGCGCAACCAACGCAGCGGAACCATCATCAACATTTCCTCCATCGGAGGCCAGATCACCTTCCCGCTCGGCACCCTCTACCACGGCACCAAGTTCGCGGTCGAAGGCCTCTCCGAAGCCCTGCACTACGAACTCGAACCCCTCGGCATCCGCGTCCGCATCATCGAACCCGGCATGATCGCCACCAACTTCGGCGGCAGCTCCTTCGACTTCGCCCACGACGATGAACTCACCGACTACGCCGACGCACCCGCTGCTATGCAACGCGTGTTCGCCACCGTCGTCACCACTCCCCGATCATCCCCAGACCTCGTCGCCGACGTCATCTGGACAGCAGCCAACGACACCAGCGACCAACTCCGCTACCGCGCCGGACCCGACGCACACGAACTCCTCGACCGACGCAAGACCCAAGACGACGCCACCTTCATCGACACCATCAAGGGCCTCATGCACGACTGAACCAGCTGAGTGACGGCCAGGGAATCACCGCGGCGCTGCGGATCGCCGCCGCCCTCTGCGAGCTCGACCACACCTCGAAGCCGAGTAGTTCTGCGATGATCGTCCAATGGCCACGCCCGCCCTGCCCACAGCGTTCGACCTCAACTACGCGGTCGAGAGCTACCGCATCGAGATCCTCGACCACACACGACTGCGCTGGACCCGTACCGCCGGTCCCGCACCCGGAGCCACCGACGAGGAACGCTACGTCGCAACCCACCTCGGCGAGCAGCGCTGGCTCATCACCTGG
>JAHDBV010000176.1 GCA_020630195.1 Acidimicrobiales bacterium
CCGGCGAAGAAGCTCGCCATGTTGATGGTGAACTCGGTGTCGCTCGCGACCTCGAGGGAGGTGATGAGCTCGATGCCGGTGTAGCCACCGGTGAAGTACACACAACCCTCGGAGCCACCGTCGACGATCGAACCGTCGTCTTCACGGTCGCAACCCTCGGTGATGATGTCGTAGGTGTAGGCGACGTCGTTGGCGGTCAGCGGGGTGCCGTCCGACCACGAGAGACCGTCACGGAGCACCATCGAGATCGACACGGAGCCGTCCTCGTTCTCGGTGACCACACCCTCCTCGGCGAGGAGCTCGGGGTAGTACTCGGTCGCGCCCGAGATGCCGTAGAGGCCCTCGATGAGAGCGGAACGGAGCCACGAGGTGATCGACAGACCGTTGTTCGGGTCGTCGAGGTGCATGTCCGGGGGCTCCTGCTCGTGCGCCCAGATCAGGGTGCCGCCGGAGGAGCCTTCCTCGACGTCCGGAGCCGGCGGAGCCGTGGTGGTGGTCTCCTCCGGTGCTTCTTCTTCCTCGGCCTCGGCCTCGGTGGTCTCCTCGGCCGTCTCGTCAGCTGCGCCCTCGTCACCGTCATCGCTACCGCACGAGGCTGCGACGAGGGTGAAGGCGAACAGCATGGCGAGCAGCTTCAACAACTTGCTCTCACGCATTGGTTCTCTCCCATTGCTCAAAGGCGAACGCCGGATGGTTCCGGCGAACGTTGCTCCGTCGACCCGCGGGTGCGGCGACGAATCCGGGGAGAGTAGCCACTCATTGGCGGGGTGGCCCGCCGTCTGTGAAGGAAGTGACACGCCCGAAACAGAAATGCCGCGGCACGCGACCGTTCGACCACGCTACGTGGCGAAATCGGCACCCGGATCGAGCTCAACGATCGTCCCAGTCACATTGAGTGGCATCGATCCCGCATTCTCGGACGCCGCGGTGACCCGGATCGACCCCGCTCGGGCGTCGACACCCACCCGGTTCCCGCGGAACTCGAGCGAGAAGGCGAGACCCTCCCACGCGGCCGGGAGCCGGGGGTCGATGACGAGCCGATCGTCCACGACGTCGACGCCACCGAACCCCAACACGGCCGTCTGATAGGCACCGGCGTTGGCCGCCGTGTGCATCCCGCCGATGAACGTCCCGCCGACCGTGCCGTGGGAGACGTCGGTGAGGTCGATCGTCGCGGTGCGCATGAAGTAGTCGTGCGCCTGCTCGAGATAGGCCGGATCGAGATCGGCGAGCCGGCAGGCCACCGTCGCGTGCACCGAATGGCTGAGCGACGACCCGTGGGCACAACGCGGCTCGTAGTAGTCGTAGTTCGCCCGCTGCACGTCGAGCGGGAACGACGGATCGACACCGAACAGCTGCACCACGTCGGGCTGCTTCGACACCTGGGTGTGCACGGCCACGCCGTTCGGCCAGCCCCAGTACTCCCCCGGGTCGAGCAGGCGCGGCCGCAGGTCGTCGGGCCGGCAGTCCTCGAGGGCGAAGAAGCCGTCGAACTGCTCCATGAGCAGCGACTCGGGGTCGGTGGGCTGATGGAAGAGGTGCTCGAGCACCCGACGCCAGCCGTCGACCTCGTCGGCGGTGATCCCCAGCCGGTCGTCGAGCTCGGCCAGCCGATCGGGTGCCGCCTCGGCCACGAGGGCCCGGATGTCGAGCGCGTGGGTGAGCGCGAGCCGGGTGAGGTGGGAGGTGTAGACGTTGTTGTCGACGTTCTCGTGCCACTCGTCGGGGCCGAGCAGCCGCACGATCTCGTAGTGACCGTTCGCCTCGTCGAGCACGACGAAGCTGTGCAGGAACCGGGCGATCTCGGCGGTGAGCTCGGCTCCGTGGTCGACGAGGAAGTCGAGATCGGCCGTGGCGTCCCAGTAGCGCCACACCGCCCGGGCGATGTCCGGGCTGATGTGCATCTGCCAGACGTTGAAGTGATTGCGGATCGGCCGGCCGGTCAGCACGTCCTCGAAGAAGAAGTCGGGGCAGAGCTCATCGCCGGTGTCGCCCGAGATCCACGCGAAGTAGGCGCCCCGATAGCCGAGACGGGCGGCCTTGCGGCGGGCGCCGTCGAGGGTGCGCCAGCGGTAGGTCAGCAGGTTCCGGGCGACCGTCGGATCGGTGAACAGGAACGCCCAGAGGTTGAACATCTCCTGATCCCAGAACGCGGCGCCCTGGTAGGCCTGGCACGACAGGCCGCGGGCGCCGATGGGCAGCCGGTCGCTGTGGGTCGGCGTCGCGATCCGGTTGTGCAGGATCGAGAAGCGCAGTGCGGCCTGGGCGAGTGGGTCACCGTCGATCCGGACGTCGGCCCGGTCCCAGAACCGCGCCCACATCGCCGTGGCGTCGTCGGGGCCCGGCACCATCGTGCGGCCACCGAGCGGACGGTCGGGGTCGGTGTCGCGAGTGCGGTTGCCGTGGTCGACGGCCATCGTCGAGTGGACGGCGACGGTGGCACCGGCGGCCACGGCACCGGTGTGGGTGTCGGCCCAGAGTCCGTCGACGACCTCGGTCGCCTCGGTGCGGTTCAGAGCGCCGTCGACGCAGATGTCGGCCTCGACGAGCACCTCGAGGTCACGTTCGACGGTGCGACCCCGCCAGGTCAGGATCCGCGTCTCGATCGGTGCGCCCGTCGGACCCGGTGCCGAGGTCGTGATGCCGGTCTCGCCGGAAGCGAAGTGCTCCCCGTTGAGCGACCACACGACGGTGTCGATGCCGGCGACGATCGACACCTCGGTCGCCTCTTCCGGGGTGATCTCGACGCGCTGGACCACGACGGCGCCGGTGTCGAGCACGGTGTGCCGCTCGGCGACGATCGCCGCCGCGAGCCCGGCGTCGGTGACGTACCGCCCCTCGAACCGCACGGCGCCGCGTCGCAGGTCCATCGAGACGGTGACGTCGCCGTCGGGCCGGGCCGGTTGCCCGCCGAGCGACACGTCGACGAAGCACCCGTTCGGCACGGTGCACAACTCACGCCACTTGCCGTCGGCCATGTCGTAGGTGTCGGTGACGACACATCCGACGAAGTGCTCCGCCCGGTGATGCGGCAACGTGCCCCGGTAGCCGAGGTGGCCGTCGCCGACGAGGAAGTTCGATCCGATGGTGACGATCCGGTCGTCACGCACGCCCGTGTCGACGATGTCCCAGCCCGTGGTGGTCGAGACGTCGTCGGTGAGCGCCACCCGCTGCTCCGCCCCCATGTCGGCTACTCCGCGGGAGGGAACCGGTACTGGATGATGCGGGCGAAGTCCTCGGGCTTGAGCGAGGCTCCGCCGACGAGGGCGCCGTCGATGTCGGGCTGCGACAGCAGCTCGTGGGCGTTGCCCGGCTTCACCGACCCGCCGTACTGGATGCGGATGGCATCGGCGGGCTCGTCGCCCACCATGTCGCGCACGACGGCACGGATGTGGGCACACATCGCCTGGGCGTCGGCCGACGACGCGGTCTCACCGGTGCCGATCGCCCAAATGGGCTCGTAGGCGACCACGAGCCCGGCGATCACGTCGGCCGGGCGGCGACGGTTGCCGGGTGTGGTCAGCGCGGCCCGGATCTGGCCCTCGACCTTCGATTCGGCCTCACCTGCCTGACGCTCCTCGAGCGTCTCGCCGCAGCAGATGATCGGGGTCATCTCGTGCTTCAGGACCGCCGTGGCCTTGGCCGAGACGAACTCGTCGGTCTCACCGAAGAGCTCGCGCCGTTCGGAGTGGCCGACGATCACGTAGTCGACGGCGAGCTTGGCGAGCATCGCCGGCGAGACCTCGCCGGTGAACGCCCCCGACACGTCGGTGTGGCAGTTCTGCGCGCCGAGGCCGAACGGGATCCGGTCGGCGTCGAGCACGGTCTGGATGGTGCGGAGGTCGGTGAACGGCGGATGCACCGACACGTCGACCTCCTCGATGTCGTCGACGGTGACGAGGTAGCTCAGTTCCTGCACCAGCTTCAACGCTTCGAAGTGGTTGAGGTTCATCTTCCAGTTGCCACTGATCAGCGGGCGACGGGACATCGCTTCTCCCTCTCGGTTTTCGGGGTGGGGTGACGGTCGGGTCAGCCGCGGGCTGCGGCGTCACGCAGTGCGGCGAGACCGGGCAGGTCGCCCTGCTCGATCAGCTCCAGCGACGCACCGCCGCCGGTGGAGACGTGGTCGACGTCGCCGTCGACCCCGAACTGCTTGGCGGCGGCGGCCGAATCGCCACCGCCGACCACGGTGAAAGCCCGGGTCTCGGCCATCTGCTCGGCCAGGAATCGGGTGCCGGCGGCGAAGCGTTCGTCCTCGAACACCCCCATCGGACCGTTCCAGAGCACCGAGCCGGCCTCGAGGATCACGTCGCCGAAGGCGGCGGCGG
>JAHDBV010000177.1 GCA_020630195.1 Acidimicrobiales bacterium
GGATACGCAGGGGAAACACCAACCTGACTGCGTCCGGTGCGTTCGCTGTGGTCCGTCTAAGACCGTTGTGTAGCCCGGAGTTTTGGGTACTCCGTGGGTACTGAGTGGGTACGGCACACCAGGGAATCGACGCTCTTCGCCGCTGAGCGGTGCGCCGGTTGCGCAGTGTGCTCTTCGCTTCAGCCCACTTACGACTGCCGCGTCGCCGTCGGCAGAGGCAGTTCTCAGGTCACGGTAAACGAAGCGGTCCGCCTCGAAGACGTCGAGCGTCGTGCCAAAGAGGGGGTCGAAGATGTCGACCGACCACTTTGCAGTGCCTTCGTCGGCTCGATCAACGGCCCGTTGCTCACAGTCGTCTCCCGAAACCGCTTGGGTCAGCCGAAGTAGGCCCCGTGGATCGGCTCGGCGCAGTCGTGCTCGTTGGCGAGACGTGCAAGCGTGTCGTTGTCTGCGAGGACCGCCCAGAACGATCGGTCACGATCGGTGCCGCCGTGTGAGGCCGGCATGATCCGCGGCTCGCAGGTTCCGGTCTCGAGCAGGGCGATGTTGAACCGGATCCACGCCTCGATCGATGGCGCTGCGATCCTGTTCGTCTCCTTGCCGGAGAGCGCTCCGCCGCTGAAGGGGAAGGTCCAGTACGCCCCGTCCTTGAACCATCCGACCGTGCCACCGTGAAACGCCACGGGAAGCTCTGCCCGATCAGGCATCCATGACATCTCGAACCCGTCGTAGAAGCCCTCCTCAATCCCCCACCAGAACTCCTCATGGATGACTTCCGCCCCGGGCAACGACAAGATCTCGTCCCCGCCAGGGAACTTGTTGATCCCGAACACAGTCCCGAGCAGACGGTGTTCCGGCTGGAACGTCAGGCCCGGGTTCGCCCGCTCGACAGCGTCGAAGTCGGCATCGGTGATGAGCTCCGGATGATGGAGCGGGTCGGAGTACCCGGCCGCACGAACAGCGGCCGAATACTCCTCAGCGAGACCAGCGAGAACGTCGGCGTCGATCGTCATGACACCAATCGTGGACGAGGCCCGCCTGACTCGCTATCAGCAGACATACACGTTGGGGGTGAGGATCTCGAGGCTCAGATCGACCGTGTGGTTTTCGCTGAACTGGCGTGTGGCCACAACCGCAGCGGCCGCCGTTTCCCCTGGTCAGACCAGGTTCCAAACGAGCCATCGGGACGCCGGCCCGTCGCGCAGTTGTTGTTGGTTAGGCCGAGTACTCCTGAGCGAGTGACTCGGCCATGAGCCCGCTGTTCACCGTCATGTCCGGCAACCGCTGCGTTCAGCCGTAGTAGGCGCCGTGGATCGGCTCGGCGCAGTCGTGCTCGTTGGCGAGACGTGCGAGCGTGTCGTTGTCTGCGAGGACCGCCCAGAACGATCGGTCACGGTCGGTGCCGCCGTGGGACGCCGGCATGATCCGCGGTTCGCAGGTTCCGGTCTCGAGCAGGGCGATGTTGAATCGGATCCACGCCTCGATCGACGGCGCCGCCATCCTTGAGTCTTCACCACCAGACAGAGCCGAGCCGCTGACCGGGAACGTCCAGTACTCGCCGTCTCGGAACCAGCACATCGTCGAGGCGAACAACGCCGGAGGAAGAACACCCCGCTGGGGCCACCAATTGATGTCGAGTCCGTCGTAGAGGCCGAGCTCGTCGACGTGACGCCACAGGACTTCGTTTGCCTGGAGTGACATCTCGGGACGCAGGATCTGATCCCCGCCAGGGAACTTGTTGATCCCGAACACAGTCCCGAGCAGACGGTGTTCCGGCTGGAACGTCAGGCCCGGGTTCGCCCGCTCGACAGCGTCGAAGTCGGCATCGGTGATGAGCTCCGGATGATGGAGCGGGTCGGAGTACCCGGCCGCACGAACAGCGGCCGAATACTCCTCAGCGAGACCAGCGAGAACGTCGGCGTCGATCGTCATGACACCAATCGTGGACGAGGCCCGCCTGACTCGCTATCAGCAGACATACACGTTGGGGGTGAGGATCTCGCCTGACGCAGGGTCGGTTGCGACGTTCAGCAGCAGATCGTTCGGGACCACTGCGGCGATGAAGAGGCTCTCGTCGTCATTCACACTGCACTCTTTGAGGAACTCCCTGTAGTCGCGCCCCGACACCGAGTTCTGCGAGAAGTTGATGATGCGGAGGTGGGAGCCGGGTGGCTGCCAGCCGGCGGTGTTGGGGTTGCCGCCTTGATCGGTGCGTGCCCACGGCCACTCGTCGCAGGCCGTGTTGGTCGCCTGACCGACGCAGCTGACCGTCGTTCGCCAGCTGTCACTCCCGCGGGTGCTGTTGTAGGTGAGGATCTTGGCCAGGTCGCCGAGGTTGGCTTGGGCCGTTCCGGGCTGCTGGGCGGTCCAAAGAGGGTACGCCGGCCACGAGGTCGCGATTCCTTCGGTCGTCCCGACCGTTGCGGGCACGCCGGTGAGGGTCTCGCGGATGTGTGCGGTCGCTGCGATCTGCGAACTGCCACTCGGCGCAACAGCACCGTTGATGTAGATCGGGATCAGCTCACAGGCGTGGCGTTCCTCGCTCGTGTTTGCATCAACGGCGACACCGTCACTGTCGGGGTGGGGTGTCCACGGGCTACCGGCTGGGAGATTGGCCCAGAAGGTCGTAAGCATCGAGTCGGTCACGTTCGCTACGCACTCGGCCACGGCGACCGCAGCTGCGCGACCCATCGCTTCTCTCGCCTCAGGTTCGACATGGGCGGGAGGCTCGACGAGATCGATGCGGTCGTACAGGTCATCCCAGACCCCGGGGGTGATGACCGTGACGATGCCGGTCTCGGGCTCGATCTCCCATTCCCCCTCTGGAGTACCGAGCGCATCGATGGCGTCTTGAGCAGCATCGCTGAGCGGGCCGGGCCCGTTGGTGACCTGGGGTTCGAGTGAGATCACGGGGATCTCGTTGTCGATGCCTTCCAGGACCCACACACCTCCGGTCGTCAACGCACTGGCGACGCCAGCGGTGGTTCCGCTGAACAGCTTCCAGAACCCGACACCCGCGAGGATTCCGGTCGCTCCCTTGGTGGACACGAACCCGCTCTCGAGGAACGAAACCGTGACTGCTCCGTTCGGGACGCTTGGTCCGAGGGGGAGCAGGACCACGCCGCCAGCAACTACGAGAGCGACGACGGCGACACCGCCGAGGCCGAAGGTGAGTTCGGTCTGGTAGTTGCAGGCGAACTCTTGGGCGGCGCCGAGGATCGATGGGAGGTCGGCGACGCAGGTGTACCAGTCATAGCAGCCGGGGTCGTAGGTGACGCCGTCGACGGTGAACTCGACGTAGGAGTAGAACCGGTTGCCCTCAGCGGCGCCCGCTTGGAAGCAAGCTGCGGGGTCGAGACCGCACGGCTGGGACACAAGGTCGCCGTTGCTGTCGAGGAAGCGGGGATTTGAGATGAACGACATCGCTCCGTCGTTGTCAGAGATCCCGTTTCGGACCGACAGGCCGATGAACACGTAGACGTCTTGATCGACCCCGGTGTTGTTGGTCCACAGGGTCTTCGACGTGGTCTGGACCCGGTCGTCCCACCCTGAGCTGTAGTCCGGGAGCATGGTGCCGTCGTCGGCCTGCCATGGCTTGTTCCCGACCGTGCCGTCCGGGTTGACGTAGCGGATCCCGTAGGGCGATCCCCAGTTTCCGTCGTCGGTGACGAGTTTGGTCATGACTCCATCGACTCGGAACGTCAACCCGTTGGGGATGGTGATTCGTGCGTAGGTGCGTTGGCCTTGCGTAGACGAGTTGATGGGCAGCATGAGCTGCGCGTCGCAGATGTCGATCGCTTGTGCCGGGTCGAGGGTCGTCGGCTCGGTTATCGGCGTGTATGCGACCCGCTGCGGAGCTGGCGGGGTGACAGACGGGCCGATCGCTGGGATCCCGGAGGCATTCAGTTCGGGGATCCCGAGATCGGCTCGAGTCAGGGTGCCGAGCCCCTCGGGTTCAGCGTCGCAGGCCACGGTGGTGCCTGCTGCGGTGACTTCGTAGGTCGCTGCGGCCGGGGCTGTGGAGTGGAAGTACTCGAACCCGTCGCCGGTCTCGGTGTGGACCAGGTTGTTGCCGTTGTCGGTGCGGCGGATCTCGGCATCGCCGGCCGGGAAGTCGAACCAGGCGATCGTGACACCACCGTTTCGCTGCGGGGTCGCGACACAGATCGCGTCGGTGCCGCCGGCTCCGGCTTCGGTGCACGGAATGGCCGCACCCACGGTGTTGCCGACCTTGTGCGCGA
>JAHDBV010000178.1 GCA_020630195.1 Acidimicrobiales bacterium
CAGCTTCGTGATCATCTTCAAGGGCACCCAGGTGCTCAACTTCGCCGCCGGTGCGCTGTCGATGGCGGGCGCGCTGTTCATGTCGATCCTGGTGGTCGATCGGGGCTTCCCGTTCCTGCCGTTCACCAACCCGCTCGCTCCCGCAGACGGTGAGACCGCCGGGCTGGCGTTGTGGATCGTGCACCTCGTGATCGTGCTCATGATCGCCGCTCTGATGGGCCTGGTGATCGAACGGGTGGCCATCAGACCGATGGTCGGGCAACCGCTGTTCGCGATGGCCGTGATCACGCTCGGCCTCGAGATCGCGATCCGCCCGTTCAACCTCGATGCCACCGCCATCAGCGGTCGGAGCATCGGTGTGCCGTGGGGAACCGAGACCTGGGAGATCGGCGGTGCGATCTTCCCGAAGAGCTATCTCGCTGCCGTGGTGGCCGCGGCGATCGCCTTCGTGGCCGTCTTCTTCTTCTACCGGTCACGATTCGGCGTGGCCATGCGGGCCGTGGCCTTCGACCAGGAAGCGGCCATGGCCCAGGGCATCAACGTGGGTCGTGTGTTCGCGATCGCCTGGGCGTTGGGCGCCGCACTCGCCGTGCTCGGTGCGATCTTCTTCGCCATGTCGCCGTGGCCGCCCGCTGGCACGGTCTCGCTCGAGATCCATCCGATCTGGGTCTTCCGGGTGCTGCCGGTGATCATCCTCGGTGGCCTCGACTCGGTCGCCGGTGCGGTCGCCGGCGGGTTGATCATCGCGATCTGCGAGATCTTCGCCGGCCAGTACCTGTCGCAGTGGACCTCCATCCTCGGCCCGGGCTACTCGACGATCGTGCCGTATCTCGTGATGTTGGTGGTGCTGCTCGTCCGGCCCTACGGCCTGTTCGGCACCGAAGAGATCCGGAGGGTCTGACATGTCTTTCGGACGCCCACTGCTCCGCACCTCCTACGAGGCCGACGCCGCGATCCTGCCCACGTGGTTCCAGAAGAGCTGTGCGATCCTGGCGATCGCCGGTGTGATCCTCATGGCCCTCGGTTGGGGCCCGCTCGAGGCCATCCCGAAGTTCCTGCTCGGCAACACCTGGATCAACCCGGTGAAGCTGACGGTGATCTTCGCCATCGCGGCGCTCGGCATCAACATCCTGGTCGGTGTGACCGGTCAGGTGTCGCTGGGCCACGCCTTCTTCATGGGGACCGGCGCCTACACCGCCGTCATGCTCGGCGGAAACGTCGGCGACGAGGAGTCCTGGAAGGCCTGTGTGCCGTTCCACGACAACATGGGCCTCTTGGCCGAGCAGGGGGAGTGTGGTCTCGGTCTCCCGATCTGGATCTGGCTCCCTGCCGCCGGGGCGGTATCGGCGTTGATCGGCGTCATCGTGTCGCCGGCGGCGGTGAAGGTGCGAGGTCTCTATCTCGCGATCGTGACCGTCGGTCTCGTCTTCATCGGCCTGCACCTCGGCCGGATGCTTCCCGAATGGGCGGGTGACTTCGAGTCCGGTCGGAAGTGGCCGAAGCTCGACATCCGCTTGTGGAAGGAAGAGACGCCGCTGATCGAGATGAGTGAGGACGGCAAGTGGTTCGGCCTCATCCATCTGAGCGAAGAGCAGAAGCAGTTCTTCTTCATCTTCGCCCTGCTGCTGTTGATGCTGTGGTTCGCCAAGAACCTGGTGCGGAGCCGGACCGGCCGAGCGCTGCAGGCCATCCGGGACCGCGACGTCGCCGCCGAGGTCATGGGTGTGCCCGAGTTCAAGTACAAGCGCATCGGGTTCGCGATCAGCTCCGCCTATGCGGGTGTTGCCGGGGCGCTTCTCGGGGCGGTCAACGGCCGGGTGTCTCCGGTCGACTTCGGCCTCCTGCTCTCGGTCGACTTCATCGCCATCCTGCTGATCGGTGGTGCCGGCACGATCGCGGGCACGATGCTCGGCACGATCTTCGTCGAGCTGCTGCCGGAGATGGTCGAGAAGTTCACCGCCTGGATGGCGACCAAGCTCGACGCCGGCGGTCCGCTCGGACTCATCTCGAACTTCCTGCTCACCGAGGGCGGCGCGGGCGACTTCGGTCCGATTTCGATCGCCACCGTGGCGCCGGGCTGGGCGATGAGCACGTTCCAATGGAACTTCGTGATCTACGGCGTCCTCATCGTCGTGTTCCTGATCTTCGAACCACTCGGCCTGTTCGGCGTGTGGCTCAAGGTCCGCAATTACTGGAAGGGCTGGCCGTTCAGCTACTGAGCTGCGACGTGCCGACCGTTCTTCAACGATCTTCGGCGACGGTCCCGACCGTCGCCGCAGAACCAACCAACTAGGGGAGGAATCCTGTGAAACTCAAGCGCTTGCTTGCACTTCTCATGGTGTTCGGAATGATCGCTGCCGCCTGTGGCGGAAGCGATGACGACGGCGCCGCCGAGGAGACCGACACATCCGCCGAGGAATCTTCGTCAGAAGAGGAATCAACCGAGGAGGCGATGGAGGAAGACGCCGACGAGGCGCCCGAGGCTGCCGCAGAGATCACGACCGACTTCGGTGTGACCGAGGACGAGATCCTCATCGGCATCAACGGTGACCTTTCCGGCCCGTTCGCCGCGCTCGTGTCCGAGATCGTGGAAGCCCAGGTCGTCTACTGGGAGATGGTCAACGACAACGGTGGAATCGCCGGACGCAACGTCGTCCCGGTCATCCTCGACTCGGGCTACGCCACCGACAAGGGCATCGAGAACTACGAGGAACTCGCGCAGGAGTCCGAAGAGGGCGTGCTGATGATCTCGGAGAACACCGGTTCCCCGATCACCGCCGCCATCGCCGAGGACGCCAACGACGACAACATCCTCGTCATCCCGCTGTCGTGGGCTTCGCTGTGGCCGGCCGAGGAGAACTCGGCCATTCTCGGAAAGCAGACGACCTACTGCGCCGAGTCCGTCAACGGCGTCGAGTGGCTCATGAACAAGGTGGAGGCCGACGGCAAGGAAGCCAAGCTGGCCATCATCTCCCGTCCCGGTGAGTACGGCGAAGACGGTCACGTCGGCGCCCAGATCGCCGCCGAAGAGCTCGGTATCGAGATCGTCTACAACGGCAAGGGTGAGGTGGCCGGCGACGACCGTACGGCCGTCATCTCCCAGCTCGTCGACTCCGGCGCCACCATGGTGTGGGCGACGGTGACCCCGGGTGAGCTGGCCGACGTGTTCGGTCAGGCCGTCTCGCAGGGCCTCGAGGCCGACTGGTCGGGCAACGCCCCGTCGTTCTCGTACCCGGCCCTGCTGCCGACCGACCTCGCGCCGCTCTTCGACCAGTACTACTGGCAGTCGGGCTACAACACCGTGTGGAAGGGCAACGACTCCGAGGGCATGAACGAGCTCGTGACCGAGATGACCGCTCGCCGTCCCGACGCCGTGCTGTCGGACTCCTACATCACCGGCTGGATCGAGGGCCTCATGGTCCAGGCCATCCTCGAGCAGGCTGCGGCCAACGGCGACATGACCCGCGAAGGCGTCGTGAACGCCGCCCAGCAGGTCACCGTCGACTTCAAGGGCCTCGCCCCGAACCAGGAGTTCTTCGGCGACTACGACGAGATCCTGGTCCGTGAGAGCTACATCTTCGACATCGACGCCACGCAGTTCGACCTGCAGCCGCTCAGCAGCGGCACCGGCGGCTCGGGCGTGATCCCGATCGAAGAGGGCTACACCGGCACCGTCCTCGCCGACTACCAGTTCGGCGGCCCCTGCATCTGATGCATCCGGCTCCGAGGTGATCCCGCGGGATCACCTCGGAGCCCCCTCGTCCGGTTGGACCCGCACCCTGCGGGTTCAACCGGACGGAGTTCTTCCCGACCTGTCCGGTGTTCCGGACCCGGCCGACAAAGGAATGCCACGTGCTCGAAGTCGCAAACCTCGAAGTGGTCTACAACGAAGTGATCCTCGTACTCCGAGGCCTCTCGATCGAGGTCCCCGAGGGGAACATCGTGGCGCTGCTCGGTTCGAACGGCGCCGGCAAGACGACGACCTCTCGTGCCATCACCGGCCTGCTCGACAATCACGAGGGCAAGGTCACGAAGGGCTCGATCACGTGGAACGGCAAGGACATCACCCACACGAAGCCCTCGCAGATCGTGCAGAGCGGCATCGCGCAGGTCATGGAGGGACGTCGTTGCTTCGGTGAGCTCACCGTCGACGAGAACCTCGCCACGGGTGCCTTCACCAACAAGGCGGGCCAGAAGAAGCAATACGAACGGGTCATGGAGCTGTTCCCCCGTT
>JAHDBV010000065.1 GCA_020630195.1 Acidimicrobiales bacterium
GCCGCGGTCGACTTCCAGTACGTCGGCGGAGGCTGCGGGATGAAGGACCTCGCCTACTTCCTCGGCAGCTGTCTCGACGAGGACGAGTGCGAGGTGCTCGAGGGGGCCCTGCTCGATCGCTACTTCGAGCTCCTCCGGGCCTCCCTCGACGACCTCGGCCGGGCCGTCGACACCGACGCCCTCGAGCGGGACTGGCGGTCGCTCTACCCCGTGGCGTGGACCGACTTCTCCCGCTTCCTCCAGGGGTGGAGTCCGGGCCACTGGAAGCTCCATCGCTACACGGCCCGTCTGGAGCGCGACGTCCTCGCCCGGCTCGACGGGCCCGCATCGTCGTGATGCTCGGCCCGTCGGAGCTCGCCGAGTTGGCCGAGGTCGCGCTCGCCGCGGCGGAGGACGCGGCTCGGATGATCGCCGCCTCACACCCGGGAGACGTCGAGCACAAGGCCGGGGGTGCGAGCCTCGCGTCCCGGGTGGTCACCGAGATCGACCGTCGGAGCGAGGAGCTGATCCTCGGGCACCTCGACCCCACGCTCGAGCGGTTCGATCTGGCGCTGCTCACCGAGGAACGCGCCGATGACGGAGGCCGTCTCGTCGCCGACCACTTCTGGTGCATCGACCCACTCGACGGCACGTTGCCGTTCATCGAAGGTGGACCCGGCCATGCCGTGTCGATCGCGCTCGTCCGGCGGGACGGTCGCCCTCTGATCGGTGTCGTGTGCGACCCGACCGACATGTCGTCCTGGTGCGGTGTCGACGGTGGTGGCGTGCGACGCGATGGCGCGCCGTGGCGGCCTCCGGAGCACCGAGGCGACGTCCTGTCCGTGTTCGCCGACCGCAGTTTCGACGACGCCCCCGAGCGCGCCCTCGTCGTCGAAGGCCTCGAGGCCATCGCCGGCGACCTCGGCCTGGCCGGAACCCGGATCCACGTCGGTGCCGGCGCGGTGATGAACGCCTGCGGTGTGCTCGCGAACCCGAGGGCGTGTTACGTGAAGTTCCCGTCGCCCGGTCGGGGCGTGAGCCTCTGGGACGTGGCGGCGACGGCGTGCATGTTCCGCGAGGTCGGCGCCGTGGCGACCGACCTGAGCGGAGCATCCCTCGAGCTCAACCGCGCCGACAGCACACTGCTCGACCGACACGGACTCGTCTTCGCCACCGATGAGGACCTGGCCGCTCGGCTCCGCCGGCTGGCCAGCCGCACCACCTGAGTCGCGACGTCAGAGGACCCCGGCGAGCCACTCCCGGGCGTCGATCATCATCTCGATCGTCTGGCTGTGGGCCATCTCGTAGGCGTGATGGCGGAGGTCCCAGCCGCCGGCCTCGAGCGCGGCGATGACCTCGAGAGGCTGGTCGGGGCCGATGAACGCGTCCTTCGTGCCCCACTGGAACAGCGCCGGGCGACCGCCGCCGTTCGAGAGGTCGAAGGTGCCTTCCGACGCCGGCGGCAGGCCGGCGCAGATCGCCCAGACGCCGGCGTAGGCCGGTGCGTCGGGCTTGCTGACGAGAGCGAGGGCGAGGTAGCCGCCCTGGCTGAACCCGCCGATGATGCAGCGCTCGAGCGGCACACCGGCGGCCTCGGCCTCCGATGCGATGAACGCCTCGAGCGTGTCGAGCGACGGCGTGAACTGGCTCAGATCCTGTTCGAACGTCTCGAGGTCGATGTGCCACCAGCCGGCGCCGTCGCCATCGGGCATGGTCATCGGGCCACGAGGGGCGATGGCGGTGAAGCGCTCGTCCGGGTCGACCAGGGGCACGTAGGACGCGAGGTGGTGCTGCTCGGCGGTGTAGCCGTGCATGAGAAACAGCAGGCGGTCGACGCCGCCTCGATCGATGCGGTACTGCGTCAGCGTCATGGCGCGCATTCTGGCAGGCGATCGCGCTCGACGGCGACCACTGCCACGGGGTGGATCAGCCGGCGTGGCGACGCCGAACGCTCAGGCGTCGTGGTGCTCGCACGCGTTGCTCGGGCTGGAGCGAATGCTGCTCGAGGTCGATGCCGGTGACGGCGCGGGTGATCCTGCGGGCGGCCATCCGGGCGCCCCAGAGATTGCCGGCCGCGGGTCCGAGCTCGATCGTGGCGAGGCGTCCCATGACGTGCACGGGTGGTGCGCCGACGCGGAGCCCGGCGTCGGGGACCGGCACGCCGTCGATGAGTGCGATGTCGGGAAGGACCACGAGGCGCTCGGTCCGCACGGTCGGACCGTCGGTCTCCACGAGGAGGCCATCGTCGACCCGATGGACCGCCGTCGCTCGTCGGGCGAGTGGTGGTGCCAGCGCCGCCTCGGCGCTCAGGTGGTCGCAGAAGTGGGAGAACGCCGCTGAGGTCGGGAGGTCGTAGGGCGTGCCGGAGATCGGTAGCCGGTGCTCCGTCACGTGGCGGGCGAGCGCATCGACATCGGGCGCCGGATGATGCACGCCGGGGGAGCGGAGTGTCTCGATGTCGAGGCGACGGAACTGATCGCGCCACACCTCCATCCACGTGCCGGTCGGATCGAGGACGACGAGCCGTTCCGCGAGTGACGGATCGGCCTGTCGGAGGTGGAGTGCGAGGGCCAGGCCGTGGGGGCCCGCACCGAGCACACGGATCGGGGTGTCGAGCTCCGGCGTGGCGTCGCCGCTGTTCACGCTGCGGTCTGTTCGACCCGATCGGTCCGCAGCTCCGGCCGGTCGAACAGGGCCGTGACCTTCGGGTCGTCGAGTGCGACGGCCGGGGGAGCGCAGCACACGCAGCTGCACGCCAGCGCCACGACGGTGTCGGCGATGTGTGCGTCGGCCAGTTGGTGGGTCGAGAAGAGCACCGCCGCGCCGCTGGCCGCTTCTTCCGCGATGACCTCGAGGATCCGGCGCTGTGAGGCGACGTCGAGCCCGGTGGCGGGTTCGTCGAGGAGGAGGATGTCGGCTTGTTGGGCGAGACCCTGGGCGACGAGGGCGCGCTGGCGTTCTCCGCCGGACAGTTCGGTGATCGGGCGGCGTCGCAGGTGGGTCATGCCCACCCGTTCGATCGCCTCGTCGCAGGCCTCGCGATCCTCGGTCCGCATCCGGCGGAGGAGTCCGGTTCGGGGGTAGCGGCCCATGCGGACCACGTCGTCGACGGTCAGCCGCAACTGCTCGTCGATGCCGGTCGCCTGGAGGACGTCCGCGACCTCGCCACGCACGGCCACGGCGCCGGCCGAGGGACGGAGGCGTCCGCTGATCAGGGAGAAGAGCGTCGACTTGCCGGCGCCGTTCGGGCCGATCACGGCCGTGATGCTCCCGGCCTCGATCGAGAGATCGACCCCACGCAGCGCCACGGTCCGATCGTGGACGGCGTCGACCCCGGCGAGCCGGACGGTGGCCTCACCCGGCTGGGGCGGCAGGGGCTCGGTGCGACGGCGTCGGAGGCTCACCCGTTCGACGCTAGCTCAAATCAGAATGATTCTCACTACCGATTGGGGTTCGTGCACGAACCGCAGGTGCCGAGCAGGTCGAGGCGGTGGGTCTCCATCGAGAAGCCGGCGCGCTCGGCCGCCCGGGCGAGTTCGGCGTCGAGTGCGGCCTCGGCCGACTCGGTGAGGGCGAAGTCGGCGACGTCGCCGCACCCCGAACAGATCAGATGGTGGTGATGTTCGGTGAGGTGCTCGGCGAGCTCGTACCGGGCGAAGTCGTCCCGGGTCACGATCCGGGTCACCGCACCGGCCTCTTCGAGGATCGAGAGGTTCCGGTAGACGCTCGACTGGGCCAGCGAGCTGTCGGTCTCCAGGATCTGCGTGATCGTCAGCGGTCCACCGCCGGTCTGGAGGGCCTCGACGATCCGCCGCCGGCCACCGGTGTAGCGCTGACCGGCCCGTCGAAGCAGTGCGGCGACGTCGTCATCGACGTCGGCGACGGTCTCCGGTGAAGTCATGGCCGGAGACTAACTCCCGTCGAGGAGCGGCGGGAGCGGTGTGGGAGTCTCGCTCAGTGGTGGTGTGGGTCGTCGAGCAGCAGATCGTCGCCGACTCTGATGAAGCGTCCGCCGAAGGCCGCTCGCAGATTGGGCTCGGTGAGCACCGTTTCGGGCGGGCCCACGGCGACCGGTGTCGTGTCGAGCAGGAGCACCTGATCGAAGCGGCGGGCGTCGTCGAGGCTGTGGGTGGTGACGGCGACGGTGCGTCCGGCCGAGAGCTCGGTGTCGATGACATCGAGGATGATGGCCCGCGACACCACGTCGAGGCCGTTGACCGGTTCGTCGAGCAGGAGGACATCGCTCTGCTGGGCGAGCCCCTGGGCCACGAGCACACGCTGTCGTTGACCGCCCGAGAGTTCGTGGAACTGTCGATCGGCGAGCGTCTCGACCGCCAGGCGGGCGAGGGCTTCCTCGACGGCGTCCCGATCGGCTCGGCTGAACCGTCGGAACAGGCCGAGGTGCGGGTACCGGGCGAGCGCGACCGACTCCCGCACGGTGATCGGCAAGCTGCGATCGACATCGGTGGACTGGAGGACGAGGGCGGCGCCACCGCCGTGCACGGTGGCGGACCCGGAGGAGGCGGTGAGGGTGCCGGCGAGTGCCCCGAGGAGTGTCGACTTGCCCGACCCGTTGGGGCCGATGACGGCGAGGGAGGTGCCGGCCGGGACGTCCAGGTCGACCTCGGCGAGTGCGACGGCGTCGCCGAATCGCACCTCGAGTTGATGCGTGGTGAAGGCCGAGGACACGCGAACGAGCGTACGAGGAGCGATGTGGTGCGCGATCGGCGCCGGGGCCGATCGGTGGGGCGCGTTGTCTCGCGTCGGCCCGGCGCCTACCGTTCACCGAACTGATAGTGGTTCTCACTTTTGGAGTGTGGTCATGAGGTTCTCATCCCGTGCGGTGCCCGCCCTGTTCGCATCGCTGGCGCTCGTCGCGTCCGCATGCGGCTCCGACAGTGCCGACGGCGCCGCCGCGGAGATCGACGAGTCGCTCCCGACCGTCGTCGTGACCACGAACGTGCTCGCCGATGTCGTGTCGAACGTGGCCGGTGGCCAGGTGAACGTCGTGGCGCTCATGCCCACGGGTGCCGACCCTCATGACTTCCAGGCCTCCGCGCAGCAGGTGGCCGAGATCGGCGAGGCCGCCGCCCTCATCGTGAACGGCGAGTCGTTCGAGGAAGGGCTGCTCGATGTGATCGAAGCCGCCGAGGGCGACGGCGTGGCCGTCTACGAGGCGATCAGCTCGGTGAGCACGATCGAGTTCGGCGAGGGCGGCCACTTGGATCACGACGATCACTCGGATCACGATGACGAGCACTCGGATGAGGAGCACGCGGACGAGGACGGCCACGATCACGACGTTGAGCACTCGGATGAGGAGCACGCGGACGAGGACGAGCACGATCACGACGATGAGCACTCGGATGAGGAGCACGCGGACGAGGACGAGCACGATCACGACGATGAGCACTCGGATGAGGAGCACGCGGACGACGACGGCCACGACCACGACCACGCCCACGACGGTGCCGATCCGCACTTCTGGCAGGATCCGGCCCGGATGGCCGTGGCCGCCGACGGCATCGCCGACTTCCTCGTCGACACCGTCGAGGGCATCGACGCCGACGCCGTCAGCAGTGCCGCCGCCGACTACGTGACCGAGCTCGAGGCGCTCGATGGTGAGGTCGCCGAGATCCTCTCCGGGGTCGGTGACCGGGTCCTCATCACGAACCACGACGCCTTCGGTTACTTCGCCGATCGGTACGACTTCGAGGTGGCCGGCACCGTCATCCCATCGGGCTCCACGACCGACGGCGCGAGCGCACAGCAGCTCGCCGAGCTCGCCGAGCTCATGCAGGACGAGGGTGTCACCGCCGTGTTCGCCGAGACCACCGTGTCGAACGACCTTGCCGACGCACTCGCCTCCGAAATCGGCGGAGACGTGGCCGTCGTCGACCTGTTCACCGGATCCCTCGGTGAAGCCGACTCCGGCGCTTCGACCTACGTCGAGATGATCCGGACGAACGCGGAACGCATCGCCGATGCGCTCGCCGGCTGACAGACTCGCTGCATGGACCTGATCCTCGAGGCCTTCGAGCCGGCGTTCATGCAGCGGGCGCTGCTCGGCAGCCTGATCGCCGTCATCGCCACCTCACTCGTCGGCACGTGGGTCGTCCTCCGTGGCCTCGCGTTCCTCGGCGACGCGCTCGCCCATGGCGTGGTCCCGGGCATCGCCCTCGCGGTGCTGCTCGGTTTCAACCCGGTGATCGGTGCCTTCGTGGCGGCGCTCGTGATGAGCGCGATGGTGAGTGTGGCGGCCAATCGGACCCTCGTCCGGGAAGACACCGCCATCGGCCTGCTCTTCGTCGGGATGTTGTCGCTCGGCATCGTCATCGTCTCGCGAGCCCAGTCGTTCACGACCGAGGTGACCGCGTTGCTCTTCGGCGATGTGCTGGGCGTGACCGCGGGTGACATCCGAGGCCAAGCCGTCGCCACCCTGATCGTCGTCGTGGCCACGGTGTTGCTCTACCGGCCGTTCCTGGCGCTCACGTTCAATCGTGCGAAGGCCCAGACGCTCGGGATGCACCCCCGCTTCGCGCAGGCCGCACTGCTCGCGATGTTGGCGCTCAGCATCGTCGCGAGCTTCCAGGCCATCGGGACCCTGCTCGTGTTCGGCTTGCTCGTGGGCCCGCCGGCGACCGCGTCGCTCCTGGTGCATCGGGTGCCGGCCATCATGGGCGTGTCGATGGTGCTGGGGTCGTTCGCTGTCGTCGTCGGTCTCCTCGTCAGCTTCCACTACGGCACCGCCGGCGGCGCGACGATCGCCGGGCTCAGCGTGCTCCAGTTCTTCATCGTGCTGGCGGTGCGCGAAGCAGCCGAGGCCGTGCGCAGAACGCGACAGGCTCCGATCGCGGCCTGAACCGTCGGTCGAGGACGGTTCCTGTCCGGATCGACCTCTACCTTGGTCGGCGCCGTCGTCGAGAGGAGCCGGCCCGTGCCATCGTTCGACGAGTCGCTCGCCGAGATCCATCCCGAGAGCCCCGAGACCTGGCGCTCGTGGTTGGCCGACCATCACGAGACCGCCACCGGGGTCTGGGTCGTGTACTGGCGGGCGACGACCGGTCGGCGGCGGCTCAGCTGGGAACAGGCGGTGCGTGAGGCACTGTGCTTCGGTTGGATCGACAGCAAGATCAACCCGATCGACGACGAGCGCTACAAGCAGGTCTTCACACCTCGGAAACCGAAGAGCGTCTGGTCGAGAGTCAACAAACAGCACGTGGCGGAGTTGACCGCCGAGGGTCGCATGACGGCCGCCGGCCTGCGGACGATCGAGGTGGCCAAGGCCAACGGCGCGTGGACGATCCTGGAGCCGATCGACGATCTCGTGGTGCCGGAGGATCTGGGTCGTGCACTCGACCGGTCGCCGGTGGCTCGAGCGGCGTACGAGGCCCGCTCCGACACCGCGAAGCGGGCGGTGCTGTACCCGCTCTACACGGCGAAACGGGCCGAGACCCGGGCGAAGCGTCTGGCTGCGGCGCTGGCCGAGTTGGAGGCCGACGGTGTTCGAGACTGAGGAGTACGAGCTCCTCGACGCGGGCCACGGCCGCAAGCTCGAACGCTTCGGTCGCGAGATCCTCGACCGGCCGAGCCCGGCGGCCGAGGGGATGACCCCGACCGATCCGGCCTCGTGGCGGCGGGCCACGGTCCGGTTCGAATCCGAACGTGGCGGTCAGGGGGAGTGGGAGCGACGGACATCGGCCGGGAGCGACGAGGGGGAGTGGTCGGTGCGCCACGGCGCCGTGCGGCTCGGCCTGCAACTCCGCCCGTCGGCCAACATCGGGATCTTCCCGGAGCAGGCCGAGAACTGGAACTGGATCACCGACCGGGTCGAGCGGATGGTCGACGGCGGGATCGGTCATGCCCCCAGAGTGCTGAACCTGTTCGCCTACACCGGTGGCGCGACGCTCGCAGCGGCCGCCGCCGGTGCGGAGGTCACTCATGTCGATTCGTCGGGCCCGACCGTGGCGTGGGCGAAACGCAACGCCGCCGCGTCGTCGCTCGACGATCGGCCGATCCGTTGGCTCGTCGAGGACGCCGTGCGGTTCGTGGCCCGCGAGGTCCGGCGGGGCAACCACTACGACGGTGTGATCGCCGATCCCCCCACCTACGGCCACGGCCCGAAGGGCCGGCCGTTCAAGTTCGCCCGCCATCTCGACGAGCTGCTCGAGGGGTGCGGCGCACTCCTCGACGAGAAGCTGGCAGGTCCCGGGTTCCTGGTGTTCAGCTGCCACGCTCCCGGGTTCGGGCAGCGGGAGGCGGAGCGGGCGGTCCGTGCCGTCGTGCCCGCCGCGGGAGGTGTCGAGGCGGTTCCACTCGATCTCCGGACGACCGGAGGTCGACGCCTCGCCGCCGGCGTGTGCGCCCGTTGGGCGCGTTGACCCCATTCGCCCCCTGGTGAGCCCACGATGCGTGAGATCCGCCACCTCGACGAGGTCATCGACGAGTCGGCCCGTGGCAAGGCGATCGAGAAGATGATGCGGACGCCGGACGATGCCTGAGCGGCGCGGCTCGGGTCATTCGAGGGTGGCGTAGTTCGTCGAGCGATCCTGGGCCCGGTCGCCCCGGACCTCGGCCGCCGCCTCGTGCAACGCGGCGAGATAGTCGTCGATCACCCCGGTGTTCGAGTTCGACACCGTCGAGTGCAACGAGTCGGGCGGTGTCTGACGATCGTGGAACCAGCCCCGACGCTCCAGGGCATCGGCGAGTGCGAACACGTCGATCGGGTCGCTCGAGTCGGGATCCGAGGCGATGGCGATCAGGTGGAAGCGGCTGTCGCCGAGCACACGGATGCCGTCGACCGTGGCGATTCCCGATCGCATCTGGTCGGCGTTGGCGAGTGTCTGGGTCGTGAGCCGTTCGTAGCCCTCGACTCCGAGGTGCTGCATCACGGCCCACGCGGCCGCCATCGGGAGCCCGCTGCGGGTGCCCTGCAGGTTCGGGGAGGCGTAGAACCCGCCGAGCCAGTCGTCGAACACGAAGGTCTGGTAGCGGCGGAGGTCCTTCGTGCGGTGCAGGATCACCGACACGCCCTTCGGGGCGTAGCCGAGCTTGTGGATGTCGGCCGAGATCGTCGTCACGCCTTCGACCCGGAAGTCCCAGGGCGCGACGTCGTGGCCGAGTCGCTCGACGAACGGCAGGACGAAGCCGCCCATGCAGGCGTCGACGTGGCAGCTCGCGCCGATGTCGGCGGCGATCGCCGCGATCTCGGGGATCGGGTCGATGACGCCCTGCGGGTACTGCGGCGCCGAACCCACCATGAGCACCGTGTTGTCGTTGACGAGGGCGGCCATCGCATCGACATCTGCGGTCCAGTCGTCGAGGACCGGGGTCTTGTGCACCTTCAGGCCGAACAGATGCGCGCCCTTGTGGAACGCGGCGTGGGCCGATTCGGCGACGATCATCTCGGGCTCGGTGATGCCGCGTTCGGCCTTGCCCCGCTCGCGTGCGGCCTTCACGGCACAGAGGATCGACTCGGTCCCGCCGCTCGTCAGGAAGCCCGACGTGGTGTCCGGCCCGTTGAGCAGTCCGGCGGTCCAACTGACGACCTCCGACTGGATCTGGCCGAGTGAGGGGAACGCCTTGGTGTTCAGCGCGTTCTCGTGCAGGTACATCGCGGCGGCCTTCTCGGCCACCTCGTGCACGCCCGGTCCACCGTCGTAGACCATCCCGAACGCCCGGCCGTCCTCCCATCTCACGTCGTTCACCCGCTTCGCGGCGAGGTCGGCGATCACCTCGTCGACGGGGCGGCCCTGCTGGACGAGTTCGCGCTCCATGGGCCCATCGTGGGCGACCGACGGCTGGGAGTGCAATCGCTCGAATCGGTCGTCAGCGCGCCGGCGCGAACGTGCGGTGGATGGCCCGGCCGAGGGCGTCGCCGCCGAGTCGCAGCGCCCCGGCTTGCCAAGCGGGGTCGTCGGGCACGCTGCACCGGAGATGGTGCTCGATCACCTCGGCATGGGTGGGGTCGGCCCGGTCACCGAACCGGTGCACCCAGTGCTCGGCCCGCTCGGCGATGATCATCGTCGTCTCGGATCGGGTGCCGAGCTCGAACGTCGCCGATCGACTCACCGGGGCGCCGACCACGTCCTCGATGCCGAGCCGGAGTTGTCCGCCCTTGGACACCACCTGGCCGTCGGTGCCGTCACCGCTGACCTCGAGGTCGGTGCCGGCGAAGGTGGCCCGGAGCCAGCGCTCCTCGGGCGAACCCGCCGGCGACCGGGTGAGCACCGTGGCGGTGCCGAAGGCGCCGTGCCCGGTGTGCAGGTCGAGGACGAAGAGCTCCTCGGCGCCGAGCAGGCGGGCGTCGGTGATCTCGCGCAAGATCGCGGTGGACGGCTGTTCGGTCCCGCCGGCGTGGTAGAGCCCGTCGGGGTGGGTGTCCTGGCCCGACGAGATCGCCCGACGCACCCAGGGCAGACCTCGTTGCTCGCCGACGGCCACGAGGTCGCGGAGGAACCGGTCGCCGTCGGGCAGCACCGGGTCGGTCGGGCACAGCAGATCGTGCAGCTCTGCATAGGCGTCGTTGCCGAGCCGCCCGGGTGCCGCCGCCCAGTTCCGGTTGAGGTCGACGTTGTGCTCGTTCTGGCGACGCCACCAGGCCATCCCCCAGGGGTTGACGCCGTGCACGAGGACGAGTGCGTCGTCGTCGGCGAGGGCGGGGAGCCGACCCAGGAGCTGGGTGAGTGCCGCCGACCACGGCGCACCTTCGACACCGTGCACGCCGGTCAACACCAGGAGCGCGCGGCGGGGTCGTCGGGGGCCGAGCGCCACGACATCGACCGTCAGCTGTTCGCCGTCGGGGCCGACCTCGTCGATCGGGTGGGACACGACGGCGAGGCCGGTGCGGGCCGCCGCCTCGGTGAAGCGGCGGCGACAGACGTCGTAGGAGACCGGGATCGGCGAGGTCGTCGGGTCGTGGTCGAGGACGGGCATGGTGCGCGCCGAGCTTGGCACAGCCACCTCCCGGCAGGCGCTGACGGCTCGATTCGGATCTCGTCATCTCGGTAGGTTCGAGCGACGACACACATCGAGGGGGCGAGATGGGCATCGAGATCACGGCGGCGCCGGCGTCGGTGGGCATGAGCGGCGAGCGGCTCGACCGCATCGGCTCGATCCTGCAGGCCAAGTACGTGGACACGGGCGAGATCGCCGGCATCTCGACCCTCGTGGCCCGCCGGGGCGAGATCGTGCACTCGTCGCAGGTCGGTCAGCGGGATCGCGAAGCCGGGCTGCCGATGACCGGCGACACGATCTTCCGGATCTACTCGATGACCAAGCCGATCGTCTCGACCGCGCTCATGCTCCTCCACGAGGAGGCCGCCTTCCAGCTCGAGCATCCTCTCGCCACCTACCTGCCGGCCTTCGCCTCGGTGCAGGTCATGGAGGCGGACGGCTCGCTGGTCGCCCCGGTCCGACCCATCGAGGTGCGCGATGTCCTCACGCACACGGCGGGCTTCACCTACGACTTCATGCTCGACCCGGCCGCCGCCACCTACCGCGAGGCCCGGATCATGAACGATGCATCCCGTTCGCTCGAGGCGTGTATCGACGCCCTCGCCGAGCTGCCGCTCGCCTGCCAGCCCGGTTCGATGTGGAACTACAGCGTCGGGATCGACGTCGCCGCCCGGCTCGTCGAGGTGCTGTCCGGCCAGTCCCTCGGGCAGTTCCTGAACGAGCGGATCTTCGAACCGCTCGGCATGAGCGACACCGGCTTCACGGTCGCCGAGGGCTCGCTCGATCGGCTCGCCGCCATGTACGGCCTGCCCGATCTGGTGGGGCGGGGCTACGACGCCGGACAGTTGCTGGAGGCGGCGCTCTCGGGCGACAACCAGCGGCGCGACGTCTCCGCGACCTATCCGACCGACGATCCCGGCTGGGCTCGCGGCGGTCTCGGCCTGTTCTCCACGATCGGTGACTACCAGCGGTTCGCGCAGATGCTGCTGAACGGCGGCACCCATGAGGGCGAGCAGATCATCGGCCGCAAGACGCTCGAGCTCATGCACTCCAACCATCTGCCCGCCGAGCTCATGCCGTGGTCGCTCGTGGGCACCGTGAATCCGGGCTGGGGCTTCGGTCTCGGGTCGCGGGTGATGTTGGACGTCGCACAGTCCCGGGGCCCCGGCTCGGTCGGGGAACACGGCTGGGCCGGCGCCGCGAAGACCTACTACTGGGTCGATCCGGCCGAGGACCTCGTGGCCGTGTTCATGTCGCAGTACATGACCGGCGTGCAGCTGCCGGATCGGGACTTCCGCTCACTCGTCCACGGCGCGATCACCGACTGACGGTCGATCGCCGCAGTGGCGTCAGTCGAAGAGCGTCGGTGTGTAGGAGAACGGCTTCGGCGGTGCGGGTTCCTCCGGGATCGGGCCGCACAGCCGCTCGACCATCGATGCCCAATCGAAGTCCTCGGTGATCTCCGACGCCCGCAGCTCCACGAGACGCTCGGCATCGACGTGGCGGGGGATGATCAGGTCGAGGATCTTCTCGATCTCGTTCCGGAACCGGACATTGGTGCTGCGGACGCCGTCGGCCTTCAACGGGATGTCGGGCTTCAGTCGCACGAGCAGGTCGTACGTGCCGCACCAGTTCGCGATCAGCGGACGCACGTCGAACGGATCCTCCCCCTTCGTCGCTCGCAGGAAGTAGGCGAAGTTGTCGATCACCGCCCGGTCGAGCACGAGTACGTCGGCGGCGGTGCGCAGCTCGAGCTCCTGGCGGATCTGGGCCGTGATGGTCCAGAGCTGGGCTTCGGGCGTGGCGCCCTCGTTGAGTCCGAGCGGACTGAAGCGCACGACCTCACGGCCGACCTCGACGGACCGACCGCTGCGGCCGACCGCGCCGGCGAAGGAGTGCACCGCGTTCGTCTTGCGGACCGAGTGCGACCCGATGAAAGCGATCTTCCGGGCGGCGTCCATTGACTCGGAACCTAGTTTCGCGATCGACGAACGCGGCACCAGACTGCGGGCGATGTCGGACCCGGTCGGCCCCTGGTGGCAGCAGCGGAAGTGGCGGGCCGTGATCGCGGTCGGGTTCACCTACGCCGTCACGGTGTTCACCGCCACCATGGCCTTCGTGCTCCTGCCCGAGATCGCCGAGCACTTCGACGTGACACTCCGCGTCGTGGGATGGGTGGTGATCGTCCAGGCCCTCGTGATCTCGTCGCTGCTGTTGCCACTCGGCCGGTTCGCCGACGCCTGGGGTCGCCGCCGGGCGCTCGTGCTCGGTGTCGCCCTGTTCGCCGTCGGCAATCTCGCCACCGGGCTCGCCCCCGGGTTCGGGTTCCTCATCGGCGCACGGACGGTGGCGGCGGTTGGTGACGCCATGACCCAGGCGGTCGGCACGGCGGCGCTCGTGGCGGCGTTCCCGTCACACGAGCGCGGCCTCGCCGTCGGCGCACAGACCACGGCGGTCGCCTTCGGCGCGGCGTCGGGGCCGGTGCTCACCGGTTGGGCGCTCGGCGTCGTCGGTTGGCAGGTGCCGTTCTTCGTGATCGCCGGGATGGCGTCGTTGGCGGCGATCGCCGCCTGGGTCTTCCTCGACGGCGAAGCGACGGTCACCGCGTCGCGGCGGGTCGATCCCGGTGGGGTGTTGCTGTCCGCGTCGGCGATCGTGGCGATGACGGTGGCGATCAGCGATCCGTTCGACGTCGGGGTGGGGTCGCCGATCTCGATCGGGCTCGTGGTCGTCGCGGTGCTCGCCACGGTGGGTTTCGTGCGATGGGAGTTGCGCCGAGCCGAACCGATGCTGGACGTCCGCTTGTTCGCGATCCGCACGTTCCACACCGCGGCGGCCGTGCGTGTGCTCGCGTTCTCCGCCGCAACGACCTGGACGTTGCTCCTCCCGATCTATCTCCTCACCGTTCGTGGGATCTCGAGCACCTGGGCCGGCGTCGTGATCGCGACCACGGCGATCGGGATGGCCGTGGGCGCCCAGCTCGGCGGGCGTGTGTACGACCGCTACGGGGCGAAGACACCGGCGATGGCCGGCCTCGGGGCCCAAGCCGTGCTGCTCGTGTGGTTGGCGGGCCTCGGGGTCGACTCGTCGATCGTGGTCATCGGCGCGGTGATGCTCGCCGCGGGCATTGCCCAGAGCCTGTGGAACGTGCCGAACAACAGTGCCTTGATGGGGTCGCCGCCACCGGAGTCGCTCGGTGTGGTCGGAGCGTTCAGCAACATCAACCGCACGATCGGGAACGTGATCGGTCAGGCGCTCGCGGCGGCGATCGTGACCGCGGTCCTGCGTCGTGACGACCTCGACGTGCCGCTGTCCGACCTCGACACGGTGCCGGGGGCGATCCCGTCGTTCCTCGACGGCTGGCGGTGGGCGTTCGGTGTGGCCGCCGCCCTCAGTGTGGTGGCGGTCGTCGTGGCGAGCCGGCTTCCATCGGGTGACGGCGACTGACCCGGTCGATTCAGATCGGGTGACGCCGATCCACCAGGGCGATGAGTGCACCGAGGGCCAGGATGGCCGCCGACGCCCCGAGCCCGAGGCGCAGCCCGGAGGCGGTGTCGCCGAGCGCCCCGCCGAGCAGCGGGCCGAGCATCTGGCCGACCCCGAACGTGGCGGTGAGTCGCCCGATCACGCCGCCCCAGCTCTCCGGACGGACGCGGTCTCTGGCCGCCGCGCTCACGCCGCTCACGACGGCGAGTGCACTCGCCCCGAACAGGGCGGCCGAGACGAGCGCCGAGACGGTCGAGCGGTCGACGATGATCAGGAGGACCCCGGACGCACAGACGGCCAACGTGAGCGGATACACCGCACCGGCGGTGTGGCGGGCGAACAGCGACGGCCAGACGAACGAACCCACGACGGTGGCGGCACCGAGCGTGGCCCAGAACACCACGGTCGACACGGCGGCATCGCCGTCGCGCACATAGGCGACGACGAAGGTCGCATACGAGATGTAGCCGAGCCCGAACAGGGCGTAGGAGATCTCCAGCCCACGGATCCGATCGACGAGGGTGGCCGACTGGGGCACGTGGTCGCTCCGATGCGCCGGCACGACGAGGAAGAGCACCACGGTGGCGGCGAGCGCGATCGCTCCGAGGACGAGCCAGCCCGAGCGCCAGCCACCCACCGCCTCCTCGATCGGCGGGAGACCGAGGGCGGTGACGAAGATGGCGAGCCCCGCCCCACCCGGGAACCAGACGAGGGCGGGTGGGACGGTGGTCTTGGAGAGCTGGGTCGCCATCGTGCCGCCGGCGACGAAGGCGAGCCCGCCGAACAGTCCGGCCCCGAAGCGGAACACGAGGATCGGGAGGAAGGCGCCGGTGATCGCCGTGGCGAACAACGTCGCCGCCATGCCGGCCGTGCCCCACACGATCATCGTGCGGTCACCGAACCGGCGGGCGGCGGCCGCACCGAAGATGGCGCCCCCGAGATAGCCGGCGGCGTTGGCCGTGGTCGCCACACCACCGTCGAGGTACGACCAGCCGAGATCGTCACGCATCGCCGGGAGGACGAGGCCGAACGCGAACCGGGCCAACCCGATGGAGGAGAACGGGATCAGCGTGAGTGCGAGCGCGAGCGTGCGGTCGGACACCCTCACGTGTCGAGCCACCGTCCGAAGCGGCGGGCACAGCGGGACAGCACCCCACGACCCGATGGCGGGGTCCGGAAGGATCGGGCCGTCGACCAGACGTCGGCCGCGTGGATCGGCCGCCCGTGTCCGGGCAGGAGATGTCGGACCGGGAGGCTTCTCAGTCGTTCCTCGGTCTCGCCGGCGATCTCCGCATCGACGTACTCGGGGTTGAACCACGCCCGGCCGTCGTCGGTCACCACGGCGTCGCCGCTCAGCAGGGTCTCGGATTCGGCGTGGTACCAGCACGTCGAATCATCGGTGTGGCCTGGGGTCCGGATCGTCATCCACCCGGGCGCGCCCGGCAGCGGATCGCCGTCGTCGACGAACCCCGCCGCCTCGAAGTCGAGCGTGAGCATCGGCGGTCCACCGAACCCGATCGACGTGCCGTGGCGGACGAACTCGGCGAACGCCCGCGGCTCGAACCGCTGCGCGCCCCAGACCGGCAGGAACCGCATCGTCGACTCGACGAGCGGGAACACCCGTGGCTGTTCCCCGGCCAGATAGTCGGCGCACCGCTGCGGCAGGTGGACGGCACACGGTGTCGCATGGGTGAGGGTCGACACCCCGGCGACATGGTCGGGGTGGGCGTGGGTGCAGACGACGCCGCTGATGTCGTCCGGCTGGCGGCCCAGATCTCGTCCGACCATCTCGAGCAGACGGTCGGCGACGACGGGCAAGCCCGGATCGACGACGATCAGCGAGGTGTCGCCCTCGATCACGTAGCCGTTGAAGATCCAGGCGTTCGCCATCGACACGGGCAGGTCGAACACCCGGGAGTCCGACACGGCGGGACTCAGCCCGAGAACACGTCGGCGAACATCGCGAGTGTCTTCGCCCAGCCCGTCTCGGCCGCCTCCTCGTGGTAGTTCGGCCCACCGGGCCAGGTGAAGCCGTGGTCGGCGCCGGCGAAGGTCTTCACCTCCACGTGGGGGAGCGGTGCGACCGCGTCGAGGAACGGCTGGTGCATGGCGATCGACTGGATCTCGTCGGCCTCGCCGATCCCGAGATACATCGGCCGGCTGAGCTGATGAGCGGTGAGGTGGGGCGAGTCGGGCTTGTCGTCGGCCATGAACGACGGGTGCCAACACGACCCGGCGAGCACCCGATCGGGCTGGCGTTCCATCGCCCGATAGACGGCGCGGGTCCCGAGGCAGAAGCCGACGGCCGCATAGGGCGTGTCCTCGCTCACACCGGCCGCCGCGAGGGCATCGGCGCCGTCGGATTGGATCTGGTCGTCGGTCATCGAGGCGATCCAACCCCACACCTCCTCCTGGTTCTTGGGCGTGAGGAGGCGGCCGTGGCGGTGATGGAGGTCGGGCGTGATGACCCGGTAGCCCTCACCGGCGAGGCGGGCCATGAAGTCCCGCGTCGCCTGGCGCAGACCGGGGGCGTCGATGAACAACAGCACGGTCGGCCAGGTGCCGGCGTCGGTCGGTTCGGTGATCACCACGGCCATGTCGCCGTCGGTGGTCGTCGTGTCGATCGTTTGCTCCCGGGTGTCCATGCGCGGGAACGTACCAGAGGGGTCGGACCCCCCACGATGGGAGCAGCAGCGACATGGAACTCCAGGGCCTCCGGGCGATCATCATCGGTGGGGCCTCCGGCTTCGCCAGGGCGACGGCGACCCGCATCGCCCATGGCGGTGGCACGGTGGCCATCCTCGACCGGGAGCAATCGGCCGGCGCCGAGGTCGCCGCCGAACTCGGCGGCTCGTGGCACCCCTGTGACGTGCTCGACCACGAGGGCATCGAGGTCGTGATCGGCGAAGCGGTCGACGCGATGGGTGGGCTCGACATGGCCCTCAACACCGCGGGCGGGGGCAAGGCCGGTCGCACGGTGGGACGCAACGGCCCCTATCCGCTGGAGGACTTCCGGGCGGTGATCGAGCTCAATCTCATCGCCACGTTCAACACGACCCGCCTGTGCGCCTGGCACATGAGCACCAACGAGCCGAACGCCGACGGCGAACGCGGCGTGCTCATCAACACCGCCTCCATCGCCGCGTTCGAGGGCCAGATCGGTCAGGTGTCCTACACCGCCGCCAAGGCGGGCATCGCCGGGATGAGCCTCACGATCGCCCGGGACCTCGGCTCGATGGGGATCCGGTGCGTCACGATCGCCCCGAGCCTGTTCGCGACCGGTCTCACCGCGGGCGTGACCGAGGAGCGCGGCGCGCAGCTCACGAAGGACGCCGCCTTCCCCAAGCGGCTCGGCCGACCCGACGAGTTCGGGCGGCTCGCCGTGTCGATCATCGAGAACCCGATGCTCAACGGCGACACGATCCGCCTCGACGCCGGCACCCGCTTCGCGCCGAAGTAGCCGACCCGGACGCGCTCAGCGCTCGGCGGGCGCGAGTCGCGGCAGCACGATCACGAAGGCGAGAGCCATCGTGACCATCACCCCGATGTGGATGCCGATGGGGAGTCCGAATCCTCCCGTCGCCTCGGAGGCGGCCCCCGTGGTCGCCGGTCCGAGGACGCCGCCGATCTGGGCGATGGAGAAGAAGAGCCCGGACGCGGCGCCGATCCGTTCGGGGCCGACGTCGTCGTGGTCCATGAGGATCATCGACAACATCGGCATCACGGTGCTGCGGGGGATCGCACTCGCCGCGATCGCGAGACCGAGCACCACGGGTGCCGTCGTGAGCAGGTTGGCGAGCCCGAGACAGCCGCAGGCGAGCACGGCGGCGAGGATCCGCGGCCGACGGGACACGGTGGCGAACCGCGGGATCGTGAACGTGCCGACGAGTCCGACGAACGTGCCGAACGCGGCCCAGAGTGCGGCCTCCCGATTGGTCCAGCCCACGTCGGTGAGCATCGCCACCAACCACTGGCCGATCCCATGGGTGGCGAAGAAGTTCACGGCCGCGAGAACCAGCACGAACGCGACGATGGGGCGACGGGCCAGGGCGGCGTAGTCGCCGAGCCGGGGGCCGATGCCCGGCGCGATCACCTCGTCGAGGCCCCGACTGGCGACCAACCAGGTGACGAGGGAGACCGAGGCGAGTGCGGTGAGCGCGATCGTGATGCTCCGCCAGTCGTCGTCGACGAGCGGACCGACGACCGACGGACCGAGCACGAGGGCGCAGACACCGCCGATCGCCGGCGCGGTGCCGTAGAGGCCCACCGCCTTGCGCCGGTCGGCCCCGTCGAACAGCGAGGCCGTGACCTTGGGTGCCCCGATCGAGATGATCGGGGCGCCGATCCCGAACAGCGCGACGGGCAGGAGGAGCGACCAGAAGCCCGTGGCGGTCGTGCGGGCGAGTGCCGTGCCCAGCATGATCACGGCCGAGATCGTGATGGCCCGCCGGGCACCGAGGGCGTCGGTGATCCGGCCGGCCGGGATCGCGGTGAGGATGTAGACGAACTGCCAGGCGCCGAGGACGATGCCCATCTCGGTGTTCGTGAGCTCGAGGTCGGCGCGGACCTGGGGGACGAGGGCGCCGTTGAGCCCGATGAGGAGGCCGAAGGCGGCGTAGACACCCCACGTGGCGGCGAGGACGCGCCAGCGGTCGGGGCCGTGCACGGGTGGAGGCGGGATCGTCGGACTCAGTCGGCGCGCAGGATCGCCATCTGCTCGGTCAGGGCATCGGCGGGCAGTGTCGCGTCCAGCACGACGCTGTCGGCCACGCCACCGATGCGGTCCCGGACGATCCGGGCGGCCTCGGCCGGTTCACCGACGGCGGCGAAGGTCTCGAGCATCTCGTCGGTGATCAGGTCGGGAAGCTCGCGCCAGCGGTTCTCCTTCGTGAGCTGTCGGAGCTTCGGCTGGAGGTCACCCCAGCCGTGCAGGTCGAGCACCGGCTTGTAGGCGGGGGTCGATCCGTAGAAGCCGATGCGGTACTTGATCGCCGCCTTCGACTTCTCGAACGCTTCTTCGTCGGTCCCGGTGGCGATGAAGATCGGGTACTGGATCTCGAAGTCGGCGAGGGTCTTGCCTCGAGCTTCGAGCGCCGGCTCGACCTTCGGCACGATGACCTCCTTGAGGTAGCGCTCGGTGCAGAAGGGGTGGGCGATGAGCCCGTCGGCGACCTCGGCCGCGGTCTTCAGCATGAGCGGACCGACCGCGGCGAGCAGGATCGGCGGGCGGGACAGGCCCTCGGTGGTGGGCGTGAACTCCGGGGTCATCAGCGAGTAGTCGTAGAACTCGCCCTGGAACGCCAGCGGCTCACCGTCCCACCAGGTGTCCCAGATCGCGTTGACGGCGCCGATGAACTCCCGCATCTGCTTCGCTGCGCCGTGCCACGGCATCGAGAATCGTCGGGTGATGTGGGGCTTGATCTGCGACCCCAGGCCGAGGCGGAACCGTCCACCCGACATGACGTTGACCTCCTGGGCCGCCACGGCGACGTTCATCGGATTGCGGGCGAAGGCGACGGCGATGCCGGTGCCGAGTTCGATGGTGGAGGTGTGATGTGCGGCGAGCACGAGGGGGAAGAACGGATCGCGGCTCGTCTCGGCGGTGAAGACGCGGTCGAACCCGAGCGTTTCGAGCTTCTCGGCCTGCTCGGCGATGAACTCGGTGCCGATCCGGTTGCCCGGATAGAGCGATGCCTCGATCTTCAGGGCGTTGGACACGGTGTGGTCTCCTGTTCGGTCACCCGGCGCCGACCCGGTGCGCCGGGTCGAGGGGCCGGGCGAGATCGTCGAGTCGGCTGATCGGACCGCCGGCGTCGAGTTCGATGCGGAGGCCGGCCGTCAACGTACTGCGGGAGACGGCCGGGTGGCTCACGCCCGGGTCGTGTCGCTCGCGCCTCGAACCCCGCGCTCGATCCGTCGAGCCGCGGCTCGGTGGAGCCGAGTTCGTTTCGACTCGTACAGATCCATGTCCGCCGCCCGCAACAGTGCGCGCGCCGTCATGGGTGAACCGTTGGGCCGGAAGGCGATGCCGGAGCTCGACTCGATCGCCCGCTGGTTTCCGCGCAACGAGAACGGTTCGTCGAAGGTGGCCGTCAGGCGCCGCCGTTGTTCCTCGAGTTCGTCGAGGCCCCCCACGTCGGGGACGAGGACCACGATCTCGTCTCCGCCGATACGCGCCACGAGCGCATCGGCCGGGGCCGCGGCCGTGAGGCGCTGGGCCACCGACACGAGGAGCTCGTCGCCGGCTTCGTGTCCGAGGCTGTCGTTCACCGCCTTGAACCGGTCGAGGTCGAACGCGATGGTGCCGACGCCGGCCCGGGGTCCGTCGGTCGGGGACGCCGCCCGCTGTTCCGCGGTGGCGAGTGCCGACTCGAGTGCGTCGTCGAGCCCGCGCCGGTTCGCGAGCCCGGTGAGCGGGTCCCGTCGCGCCTGGGCGGCGAGCTGCTCGTTGGTGGCGGTGAGCTCGGCGACCAGTGCTTCGTTGGCGATCTGTGAGGCGGCGCGCTCCTCCATCACGGTCCGGACGGTGCGGGCGAACCAGGCCGACACGACGGCGGTGACCACGATCGAGGCAGCCACCTGTTGGCTCTGGCTGTCGCCCACGCGCAGGAACGCGAGCGCCGGGATCAGGGCCGCTGGTCCGTGGAACGCCCAGAACACCGGCGCCACGGCGGCCGAGTCGATCACGTTCGGGAGGAGCATCATCGCGAGGAAGAGGCCCATGATCGCCTGCGCCTCGGGTGTGGTCGGCATCGCGAGCCAGGGGAGCGCCCCGACGCCGACCCCGAGGGCGCCGTTGGCCCACGACACCGTGCGGAGGCCGGCGAGATGGCCGCCCTCGGTGCCGAGCCGACGGTGTGCGAGTGCGACGAGCGCGTGGAGCGCCACGATGGCCGCGGCCCAGACGATCGCACCCGTCGATCGGGTGGCCCACCAGATCACGCCGCCGACGGCCACGCCCCCGGGCCCGATCACCGACACGCTGACCCGGTGCTGTCGGACGATCTGGTCGACGAGTCGGACACGTACCGCCTCGGTGCTCTCGACCAGCTCGCGCCCGACCTCCATGGGTGTTCCGATCGGCCGGGTGGGATGGGAATTGATACCCAGCGGTGCCGGGCGAGGTCGCGTCAGCCGTCCAGGCAGGCGATCGCCTCGTCGGACAGATCCTCGAGGATCAGCTCGTCGGCGGTGATGTCGACCCCGGCGGCCTCCAGACAGTCGACCATGTCGGTGCCACCACCGACACCGCCGAAGCAGTCGGCGGCGATCTCGTCGGTGATGAGGGTCGGATCGGCGTCGAGTTGCTCGGCGGTGAGGCCGTAGGCACCGACACACTCGAGGACCTCCGGCGGCGCTTCGGTCCACGACTCGGTCTCGGCGTGGTCGTGTCCGTCGCCCTCACCGGCGCTGCCTTCGATCGCGGCGATCCAGGCCGCGGCGATCTCGGCGGCGTTGCCGGTCGGGTCGTAGCGGTCCTGCGCTTCGGCGACGAGGGCCGGGATCTCGACGGCATCGACGATCACGATCTCGGCGAGCAGTGCACTCGGCACGGCGCCGTCCTCGAGACGCAGCTGCCAATCGCCTCCTTCATCCAGGCGATCGAGGAGCTCCAGCTGCGTCGCACCCGTCTGATAGAAGCGCTGGAGCGGGGCGTTCCCGGGGAAGCCCGTGGCCCAGGTCTCGATGAACTCGCGGGGCCGTGAGATGTCGGCGGTGTTCGGATTGGCGTAGGGCTTGTCCACCGCGCTGCGGCCCGTGTGGCGCCACTCGAACCACTCGGCGGTTCCCTCGATGTTCTCCTGCATGCCGTCGAGCGCGACGTGGTCGAACTCGGCGAGGCGGGTGCCCCGGATGGCGAGGAAGTGACGGATCGACTCGACCGTCTCGTCGAGGTCGTCGGCCTCGTAGGCGGCGATGAGCGCCCGGTTCTCGATCAGCGACAGCTCGAGGTTGCGGGGCGAGAAGTCGTAGACGGACTGGTCGAGCCCGAAGCCGGCCCAGTCACGGATCTGGAACACGTGGAACGCCTCGTGGACGAACACATTCGACCAGAGCGGGATCTGGGAGTCGGCGGGGAAGACGTAGGTCTCGACGCCGCCCACGTCGGCATCGACCTCGAACGAGAACTTCGGGGGCTGCGGGACGTCGGTCACCTGCGGCACGTAGTGCAGGGCGAGTTCGGGGTCGACGTCGAGCACGGGTACGGCGTCACCGGCGGCCATGGGCTCGGGGTGGAAGAACACGAAACCGGACGTCATCTCGCCGTTCTCGTCGAGCAACGGCACGACCGAGGCGATCTCGGCCAGGGAGAAGGCATGCCAGACGTCGGGCCGTTCACCGACGGCGTCGAGGATCCGGTCGAGCACGATCTGCTCGGACCGGGTGAGGTCGTCCCGCGTGATGCCGGCTTCGGCGACGGTCGTGTCGTCGGTGTCCGACTCGTCGGCGGTCGTCGTCGTGGCCGAGGTGGTGTCGGTGGCGGCGGCATCGGCCGTCGACTCGTCGCCGAGTGAACCGCAGGCGCTGCCGAGCAGCGCCAGGCCGAGGACGAGCGCGGAGGTGGCGCGGAGATCGAACATGGTGCTCGACGGTAGGAACCGCCGAGCACCGCCGGGTAGAGGCGATGTCTTGCGTCGGGGAGCGAAGTTGCCCCCAACGGTGCTGCTTGCCCAGCGAGGCCTCATTCGGCAGGATCCCGGGCATGTCGGCGGTTCCGGTGCTCGATGCCATCAGACGCCACATGGCGGATCACCATGCCGATGCGCCTGGTGTCGACCGGTGGCGCGCGTCGCTCGACCGGATCGAGCCGGCGTCGCCCGGTGCCTTCCCACCGGGGCCACACGCCCGCCATCTCGACGCGGTGATCGGACGCCTGTGCTCCTCGCCGACCGCGAGCCTGGCTGCGGTCGGCCGGGCCCTCGCCGAGGCGGACGGGAGCCTGGAGTGGCGGGTCGACGACGGTCGCTACTACCCGCCGGGTGCCGGGGTCAGCGAGAGCTACCGGTCGGGCAACATGCACACCGTGCTGGCCGAGGGTGACGACCTCGCCATGGGCCTGTTCCTGCTGACGCCGGAGGTGGACTACCTCGACCACGCCCATGCGGCACCGGAGCTGTACGTCGATCTCACGGGTGGCAGCGACTGGCGCTTCGCCCACGGCGACTGGGTGCCCGTCGCGGCGGGATCGACCGTGTTCAACGAACCGCACGCCGTGCACGCCACGAGGACGGGTCGGACACCGTGGTTGTCGTTCTGGGCCTGGCTCGGCGACATCGACCAGCCGTGTCGGGTGGTCCCGGCGCCGTCACCTCGGCCGGCAACTACGGTCGACCCATGAGCGATCTGGTGACCACCGAACGCGTCGGCGAGCGGACCGTGCACGTCGTGTTGAACCGCCCCGAGCGACGCAACGCCCTGACCGGCCCGTTGGCCGAGCAGCTCGCCGACACGATCGAGGCACTCAACGCGGACGAGTCCGTGACGGTGATCGTGCTGCGTGGCGCCGGCGGGGCCTTCTGCTCCGGACTCGATCTCAAGGAGTTCGCACGCGATCCACAACCGGACTGGGTGCCGACGTTCGGGCCGACATGGCGTCGGGTGCACCGTGCGTTGTTCGACAGCGATTCGATCGTCCTCGGTGCGCTCGAACGAGCGGCCGTCAACGGGGGTGCGGCCCTCGCGCTCGCCTGCGACTTCCTCGTGGCGGGGGAGGCGGCGTTCCTCCAGGTCGGTGAGATCCAGCAGGGCCTGGCCGCTCCGATGAACATGGCGTGGCTGCGGCTCCGGTTCGACGAGGCCACCGCCGCCCGTGTCGCACTCCTCGGCGACCGCATCCACGGTGACGAGCTCGTCCGCCTCGGGATCGCCCACACGTCCGTTCCGGACGATCGTGTGCTCGACGAGGTCGCCGGTTTCGCGGCGCGCCTCGCCGAGCACGAGCCCGCCGGGGTCCGCCGTATCAAGACCTCGTTGCGCCACGGGGTCGTGACCGACACGGCCGAGCAGTGGCTCCATCGGTTCCTCGACGCCGACCCACTCGACACGACCGGATGGCGACCGGGAGCGGCCAAGGACGCCTGAGCGGCCGATCGCACGAGCTGCACGATCGAGCTGCCGGTCGGCCCCTCGGGGCGGGCGCAACAGGTGCCGCGCATCGACCGGGATCGACGCGGCGAAGCGGCCGCCCAGTGGTCAATCCGACACGGGTCGGATGGCGAACTAGGTTCGCCGAGCATGACCCGAACGCTCCTCGCCCCGGCCATGCGGTCGGCGCTCGACACGGGCGGCGACCTCTACCTCCGGAACCGGGAGGACATGGGAGAGCTGCTCGCCGAACACGACGAGTTGCTCGACCAGGCCGCCGCCGGTGGTGGCGAGAAGGCCATGGCCCGACACCGCGGCCGGGGCAAGCTCCCGATCCGCGAGCGCATCGCGGCCGCGCTCGACCCCGACACCCCGTTCCTCGAGATCTCGCCGCTCGCCGGCTACGGCAGCCGCTACCACCTGGGCGGCGGCATGGTCGCCGGGATCGGGATCATCGCCGGAACCGAGTGCGTGATCATGGGCAACGACCCGACCGTCGCGGCCGGCGCGCTCACGCCGTACGCCTCGAAGAAATGGATGCGTGCGCTCGAGATCGCCCGGGACAACGAGATCCCGTATGTGAGCTTCGTCGAGTCGGCCGGTGGTGATCTGCGACCGCCCGGTGAGAACGACAACGCGGACGAAGGCGGCGCCGTCGGGTCGGCGGTGGTGCCGGCCCACTTCGCCGAGACCGGTCGCTTCTTCTACGAGATGATCGAGCTCTCGAAGCTCCGCATCCCGACGGTGTGTGTGACGTTCGGTTCGTCCACGGCCGGCGGCGCCTACCAACCGGGGCTGAGTGACTACAACATCTTCATCAAGGAGCAGACCTACGCCTTCCTGGCCGGTCCAC
>JAHDBV010000066.1 GCA_020630195.1 Acidimicrobiales bacterium
CACCGGTACGTTCTCGGCCTCGTTGTACGTCGGGAGCACGACCGCGAGGGTCGGCGCCTCGCGTCGTTCCACAATCACCTAGAGCAATCGGCAGGAAACTGCCGTCGATGACCTTCTGGTGCCGGCCGGGCCGACGACCCGACGGAGATCAAGCGTCGACGGTGCCGCCGTTGCGGCTCCGTGCGATGAGCACACCGCCGGCGAGAATCGATGCTGCGCCAATCCCGGCGATAACTGCGCTGTCTGCGCCAGTTGTCGGGAGTTGCTGGCCCCGAACCTGCGTCTGTCCGAGTACTGCGGTCTCACCGGAAGCCGAGGTTCCATCCTCAGAACCAGGGGCCCCCGCCCCACGGACAGCGGTCGTGCAGTCGGCAGCGGCGGCGGTCGAGGCTTCACAATCGTCCTGCGCCTGTGCAGCGCTCGCACCAAAGAGTACGGATCCGACGGCGAGACCGGCTGAGATGAGAAACTTCCGAGTACGCATTGAGATCTCCGATGGAAGCGGGTGAGGGGATCTTAGCTCCTTCACGGTCGCTGCGTCGGCGGGACAAATCACTCAAGGCCGACGGAGCACCAGATCGCCACCTTCGAGGTAGTCGGCTCCATCGAGCGTCCAGCGCTGTTCGGGCACCCGAGCGGAAGGAACGATCGTCAGTGAGTCGTAGCTGCGGTCCAGATCCAGAGCGACGCGGAGACGACGCTCTTCGCCGCGAGCGAGCTCCAGCCGAGTGACGATCAATCCCACCTCACCATCCGGCCCGAAGACTTCGAGCGTGCGGTCGGGTTCGAACCTGACGGAAGCGGTTCCCGCCGGAACGTAGATGGCCAACCGGCCGAGATAGTCGCCCGGGCCGGCGAGCCCGAGCTGGTCCCATGGCCCGGTGGCGTAGCCAGGGAGCCCAGCAGGCGACCGATTGCTCACCGTGATCTCGTAGATCAACTGGCGATCGCCCGGCTTCGCCACATCAACAGACAGAGACACGAACGGATCCAGCTTCGACGCGCCGAGGTTGAGGAGGAACACTCCGGTCGACGCAGCGTCCACAGAACCGTCGACCCCGAGGACACGCCACGCCGACTGTTGTGTGGCGTCCACGCTGTAGAGACGAACGCGGCCCGCCACGGCGTGCTCTGCCAAGGCGCCGACGAGGTCAAGAGGATCCCAGTCACCCTCGGAGAGGCGCTCGGTGACCGCTGATGCGATCACTGATAGTCGGTCGCGGCGGAGTGTCCGGTCGACACCGTCGAACTCGACGTACTGCTCCTCGAGCAGGTAAGGCAATGCCGTGCTCGAGTCGAGCTGGACACCATCCACTTCGATCCCGCCTACGACGTCAAGCACACCGGCGAGCACCACAGCATCCAGAGCGATGACGCCGTCGAGCCGACGACCGTCGTCGGCACGAAACATCTCAAGCGTCTGCGGCCCCACCACGTCGTCGAAGCGAGCCGTCAATGCGAGCTTTCGGTAGTCGTTGGCCGGGGAGAGGAAACCCCAACGGTCTGCCAGGTCGGGGTCGACGATCTCGGCGCCGATGACCGGAAACCTGTCCTCCGAAGGGCCGAACGCGTCGACGGAGAACTCCCCTTGATCGATCGTCACGACACCTACCGAGAGGGGCATGCCGGAACCCAGCTGCATCTCGGCGTTGTTGGCTCCGAGGAGCACGTAAGTGCCACCTCGCAACATCGATGCGAGTCCATCAGCTGCGTCCCGAACTCGCTCGGTCTCGTCGGCCACCTCGCCGAGTTCGGTCTCGACGCGTACCCGCGCATCGGCCACCAGCGTATGCAGGCCGTCGGTCGGGCCGAGGTCTGCCCCGATCGATCGACGGTTCGCTTCGTCGGCCAGTTCTCCGATCCGCTCCAAGGCGTCAATCCGCTCTGCCATCGACCGACGTTCGGGTAGTCGACGCGCCTCGTCCGCCAGCGACGCGACGGGCTCGAGGACCGAGGAAACCGAGCTGGCCATGTCGCCTACGGCGCGGATTTGCCGACCGACGACCGGCACTGGCCCCCACAGCCGAAGGTGCCAGGATTCCAGGGTCCGGGCAGCGGACCCCGATCGCTCGGAAGCCGAGTCCAGGCCAGACGCGAACTCGTTGAGAGAGTCCCGATCCGTGACGTCGAAGTCCGCCGAGGGCAATGCCCGCTCGGCCGCGTCGAGGTCGTCCCTTACCGAAACGAGACTCGCCACGGAAGCTGCGACCCAAAGCGCGAGCCCGATCAAGACCCAGGCGAAAACCCTCACCCGAACAGGGTAGGCAAAGCGCCTTATGAACACGTGGAGGTTCGTCCTGTCGATAGATTCCGGTCGTGTCCGAACCGAAGGTTTTCATGCATCCTTCGGCCGACGTGTCGGAGGCTCCTTATCTCCGGCTCCTGACCGACGCGCTGGTCGACGAAGGCGTCAGCGTCCGACGTCTGCGGCCGTCCGCTCTCCTGCGAGAGCGCCGCGCGGTCGTGCACATCCACTGGCCGGAACATTTGGTCCGCGGCAACGGAAGCGTGGCTCGGCGTGCGGCGAAGCAGCTCTGGGCGGTCGGCATCGTGATGACGCTCGCGTTTCGCCCGAAGATCCGAATCGTCCGAACGCTGCACAACCGCCGACCGCACAAGGCCAGCACCAACCCCATCGAGCGTCTGGTCACCTCCTTCATCGAGAAGCGGACGTCTGCGACGATCGTGCTCGTCCCAGAACACGCCGACGTCACCATGGGCGACACGGCGGTGTGGATCCCGAGCGGGTTGACCCCGACGACACCAGCGGTCGGCCCGAACGCGACGTTACGGAAAGGCCCGCTCAAGCTGCTCTCGGTCGGCGTGCTCTCGGAGTACCGCCTCACCCCGGAGCTGGTCGATGCGCTCCGCCCGGCGCTCGAGACCGGCGAGGTCGAGCTCGTCCTTGCCGGGCCGGCATCTACCGAGGTCCTCGAACGAATCGGAGCAGGCAACACCGACGGCTTGACGGTGCGGCCCGGCTGGCGGGACGAGGCGGAAATCGCCGCGCTGGCGGCCGAGTCGGACCTGCTCGTTGGACTCCAGGCACGGCCGTTCAACACCGGGCTCCCCTACCTCGCGCTCGCCTCGAACCGGCCCGCGATTCTCTCGAGCTCCCAGCAGGCCGACCATCTCGCAGAGCTGATCGGGGCCGACTGGGTCCGGTCGATCGACGACGAGACCGACAGCGACGAGTGGCGACGGCTGCTCACCCGCCCGCTTCCGACCGGCACACCGACGGTGCCGGAGGAGATGTCGTGGTCGGCGATCGGAGCAGCGCATCGCGACCTCTATCAACGGGTCACTCGCCCGCAGGTCGTCATCCTGAATCGGTACATCGCGCACTACCGGACCCGTTTCTACGAACTCCTAAAGGCCGAGTCGGCCGAGCGCGGGGTCTGGACCCGGGTGATGACCGGCACGCCGTGGGGCGGCGAGGAGACGAATGTCGGTTCGGTTGCAAGCGCCGGACTGGTCGAGCCCTTCGCAAACCGGACACTCACCGTGAGGGGACACACGATCGTCTGGCAGCCGGTCTTCGCCCGGACGACCGGCGCCGATCTGATCCTCACCGAACAGCAGGCGAAGTTCTTCTCGAACCATCTGCTCCAGATCAGAGGCCTCCTCGGCGGCGCCCCGGTTGGCTTCTTCGGGCACGGCCGCAACCTGCAGTCGGATCGGCATGGGTTGGTCGAGCGGGCCAAAGCGCAGTTCACAAAGCGGGCCGCCTGGTTCATGGCATACACCGAGGGCGCTGCGGAGATCGTGGAGAACGCGGGGCTGCCGTCGCACAAGGTCTCCGTCTTCCACAACGGGCTCGACACGGTGGAGCGTGAGGAGCAACGACGGTCGGTCACGATAGACGTGCTCTCCCAGCGGCGGGCCGAGCTCGGAATCGAAGATGCCGCCCACGTCTATGTCTACGCCGGCCGTGTCTATCCGGACAAGCGGCCGGAATTCCTCTCCGCCGCCGTTGACGAGCTATTACGTCGTGACGACAAGGCGGTCTTCGTCTGTGTCGGCAGTGGTTCGGAGGCACTCCGCTTCAGCGACGACGTCACCGATCGGGTACGGCTCGTCGGGCCCCGATTCGATCGAGATTTCACCGTTGACGTCCTCCTCGGAGAGATGCTCCTGATGCCGGCTGCGGTCGGCTTGGCGGCGGTCGAGAGCCTCGTCCTCGGTCGCCCCATCGTCACGCTGGACGACGCCGGCCACGGCCCCGAGATCGAGTACCTGCGACCCGGAGTTGACAGCGTCGTGCTCGCTGCGAACACGACGGTCGACGAATATGTCGCTCAGGTCGAGCGTCTCGTGAACGACCGCCCAAGGCTCGCGGCCATGCAGGACGCCTGTCTCGAGCGAGCACACGACTACGGACTCGAGCAGATGGCGAAGCACTTCGCCGAGGGCCTGGCGGACGCCGTCCGACACCTCGGTCGATGAGGGTCCTGCTGGCCCACACCGAGTACCGGGAGCGAGGCGGCGAGGACACCGTCGTCGCCGCCGACGAGGCTTTGCTGCGGTCGGCCGGCCACGAGGTGATCCGGTTCACCCGGACCAACCCGACCGCTGCGTCGGAGGCGGTGCCGACACTGCTGCGGTCGGTCTGGAATCGGCGAGCGGCCGACGATCTCGTGCGGGAGATCGAACGGACGCAGCCCGACGTCGTCCACATCCACAACACCTGGTTCGCTCTCTCGGCAGCCGCGATTCCCGCCGCAGCGGCCACGAGCCCGGTGGTAGTGACGGCGCACAACTACCGCACGGCATGCCTGAACAGCTATCACTTCCGGGATGGTTCCATCTGCGACGACTGCGTCGGACGGTCGACGATGCGAGGCGTGGTGCGGGGCTGCTATCGGGGCTCCGTCGGTCAGTCCGCGGTCGCCCACGTCGCCTTAAGCACGTCGAGGCGCCGGGGCGCCTGGAACCGCGCACACGTCGTGTTAGCACTGACTGAGTTCTCCGCCGAGCGCCTCGCCATCGCCGGCGTCGATCGGCCCCGAATCACCGTGCGCCCGAACTGGGTCGGGGAGTTCAACGGCGCACTCTCAACGTCGCCCGGAACCGAGGTGCTGGCGATCGGCCGGGCGACCGAGGAGAAGGGCTTCGCCGGCTTGATCGGTGCATGGCGACGGGCGACACCCGAGGGCTTGACACTCAGTGTCGTCGGCGACGGTCCGGCGCTCGACGAGCTCACTGCGCTCGCGCGCGGCGAACCGTCGATCTCGGTGCTGGGCCGGATTCCTCGCGACGAAGTGCTCAGCCGGATGGCATCGGCCCGTGCGCTGATCGTGCCGTCCAAGTGGTACGAGGGCATGCCGATGGTGATGCTCGAGGCCATGTCGGCCGGCCTTCCGGTCATCGCCGAGGACCAACCGGGCATGGCGCCCCTCCGAGCGGTCGGTGACGATTTGATCGTGCAAGATCTGACCGGCGCGGGCTGGACCGCCGCATCCGAGCTACTCATGTCCTCCGGACGTCTCGAGCTGGCTGGCGAGACAGCACGCTCGGTCTGGCGAGACGAGCATTCGCCGGAGGCGGGGCTCAGGACGCTCACACAGGCGTACGAGGATGCTCGGTTTCGGTTCGAGCGAGGCGAGTGAGGAACCACCAGACCAGCCCGGCCAGGAGTGCCTCGGCCACCAGCGTCGACAGCACCGCCCCACGCCATCCCCATCGGGGGACGACCGCCAGGTTCAGCGCGAGGTTCACGGCAACGGCGATGAAGATCGCGCGATTGCGGAGGTGCTGCAGGTCCGAGCCGGTGAGCGCGTTGGCGGCGAACGTCTGGATGGCGCGGAACAACGGAAGCAGGCAGAGCAATCGGATCACATCGGCCGAATCCCCGAAGTCGTCGCCGAGCAGCGCCGCGGGGATGTCGGCCAACAGCCACATGGCCACGGCGGCGACGAGCCCGTAGGCGACCCCGAGCGGGAGCAGCCGGCGTGCCACGGCGAGCGCAGCACGCCCCGATCGCGCCCCGGCCTCGTAGAAGTCAAGATCGGTCGCTCGAATAAGCGCCATCAGCGGCATGCCTGCGAGCGCCGAGATACGTGCGCCGGCGCCGTACAAGCCGGCATCAGCGGAGAATCCGTAACCCACCAGAACCGCGCGGTCCGAGCTGTCGAGTGCCGTTGCGGCGGCGGCGGTGAGCACGTAGGGCCGTCCACGCCAGGCATCCCGCCACGACGGGCGGACGAAGGGACGGGTCTCGTACCGGAGAGAGGTGAGCACGACTGCGACGAGGGCCGAAATCGCCCACGCCGCACCACCCCAGAGTGCCCAGGTCGACAAGTCGCCGTCGCCGGCACGCCAGAAGACGGCGACCGCCCCGAGGCGGATGACACCGACGGCAACGCGGACGACGAGCGCCATCTGCAGGTCCCGATGCGCCTGCGCGGCGATCACGCCGAAGTCGACGATGCCGAACAGCACGACCTGGGCGACGAGGAGCAGCATCGTCGTGCCGATGGCGAGCGTCGGGTCGAGCGCAGCGATGGCCGGGCTGAGCACGACCGCCACCAGGGTGCCGAGCCCCGCGATCACGGCGAGGGTACGACTCCACGACTCGTTGAACGGACGCTGCCGCGAGCGGTCTCGCATCATCAACTGCTGCGAGCCGAGGTGCGCGAAGTTCAGCGCCAGGAGGCCGAGGGACTGAACGGCGCCGTAAACACCGAACTGTTCGGTTCCGAGTGACCGTGCAAGCAGGAAGAAGAAGCCGAGGCCGAGAACCAGCTGGGCGATCTCAGAAGAGAGTGCCCATCCCGTCTGGGTCGCTGTGGTGCCGAGCGTCGTCGGCCAGGGGACACGGGATCTCATGGCCTCCGGGATCGTAGGCCGAGTGCAGCCGTCCCGAGCGCCGCTGCACCGGCGAGGGCGAGGCCGCCCACCAACAGCGGTGACCGCCCACCATCGCCATCCGTGGTGCTGCCGCCGTCGAGGGCGAGTACATCCGGTGCCTCGATGACGACGGTGCCGTCGGCGTCGCTCGCCGTCGTGTCGGCGGAGTCGCCAGCGGTGACGTCGGTGACGGCGGTGACGGTCGAGTCAGCGGCGGCGTCGACAACGCTGTCGTCTCGGCGTGTCGTGGTCGGTTCAGCACCGATCTGCGACGCCGCGCCGTCGTCCGGCCCGGGCGACAGCCCTGGCGGCGTGGACAACGTGGGAGCCGCTGCAGACTCACCGCCAGCCGAAGTCGTCGCCGTCGGACCGTCGACCTCGGGGGACGGCGACACGGTCGATGTCGACGTCTCCGGAGAACTCGAAGGCGCCGCGGTCGTGGGGATTCCCGGCTGATCGCCGGACGGTGGCGCAGTGGTCGTCGTGCCGCCGTCGTTGGTCTGCGGCTGGAGCGGTGCATCCCACGGGATCTCGTGGGCGCCGAAGTCGGCACCGACGCCGGTCGGTCGATCGATGCCGTCGATATCAACCGTGACAAGACCGACCGTCGCCCGATCGACCGGGGCCACGCCGGGCACCAGGTTGAAGTCGCCGCTGGAGGCGTCGACGAAGTACGACGCCTCGGAGGCCAGGTTGCTGCCGGAGCTGGGGCCCAGGTTGTGCTCCATCACCACGGTCGCCTGGGTCCCGGAGCGGATCTCGACGGGGGCGAGCCCGGCACCGAAGATCGTGTTGTGCCGAATCGTGACCGTCTTCTCGCCGGGCCCGTTCATCGTGTTCTCGACGAGGATGCCGCGATGTTGGAGGTCGTACATGACGTTGTTCTCGATGAGCACCGGCGCGTTGACGACAATCGCATTCCCGTCTTGCCAGCGCGACGTTCTCGTGACCGCCCAGATCCGATTCGACGAGATGACGACTTCCGGATCTGGATGCACGTTGTTCGTCGACAGACCGACAACGATGGCACCCGAGTTCGCCGTGTCGACATGGTGCACGCGATTGCCGTGGATCAGGACGCGGCTCGCACCAGGCTTGACGTCAACAGCTTCCGCCGTGGTGTAGGCAATCTCGTTGCCCGAGATCTCGATGTCACGGACCGGGTCCTGCTGGTTGGCACTACCGACGTAGATGCCCTCGCCGAACTGACTGTAGAGCTGACCTGACGAAGTCGAACCCGGGCGAAGCCCGGTGCGTTGGATCAGGGAGTTGCGGATCGCAACATCGTGACTGGCGTCGCGGAGCTGAAAGCCCTCCTGTCCGACGTCTTCGACGGTGACGTTCTCGAAGACGAGGTCGGATACGGCGACGAGGTAGATGCCATGAATCCCACCTCGGAACGTCAGATCTTCGAAGCGCACACCGCGCACGTTGTCGAGTCGCATCGCGTCTCGCTGGTCGAACGCTGGCTCGGCGATCACGGCGCCGGGTCCGGTGGCACGGACGAGCACTGGTGTGGCCGGGTCGAAGTCCAGATTCGACACCCCCACAGGCGGGTAGTCGCCAGGAGTGACACGGATCTCGTCTCCGGCAACGGCCGCCGTGAGTGCCCGACCGACCGTCCGGAACGCTGTGTCGAGAGAGCGGCCGTCGCTGCTGTCGCTGCCACTCGGGCTCACGTAGAGAATCGGCTCCGGCGGGCGCTCCTGGGTGGCTCCGGCGACATCGGCGTCGGGCGCGGTCGTCGCCGGCGTCAGGTCGGTCGGCGATGTCGTCTCGGTCGGCGTGCTGGCAGTCGTCGTGCCGTTGCGATCTCCGAGCCTGAGACCGACGACGGTGCCGAGCGCGAAAGCGACCAGCACGGCGAGGCCGCCGACTAGCAGGGTGCTCGAGCGTTCGCGACGGTCCATGGGATTCAGATCGGCCGGACGGGGCGAATCATTGAGCGGGCACGGCGATACGCCGCCCGGTTCCCCGCCGGTTGTGGAGGGCCCAGGTGGGGTTCGCGGCATGGACCCAGCTGCTCACGCCAGCACGCATGGCTCCGCGCACCAGTCGATTGCGCGGCGCGAAGCGTTGCTGGACGACGGCGGTCTCCTGCTCCCTCTTCTCCGGGTCGCGCACGCTGAGGTTCGTGCCATCGCGGTCATACTCAGCAAGCACTCGCGGGATTCGCACCGTCCGCAGCCCGCCGGCGAGCGCCCTGGTCGCGAGTTCGTAGTCAGCACCGATCTCAAAGTCCATGTCGTATCCACCGAGGCGCACATAGGCAGCCGGGGACAGGAAGGTGCACATCGGTGGAAGGTGGTTCCAGCCGAGTGCTGCATGCGCACGCGCACCAAGCCAGCTCGGCCATGGACGCAACGTGCCGAGGTCCTCGCCTGACGGCCCGATCCAGCGCACCGCCCCGATCACCAGCTCGGTACCCGAGGGCACGTCGGCGAGAGCATCGAGCGATCCCGGCACCAACCGGTCGCCGGCCGGCACCATCGTGGCGACCTCGCCTGCGGCGTGCTTCATCCCGAGGTCGAGGGCCTCGGTCAGAGTCGACCCGGGACGGCGAGCGATCATCCGCAGCCCGAGGCTCTCAGCCACTTCGACGGTGCTGTCTGTCGAGCCGCCATCGAGCACGAAGTACTCGACCTCCATCTCCCGACGCTGGTGTTGGTCACGCACCGACCGCACAGTGTCAGCCAACGTCTCCGCCACGTTGTACGTCGGAGTGAAGATCGTGATGGCCTTCACGGCAGCTGGGCGGCCGGAGGCCGCCGGATCTCACGTGCGGCGATCGCAGAGACGGCGACGAAGACAGCCCAGTAGACAGTCCGGCCGTGGATGCCGACCTCGGTGACACTGAACATCAACGTGAATGCCGCAACCATCAACGGCCAGAGACCACCGGGGCCTGGAACCCGCTGGACGAAGCGAACTCCGTCGGCCGTCAGCCGCCAGAAGGCGAGCAGCATGATCACGAAACCGACGAGGCCGAGCTCAAGCAAGTAGGTCAGGCCGGCGTTGTGGGCGTGTGGAAGAGCGCCTCGAAACTCGATCCAGGTCTCGTGGACCGGGCCGAACCATCCCGTGAAAAAACCGTGGTAGCCGTAGCCGAACATTGGCTTCGCCGCGATGTCGTCGATCAGGAGCGCCCAGAGGCGAGTCCGGCCAGTGAGGGTGACATCCTTGCCAAGCAGTGCAGTGACAAACTCGAGCTGGACGTACAGCACGGCGATGCCGGAGGCAGCGCCGGCAATCATGGCGGCGACGACCGCACCGAGCAGCTGACGACGAGCCCGGAAGAAGACGAACACACCGAGCATCCCGGCGAGGGCGATGGCGGAGGCCATCGAGGTCGCTGAGCCCGACAGGACCACGAGCCCGAACGAGGCGAGCGTGAGCACTCGGAGTGGCCAGCGATAGCGGGTGAAAACACGCGATCCGAGCAGCAGGTGCCCGAACACGAACACGGCGACTCGCCCGAGTGAGTTCTTGTCCCAGAGCACGCCGGTCGCGTTTCCATCAGAGCCCAACCCGAAGCGGGGCAGCCCTACGATGAACAACCAGTTGACGACCACCCCGACCGAGAACGCCACCACGATGATCCCGAGGATCTGCCGCGGCTCGAAACGCACCACCAGGAACAACCCGAACACCGTGGTGAGGGCGAGGATCGCACCGTCGATCAACGTGAGCGTGGGCACCGAGGACCAGAAGAACGACGCGAGGGCGAGCACGCAGAAGGCGGCGGTGTGCGGCGAGCGACGGACGATGTCGAACAGCAGCACGAGGTTGGGCACGACCTGGACGAGGGCGACGCCGAAGCAGGCGAGGAACGCCACCTGGGTGATCGGATCGCTGGCGCTGGCGACGCCACCGTCGAAGCGCACGGCCTGGAACCAGGTCGTCGGCACGTTGAATGCCAGGAAGAAGATCGTGGAGCCGGCGACGAGCCACTCGAGCTTGCCCGGCCGCGCGAAGCGGGCCGGGTCGTCCTCGACGTGACGGGGGGCGATCGTCGCTCCGTCGAGGATCGAGGTCATGAGCCCGTGGTGGCGGCTGCTCGTTCGTAGCTGTAGCGGTTGCGGTACGGGTTCACCCGCTGCTGCCGCTCCTTGTTGAGCACAGCTCCGAGAAGCCGGGCACCCACTCGATCGGCATCGATCCGCAACTGCTGCAGGTCGCCCTGGGAGGTGTGGCGTGCATCGACGACCGCCACGATGCCGTCGGCCGCGGAAGCTGCCGCCATGGCGTCCGCAGTGTTCAGGATCGGTGGGGTATCGATGAGGATCACGTCGGTTTGACTTCGGAGCGTGTCGATCAGGACCTGGAACGAGGGCGACCCCAGCATCTCACCAGGATTGGCTGGCGTGGGACCGGCCGGAATCAAGAAGAGGTTGGGCTCAACCTCGATGGTCGGCAGCTCGACGTCATCTGTCGGGTTACTCAACCAGTTGGAGAGTCCGCTCGCGCTGTCGACACCGAAGTATCGCTCCAGCGAGGGCCGTCGCATGTCAGCCGAGATCAGAACCACACGCTCGCCGGCCTGGGCGAGCGCAAGCGCCAAGTTGGCCGCCGTCGTCGACTTACCTTCGCCGGGGCTCGAACTCGTGAAGATGACCGCCTGTGTGTCCTGCGTCGAGGTGAGGAACTGCAGTGACGACCGAAGACGGCGGTATGCCTCGCGCGCCGCCTGCGCCTTGCCCGTCTTGCTCTCGCCGCGCATGACCAAGCCAGCGCCGCGTGCGAGGCGTGCCCCGAGATTCGGCACGCTGGCCAGCACACCGGCGCCCAGGGCCCGCTCGACCGATTCCCGGTCGCTTGCCCGGTTGTCGAGACGATCGAGGATGAGAGCCATGGCCACACCGAGCAGCAGCCCGACCAGACCCGCACCGGTGTAGGTCAGCCCGTCGCCGATACCGATCGGGGCCTGCGGCGTCTGGGCGAGCTCGAGCACCTCGGCCGGAGGGGCCGTAACCGCCTGCTCGGTACGGACCGCAGCGATGGCCTGCTCCGCCTGTCGCAGGCTCGTGATGTCGGAGGATCGACGCTGATTCAGAGCGGTGATCTGTGAGTTGACCGCGGTGCGTTCGTTTGCCGCGTCCGACTCGAGATCGGCGAGCCGCGTTCGCAGCAGCGCCAGTTCGTCATCGACCTCGGCGATCTGGACATCGAGAGTGTCGACCGTGCGCTGGAGCACCTCGATCTCGCTCTCCCATCGCTCGTTCGCTGCTCCGACTCGCTGGTCGACATACTCCTGGGCGAAGCCGTTGGCCACGTCACGGACGAACTCCGGGTCGTTCCCGGTCACGAGCAGACGCAGCACGTCGCTGTCGGGCTGGAACTCGACCTCGAGGATCTTGAGCAGCGAGAGTGGCTCGCTGATGTCGTCAGCGGCACGGATCGACGGCGAGGCTGTATAGACGGCCTCTGCGATCGGCAGGGAGTCGAGGACCTCGCGCTCGCGTTCGAGCACCGGCTTCACAAGCGCATTATTGGTCGAGGCCACCGGCGTCGGCTGGACCAGCACCCGCGCCTGCGCCGTGAACTCCACTGGACGGTTCGATAGATAGAACCATCCGAGAGCGAGTGCGAGCATGATCGGCAGCATGACCGCCCAGGGCCGCTTGCGGATGGCAGCGAGGTAATCCTCGAGGGTCGGGGCCGACGATGCGCCAGAATCTGGTTCGAACATCATGAAGATCAGCGCCCTCGACGACCGGCGACCCGGGCGAGCATCGCCTTCGGGGTCGCCTGCACGAACTTGGCCAGGAACAGCGAATTTGTCTTCAGATACCGCTTCCAAAGGCGACCGGGCTCCTCCGCGAGGCGGTACGCCCAGTGCAACCCATAACGCCGCACCCACTCGGGAGGACGAGACAGGTTGCCGGCGCCGAAGTCGAACGCTGCACCGACGGCGAGCAATGCCGCGTCGACCTTGCCGACGTGGGCAGCGACCCAGCGTTCCTGACGGGGACACCCGCGCCCGACCAGCACGATGCCAGCGCCGGAGGCATTGATCCGGGAGATGTCCCCGGCATCTTCTTCCGGCGTCGCGTCGCGGAAGCGATCGGGCTGAACGCCACATATGCGGATGTTCGGATGACGACGCACGATCTCGTCGGCAAAGCCCTGGGCCGTCTCCTCCGTCGAGCCAAAGAGGTAGACGCCCACGTCTGCCGCCTCGGCGGCTTCGAGGACCTCCCAGGTGAGCTCCGGGCCGCTCACGGCGTCGGGCAAGCCGGCGCCGTGGAAGAAGTTCATGGCCCAGCGAACCGGCTGGCCGTCTGGCGTCACGAGGTCGATCGAGTTCACCACGTCACGGAACTCGTCCTCCTGAGTTGCGGTGATGAGACCGTGCACCGCAAGGGCGGATACACCGAAGCTCTGTCGCTGCACACCTCGCTCCACGATCACCGAGGCGGCCTCGGCGTAGTCGGTCACCGAGACGTTGACGCCGAAAACGTTCGCCTTGTCAGGTACATCCACCATCACTGCCATCGTTCACGTCCAGACACAAAGATGTCCTCGAGGATTCCACCGATGTCGTACTGCAACTTCCACCCCGGGTAGTGATCTTGGAACTTGCGGATGTCGGACACCCACCAGATGTGATCACCGATTCGATTGTCGTCACTGTAGCTCCAAGCGAGCCGACGGCCTGCGACGGCTTCGCAGAGCTCGATGGCTTCGAGCATGGAGCAGTTGACGTCGGGGCCCCCGCCGATGTTGTAGGCCTCGCCCGGACGCGGAGCTTCGCGGAACGCCTCGAACGCCTGGATGAGGTCGTCGGCGTGGATGTTGTCGCGCACCTGCTTTCCCCTGTACCCGAAGACCGTGTACGGCGTGCCCGTCGCCGTGCATTTCATCAGGTAGGCCAGGAAACCGTGGAGCTCGGCGCCGGAGTGGCCCGGGCCGGTGAGGCAACCACCTCGGAAGACGCCGATGTTCATACCGAAGTAGCGGCCGTATTCCTGACACATCACATCGGCGGCGACCTTCGACGCGCCGAAGATGCTGTGGGTCGATGCGTCGATCGACATCGACTCGGGAATGCCGGTGGTCGCCCACTCGTGAGTGGTGTCGAGCGACCAGCGGGTCTCCTGCTCGACGAGCGGTAGGCGATTCGGCGTGTCGCCGTAGACCTTGTTGGTCGAGGTGAAGATGAACGTCGCCTCCGGGCACCAGCGGCGCATGGCCTCGAGCATGTTGAGCGTGCCGTTGGCGTTCACGTCGAAATCGGTGAACGGCTCCTTCGCCGCCCAGTCGTGACTCGGCTGGGCGGCGGCGTGGATGATGAGATCGATCTGCCCGAGCTCCCGGACCGTGCGGTCGACGAGCTCGCGGTCGCGGATGTCGATCGGCAGGTGTCGGTAGTTCGGTATGTTCGCCCGATGCTGGTCGACCGCCCACTGCGTCGACGCCGCATCCCCGAAGAAGTAGGCCCGCATGTCGTTGTCGAATCCGACCACTTCGTCGGCAACGGTGGCGTAGTGCCGCACTGCCTCTGCACCGATCAGGCCACCCGAACCTGTCACCAAGACGCGTCGCACAGCTACCTCCAGCTCGTCGCCCGGATCGACACGCTATCGGGGGTGGGCGACCAGATGAGAGGGCGAAGTCGCCCGTGACCCCACGATAGGCCCCCGGGTAGATGTGCTCATACCGAGATGGTTACTGTTGCGGGTGCATCGGTGGCGAGCCGTTGGAACTGTGGTAGATCAGAAGCCACAACCTTCGGCGGGAGATTGTTTTGAGCAAGTTCGTTCGGAAGCGGCGCTTCCTTCGTGTGATCGAGTTCCTCGACGTCGCTCTGCTGCTGGCGATCTGGATGTTCGCCTTCGTGGCGACGAACATCACTCTTCCTGAGGTTCGATCGACGAACCAGGGACTCTGGCTCGGCGTCCTCACGCCTGTGTGTTGCGTGGTCATGCTCCACCAGAAGGGCCTCTACTCCGGGAGACCGACGCTGCCCCGCACGGAAGAGATCTCGCGTCTCGTCTCGGCATTGCTCATCGGCGTCGGATCCAGCGTGGTGATCGCCGAGTTCCTCGACTGGCACGTCGGCGCCTGGGAGATCGTCACGGGTATCGTGTTGAGCGTTGCAGCGACAACGCTGCTCCGAGGCGTGATGCGCACGATCGTGTTCGATCTCGCTCAACGGGATCAGCCGGAACGGCTCGTGGTCGTCGGGGCCGGCGCCGAAGCGGCCGAACTCATTCGACTCGTGAGCACCCACCCCGAGGCCGGCTTTGTCCCGGTGGGCGTCATCGGGAACAAAGAGGTGGCGGTGGCGTCCGGGCTGGAGGAGCTGTGGCTCGGCGATGTCTCGGACATGGTGGTGCTGATGCACCGTCACTCTGCGACGAGTGCGATCGTGTGCGCGACCGGCTTTCGAGGCGAGAAGTTCCGCACGATTTCGAGCGAGCTTCTCGAGCATGGCTACGACGTGCAGCTCTCGACCGGTGTCACTCGACTGTGGACCGGGCGTTTCGAGGTCCGGTCACTCTCGCACGAGCCGCTCGTCGTCATGGGGCACCGGTCGCCGAACCGGCGGCGAGATCTCATCCTGAAGCGGGGAATCGACCTGGTCGGTGCAACCGTGGCGCTCCTCATCTTTCTGCCGGCGCTAGTGGCCGTTGCGTTCGCGATCAAGCTCGAAGATCGAGGGCCGATCTTCTTTCGCCAGCAACGCATCGGCAAGAACGGTGAGACATTCGAGATCCTGAAATTCCGCTCGATGTGTGTCAACGCCGAAGAGATGCTGGCCGAATTGGCATCGCAGAATGAGCGCGGCGGGCCGCTCTTCAAGATGACGGACGACCCGAGGCGCACGCGCGTCGGCCGCGTGATCCGGGCGACGTCGCTCGACGAACTCCCACAGTTGATCAACGTTCTCGGCGGCACGATGAGCCTGGTCGGGCCGCGACCGCCCACCCCCGACGAAGCCGAGAGGTTCTCGGGCGAGCTGCGACGCCGGTTCGAGGTCGCCCCCGGCATCACCGGACTGTGGCAGGTCGAAGCCCGTTCGAACTCCGACTTCGAGGCTTACAAGCGACTCGATCTTCACTACGCCGAGAACTGGAGTGTCGGCCTCGATCTGCGGATCCTGCTCGCCACGGTGGAGCAAACGGCTGTTTCGCTCCTGCTCACGCCGGTCTCGATGGCCGTCGGCCGAGGCGGGTCAGACACGATCGACCGATCGACCATCTCGATCGGCGAGATCGACAAGGACGACACCGTCATCGAACTCACCGAGCGCACCACCGCTCGCGCCCGTTCAGCCGAGAGCCCGTCGCCGACCGAAGTCACCCAGCCGTGACCGGGTGCTGGGTACCCTCGAGGCGATGAACACTCTCACCCGGATCTGCGCCGTCATCGTGGCAGGTGCGATCGCATCGGGCGTCGCCTGGACTCTCGCCCCCACCGGTGACCCGACGGCATCAGCGACACTCCGGCTCGATGATCAGGAAGTCCGGTGGCCGTTCCACGATGCAGTCATTCAGACCCAGGACGCACTGCTGCAGCGCGACGACATCCGAGCGCTGATCACCCGGCGGTCGAATCTGGCTCTTGACTCGATCGTCACGCTCAACAGCGAGGTGCCGAGGAACCAGACGATCTTCGATATCACGGCGTCGGCTTCGACCGAGAGCCAGGCGATATCGATCGCCAACGGCGCCGTCGAAGCGCTCATCGAACGAAACATCGCTGATAGAGCGGCACCGATCGCGACCGAAATCGAAGCCGTGGAGATCGAGCTCGGTCCACTCCGTGCCGACCTCGCCGGCCAGCTGCGGGTTATCGAGAACACGGATGCCCCGGAGGCGGATCGGCTCGTTGCCCAAGGTCGAGCGACAGCGATCGCACAGCGAATCGGCACGCTGGAGGTCCGGCTCAAGGAGCTCGAGATCGCGACCACGCTCGTCGCTCCTCAACTTGTGGAGGTGGCAGCAGCAGTGCCCGTCAACCGCGAACGCACTCGGGCGGTCACCGCTGCTTCGGCTGGTGCAGGGATCGCGCTGCTGACCGCTGCTGTGCTTGGGGCGGCCCCAGCAGGGCGGCGGCGTCGATCTCCCGGCCTCCGCGCGGCGTGAGCGCTGCCACTCGGATCGCGGTCCTCGCCGCAGCGCTCACCGCGGTCGGTGTTGCCGCCACGACCGACGTGCGGCGCCTTGGTTGGGCAGTCGCCGACCCGCAGTTCGCTGCGATCGCGCTCGCCTCGATTCCCGCTCTTGTGTTGGGTTTCTTCGTGGCGTCCGACCGCCGCGCCCTGACCCCCAACTCAGCGACCGGGCTCTGGACGCTTTGGCTGGCCATCGCCCTTCTCGCTGGGCTGTTCGGGGCTGCGCCCGCGTCGGCCACTCTTTCTGCTGGCGTGTTTGCCGCCACGGCTGCTGGAGCGATCAGTCTGGTGCGGAGCGGAGGGTGGACGCCTCTTCTCGTCGTGCTCGCAGCGATCGCCGTCTGCCATGGAACGCTGGGCGTCGTAGCGACGATCCTTGGTCTCACAGATCCGCTCTCAGACGAGGGACGCCTACGCCTGTTGACGTTCGAACCGAACCACCTGGCGCGTATCGCCGGCCTCGGAGCCGTTGCTTCGGCCGCCATCGGTCTACGTGCCGCCCGATCCGTGCCTCACCTACTCGCCTTGCCGATCTCCGTCGCCTGTGCGAGCGCAGTATTCCTGACTCAGAGCCGAACGGGAGCCGCGGCGATGGTGCTCGCTCTCGCCGTGGGGCTCTTCCGAGCGATCCGACCGAGGCTCGCAATGGTGGGAGCGGCCGCCGCACTCCTTGTGGTGGGCGCGATCGGATTGGCTGGCCTCGCCGGACCCGCTGTGGACCAAGTGACACGATCGGATGACCGCACATTCGAGAACATTCGAGGCGGAAACGGAAGGGTCGAGCTCTGGACAGCCCTGGCACCTGATGTGTGGTCTTCGCCAGTAATCGGCCACGGTGTTGGGGCAGACTTCGCCGAAGTGTCGCAGCTCAGACGAGATGGCAAGATCGGTTTCCACGCCGAACACACCCACTCGCTGCCGCTCCATCTCGCCTTGACGACAGGATTGTTAGGACTCGTCGTAGCAGGCGGGGCTACCACTCTGCTCGTCCGCTCCGGCTGGCGTCGATCCGACCCATGGCCACTCGCCCTCGTGGCGCTCATCTTGGTTGACGGGGCAACGGAAGCAATTCTCTCGACGCCCGGCCCGGCTTGGATCCTGCTCACGGGGGCCGCCGTCTCCCTCACTGCACCATCGGGAAGAGCCTCAATGCGGACCACCGATTCCCAGCAGATCAGGCGGGACGTGACGTCCCTCGAGTTGTCCCCGTCGCAGTGAGCCGACGCGTACGTCGACGGACGGACGATCTCCGACTCCTCGAGGTCGTCGGCTGATGCTCCCGATCGCACTGGTCGGATCAGCGGCAGCAATCGCCTGGCTCGCCGTCGCGCTGGCGATTCGCCCACGATCGCTCACCACCGTGGGGATCGTGCTGCTGGTCGCGGCACAGACCGAACCCGGACTGCGCTTCGTCGAGCCCATCTTCGGCATGGCGCTGCTCTTCCTGGTCGCCGGCGCCGTCGTGGACCCCCGATCGGCGCGGATCAGCCATTCGCTCGCCCCACCGGTCGCCCTTCCCCTGGCGGTGATGCTGGTGTGCTTCGCCCTGTCCCACTTCGGCTCGTCGAGCCTGCTCTCGGCCGCACCGGCGCTCGTGGGAGCTGCTGCGGTGGTGGTTGCGGCTCTGGTCTCGGCTCGGGGCCGCACCGCCTCACAGCTGCTCGATCAACTCGCGCTGGCGTGCGGCGCCTTCATCGGCGTCAGCGTGGTGGTGTCTCCGGTCGTGACCTTCGACATCGAAGGAACCCGATTCCGAGGCGTGCTGGAGAACGCCAACACGCTCGGCGTGATCGCCGTCCTGCTCGCCGCGTCGGCGCCGCGACATTGGCTCCGAGTCGCGCTCCCGCTGAGCTCCGCCGTGATCTTCTTCACGAGTTCCCGAGCCAGTGCCGTCGCCATCGTCGTCATCGTGGTGGCCCGGGTCTCGTGGAGGCCGTCCAACCGGATCACGGCGGTTTTCGCTGCCGCGCTCGTGCTCGCCGGGCTGCTCCTGGCGGGAGCGCTCACGTCTCGGGCATCGGTCGGCGACGAACAGATCGCCGACCCGACCCGGGCGGAGGCGAACGAGTCCGCAGACGATCGGACCAGCCTCTTCCGGACGCGCAACACGCGGGAGGCCACCTGGAGCCAGGCGATCGACGACGCCGGCCGGGCCTTCCCCAGTGGCACGGGCTACGGCACCGCATCCGTCGAGTACGGAAGCTCCCCATTGCTCGCCCTGGTCGAGCTGGGCGTGGTTGCGATTCCGGTCTTCGCCTGTGCCGCCGTGCTGTTCCGACGCGCCTGGCCCCATCCCGACCAGCGCGTCAGGGCGTTGCTCGCCGGACTCCTCCTCCACTCGGTGTTCGAAGGTTGGATGTTCGCCTTCGGCTCGTTCATCGCCATCGTGTTCTGGCTGGTCATCATCACCGCGGCCCTCGAGCGGATCCCCCGTCTGGGTGAAGATCCGACCGCCGTTGCAACTCACGGTCGACGCGGACCGGCGCAGGTGTTACGCTGAGTCTCAATCTTGTGTGGGTGGGTTCCCACTCCTTGAGTAGAGGACACGGTTATGGCGGATATCGAAAAGATTCAGGAACTCGGCGACGTTCGAATGACTCGTCGGCGGGCGTTGCAGGCCGGCGCGGCTGCAGGCGTGACGGCGGCGGTGGTCGCAGGTCCGCAGATCGGCAGGCTCGGCTCGGCCCCGGCGTACGCCCAGACCTGCTCGCAGGGACTGACCTGCACGAGCACCCCGAAGGAATCGGTGAATCAGGGCGGCGGCAACTGCGGTCCGGCAATCGCCTTCAACAACGCCGATGCCTTCTCGGGCAACGGCATCACGGCGACGCCGACCGGCGAGTGCTTCGACGGCGTGGACGGCGTGAACGTCACGACGACGCTCGACCTCTGCACCGTGAACGTCACCTTCTTCGCTCAGAGCGCTCCGGACACGCCGATCAACTCGACGACCGTCGGTCCGGTCGACACCAGCAGCGGTGGCGCCTTCATCGCCTACCCCAACCTGCCCGACGGCTCCGTGCCGTCTGGTAAGGCTGTGATCACGGTCTGCTGCAGCGACGAACCGTCCTGCTTCTGATCGAGGCAACGGCCGCTGTCGGCCGTTGAACGTGTCCGTGCGGCTCGGCGCCGCAGAGCTCAGCGTCGATACACCGCTGGCGTTCGGTGAACGCCTGCAGACGATCTTCGACGACCTTCCTTCCGGTGACGGCCGACCAGATGTCGCGGTGTTGGTACAACACCACGGCGACACCTGGTCGGTCGAGTCGCGCGGTGAGCGCACCATCCATGGCTCGGCGGAGACGGCCATGGCGTCGGTCATGCGCATCGGCAACCGAGCACTCCTCGATCACGCCCGATCCGACCACCTCCATCTTCATGCGGGTGCGGTATCCCTCGGCGGAGGAGCGGTCGTGTTCGCGGGTGAAGCGCAAGCTGGGAAGACGACCCTCGTTGCTGCGCTGGTGAAGAGCGGCTGCGCCTACCTCTCCGACGAGACGGTGGCGCTGGCCCCCGATCTCCACGCCCTCACCGCACCCAAGCCCCTCTCGCTGAGACCGGGGGGTGCTGCGCTTCTCGATTCCCAGCACGAGTCGGGCAAACCGCTGCTCCGCGGTCGACAGCTCGTGCCGGCCTCCTCGCTCGGCCCCGTGGCGGAATCGAGCAGGAACCCCGTGCGTTGCTTCGTGATCCTTGAACCACGAGACGGCCCCGTCCCGTCACGATCAACGCTCAGCCGCTGTGACGCGATCGTCGATCTCGCCGGCAACGCGATGGATCTCCCGCGATCTGGACAGACCGGTTTCGCGTCTCTGGTCGACGCCGTGGCCGCGTCGTCGACCTGGAGCTTGCGGCCCGGCGCGCTGACCGAAACGGTCGAACTCGTCCACCAGCTCGACGATGCCGGACGATCGACACCGGTCACACGCCTCGGTCCAGGACATGGAATCGGCAACGACCTCCGAATCGGAGAACGAACCGTCGGCTACGAACTCGACGACGGGACCGTCCTCTTCGACGACCGAACGCTCCAGATGGCCTCGGTGCACGTGCCGCTCTCGAACTCGGCAGCTCAGCTGACGCCGGGAACGGTCGAGGCGCTCACCGCCCACGGATTGCTCACGAAAGGCGATTGACATGGACCTGAGCGAGCCGATCCCGGCACTCGCGAGCGACAATGCGATCGAGACGTTCGCCACCGACGCCGTTGCCTGGTCCCCGAGCTTTCCGGCCCCGATGTATCTCGATCCGGTCGTGTGGCAACTCGCGCAGTTGTTCGACGGTCGAGTCACGGGTGACGAGCTGGTCGACGACCTCGTCGCCGTCTACGGGATCGAGGCGCCATTGGCGCGTGAGCACGTGGCACGAGCCCTGCTCACGGCGAGTGGAGGCGCACTGCTCGAGGGAATCGACGGGCCCGATCAGGGCTGCCCCGCCGATCGGTTCCTGCAGACCATCGGTGACCCCTGACTCGAGGCCAAGCTCCGCTCCGGGCGAGCGGATTCGACATTCTCACTCGGGCTGCCCGGGGCGATCTGGAAGGTGGTCGCTGACGACGACCATTGGACGCTCGACATTCGAGCGTTCTGGAACGAGGCGATCGTCGAGACGGACGCACTCCTCGGTTTCCAGATGACGTCCCCGCCAGACAGTGGCGACCTTCTCGTTCTCCTGTCTCGGCACGGCAAGGTTCTGGCGAGGTCTCGGGGCCCCGAGGAGCTCCAGGTGGTTCTCGCACGGCACCTGGAAGCCCATGCGACGCCGCTGACCGAGTCAATCGTCCGCTTCGAGCTCCGCTCCGTTCGATCCGGACGAGGGCTGGTGCTCCTCGGCCCCAACGTCGGACTCGATCCTGCGCTGCCCGAACGCCGACTGGCACGAGAACAGTTGGGTCTTCGTGACGCACCGTTCGTCGATGTCGACGTCGACGGGCGAAGCGTTGCCCAGACCGTCCCGCATGGATCGGATCTCGGGCGACGAGAGGTCGACGGTCACGCCGACCCGGCGACCGACACCCTCGACGTCGCGGGTGTCGTCTGGTGGGGCGGCGAAGCTGGCCCACGGGCCGCACCGTCGCGGGCACTTGTCACGCATGCACTGGCGGAACGAGCACGCAGCGGCTCGTTCGACACCCGCCTGCGGGTCGCCCGGAAGATCGCCGAGCGTGTGCCCATCGAACTGATCGACGACACCAACCCATCCGCGGTCGTCGCGGCGGTTCGGCGGACGATCGAGTTTCAGCCGTAGTAGTCGGTTTTCCGCTTCCCGCCGACGGCGACGAGAAGCACATTCGACCCGACCGCAGCAAGGCGCTCGATCGTCTGTACCAACTCAGTGGTCCTGGTCTGGCGAAGCCGCACGACCACGATCGTGGCCGTCGTGTGTGCCGAGATGAGCAGCGCATCACTGACCGGAACCAACGGTGGAGCATCGACGATGACGAGCTCGCACTCGTCTTCGAGCGATTCGATCAACGGGCCGACGGTGTCCATCCGGAGCAGGTTCGACGCCACGACACCGGCCACATGACCGACCGGCATGACCCGGAGATTCTCGCTGCCTTCGAAGACCAATGCGGGTGGATGGAGCCGCGATCGCCACGTCTCTCCATCGTCGACGAGAGCGTCGGCGAGACCCTTGCCCGGCGGGGTCGCCAGTGCCTCCGCAAGACGTGGACGACGCATGTCGGCGTCCACGGCGATGGTCGACGCGAGGTAGTCGCCCGCGAGCGTCAGGGCGATCGTCGACGCGACGGTCGTCTTCCCGGCCGACTGCTCGGCGCTCGTCACGACGACGCTCGACACGCGGTTGTTCATGCCGGCGAAGCGAAGGGCCGTGATCAGACGATGGACGGCATCGAGGTAGGGCCGGTCGTGATGCAGCTCCGCGATGTCGATCGCCCCACTTCCCGATCCGACCGAGGTCCGAGGCAACGTCTCCAGGATCTGGAGATCTGGGAAGAGCCGCCGGAGCTGCTCCTCGTTCGCGATTCGTCCGCGGGCGACATCGATCAGCAGAGCAAGCGCCGCCCCGAGCAGGAGCCCGATCAGTCCGGCGCTCGATCCGATCAGCAGCGCCGACGGTCGCGTGTCGACGGCGTTGGTCGCCGTCGACAGCGATCGCGCACCCAGTTCGGGGTTCGACTCGAGGAACGTCAGCAGGAGTTCCTGCCGGCCGAGGTCTGAACTCAAGGTCTGGATCTGGCTACGGACCGGCAGGAGTTCGTCGCTGAGGCTCTGGAGCAGATTCAGACGCTGCGTCGTCAGACGGCTGAGATCGTCGGACTCGAGCGTCGTCGACTCGAGCGCGCGGTCGATCGGAGCGATCGGTTCCAGGATCTCCGCCTCGACGACTCTCAAGTCCTCCAGCGTCACCTGCGACGTGGCGATCGTCGTCCGGGTTCCGTCGAGATCCCGCTGATGACGCAACTCGAGATAGGCCGCGGCCCACCGGTTCGCAATGGACGTCGCCTCGGCGGGGGTCGCGGCCGACACCCGGAACCGGAGCACGCCGGTGCTGTCATCGCCCACCACCGACGACGACCGCGCCGAACTCGTGCCGGCCGCGTCACGGACTTCACTCGACTCGGCGTACTGCGCCTCGGCGCTCAGAACCCGGAACAACGACGACGACTCGCCGGGCGTCCGAGCGAAGAAGTTGGCGGTTGCACCCGTTCGCACGATGACGTTCGCAGACGTGGCGAAGTCCGCCGGTCGATTGCTCGCCCAGAAGTACGACAGCGAGCCGCACAGAACACCGACGGCCAGAATCAGCGGGAGGAAGCGGACCAGGACTCGCACGTAATGCTGGACCGTGGTCTGGTCGTTCATGGATTCTCCTGGCCGGCGCCGTCTGGTTGCAGCTTGACCGATTCTCTCCGGAAAAAGGGCTCCGAGGGAGAGGAATCGTCCTCAACGTCGATCAGACCGTGCCGGACGAGCTCGTCCAGTCGGGACTCGACGGCGGGAGCGACTTCGGCGATGTTGATGGAGAACTCGGTCGCAGCCGCTCGAATGAGCTCATCTGCGGGCTTCGACGACTCGTCGACCGCCGCGAGCATCCATGCGGACAACGAGTCGACCTGCACGGCGTCGCCACGCCCCGCCGCCAGGACGACGACCTCCGAGCGCAGCTGTCGCCAGGCCAGGCGGTCCGCTGCTCGGTAGCGTGGTCGGGCAGTCACCTGGACGCTCCAGGCGAGGAGCTCGTGATGGATAGCGACAACGAGGAGTCCCACGACGCGGCGATTCGTTGGTCGATTCGTGTCCTTCTCGGACGGGAGCCGAAGCCAGATCCTCTGCCCATGTCGCCCTCCCTCCTCGCCCACGCCCACCGGCGTCGTGTGGCCACGTTACTTCTGGCTCTCGAGTCCTCACCGGGCGAGCCGCTTTGGGTCGCTGACGGATCACTCACTCAGGGGGCACTCCCTGCTCTCCGGGCCCAGCTCCGAGCCGAGTCGGCGGCCGCTCGAGTCGTGGACGTCCTGGAAGCGGCCGGGATCCCGAGCCGCGTGCTCAAGGGAGTCGCTGTCGCACAGATCGACTATCCCGACCCGTCCATGCGGACCATGGCCGACGCAGACCTGCTCGTACCCGTCGAGGCGTTCGAGGAGGCCAGCGCGGCGATCCAGCGCGCCGGGCATCGGCTCATGCTGCCGGCACCGCACGGATGGTGGCAGATCCATCACGCTGCGACGTTCGTCGTCGACGGGACGGAGGTGGACCTCCATCATCGGCTGCTCCCGCGCGGCGCTGGCCACGCCGCAGGCCGGCTCGGACTCTTCGATGACCCCGACCCGATCCTGATCGCTGGTCGGCCGGCTTCGGCGCTTCCCGGCCCGCTCCGCCTGTTGCAGGCGGCGGGACAGAACGTGTTGGTGTCTGAGGCCGGCCGACGGCTCGCATCGGACATCGACGTCCTGCTCCTCGACGAACACCGGGAGTCCGCCCTGGCCATGGCGAGGTGGTGCGGGCTCGATGGGCGAATCCGAAGCGGCTTCCGCCGAGCCGACGAGCTGATCGACCGACCATCGGCGAGCCCGCAACCCGGTTCGGGGTGGCGCGGCGCCCTTCTGGACCGGGCCTACGCTGAGCCGGTGGGATCGGTGCTGCGAGAGACAGTCGCCGATGTCGCCCTTGCTCCGCCGTCGACGACGCTTCGAACACTCGCCTCTGCGATCGTGCCCGACGAGCAGTACCTGAGGCGGCGCCGGCGGAGCCGCTCCGAGCAGATGAAGCGCCAGGTCGCTCGAGTCGTTCCCCGCCCACCCGGCCGGCGGAGTCCGCGCCCGTGAAGGTCTTCGTGAGCGGCGGATCCGGCTTCACCGGCCGACGGGTCGTCGCTGC
>JAHDBV010000179.1 GCA_020630195.1 Acidimicrobiales bacterium
CGAAGCCTCCGTCGACTCGAGAGTCGAACGCCCACACGGCCCAGCTGATGGTTTCACCACCGGTTGTCTGCGTCTCGGGACGTACGCTGCGGTACGACAGGAGCTTGTCGCAGAGCGCCTGGCGGGCTCCCAGCCAACCCTGGTTCGGGAGTCGCTGGCCGATACCGAACTCACCCATGTAGAACGGCATGTCAGCCGCCTGAGCGATGCGGTCGTGACCCCAGGCGTTCGCGCGATGGCCGACCTTTGCAACGGTGCGACGGTCGTTCGGGATGGGCTCCGAACAGCTGAGATACCCGGCTTGGGGATATCCGTAGCATCCGTTGGAGCTGAACGACTCGGTCCAGAGACCAGCACCCCGCACACCGTCGTCGTCGATGCCGTCCGGGTCAGGGAGCCCGTTCCCGTCGTAATCCGGGCCTTCACGCTCATACAAACACGCCGAGACGTCGGGGCAATTGGAGAGGCTCTGCACCTTGCTCGTCCCTGTGAAGTAGTTGTGAGCGGTCCAGATCAAGTTCTCGTGGACGTCGGGAAGCGAGACGGTGATCGACGCCGCCGGAGGAAAGTACGGCCCGTTCGGAGTGAGCCGCCGGCCAGCTGCGGTCGCCGTTGCGGTGAAGTTCGGCGTCGTCAGCGCACTCAGCCAGTTGATGTTGTTTGTTGCTGCCGAGTTGTCGTACAGGTGTCCTCCGTAGAACGCTCCAAGCACGATCGGAATGTCCGGGCGCCCGTTCTGGGAGGACCGGACACGTTTGATCGCCGTGTCGTAGGTGGCGACATGCACCGCCTGCGCATAATCAGTCCACGCTCCCCCCGAGGTCACCGTGGAGCCGTTCTCGGTGAACTCATTCAATGGGTGGGGCTCGTTCATGAGCTCAATTGCGACAACCGACGGATGCTGGCCGAGCGTCGTCGGACCGTTCGGACCGGCGCACGTGGCCTCGGACATCACATAGTCGAGGTAGTCGAGATAGAACTCGCTCTGCCAGACCGGGAAGGTGTCTCGCTTGTCCGGTGTGGCATCGCCGAGGACCTGCACGCCGACCCAGCCCGGGAGGTTGCCGTGGTCGCCACCGAAGTGAGCGACATCGAGAATGACCTCGACTGGCGTCGCCTGCTGGTTGTCCCATCGAACCGCAGCCGTCAGCAGGCGGAGATGACGCGAACCGGATCAACAACGCCATCAACCAGCGCGGCGGGGCAGGAGGAGGCATTGTTCAGCTCGACGGCGGCGTTTACGACCTTACGAGCCCGATCCGATTCGACCAGTTCGACGACAACGTCGTTCTTCGAGGCAACGGGCAGACGATCCTCAGGTTCGCCTCAAGCATCAATTCGTCGATTGCGATTCAGGCGACCGGGACGGAGGTATCGACCCTCGTCGCTACGTCTGCGTCGGAGGACGCGTCGACTGTTCGCATCGCCCAGGGGAACCTGTCCCTCAGCGACGTCACTACGAGGTTCAACAACAAGTACGTGTGGCTCAACGGTGCCGGGCGGACTGGACAGATGGTCTTCTTGTCGGCTGCGAGGAGTGAAGGCGACGGCGTCCGCTTCGATACCGAACATCCGCTGGAGCATGCGCTCGGGGGTGCGACGGCAACCTCGCTCGACACCGTTGATGGGTCAGGTATTCGTGATCTGCGAATCGAGTTCAGCGCTGCTGGCCACACATCGACGCGTCGGCGAGCTGGGTCGATCCAGCACGGGATCCAGCTCAAGTACACGTCCGATTTCTTCATCCACGGCGTGACGTCGGGAACTGCGAATAGCGACTCAACTTCGCTCGGCCAACGTCGCGGGCAATGGGGCGCTCACGTCGTCCTCTTCCAGTCCTATCGCTGCTCGATCACTGGGAGTGACTTTGTCGATGCTTCCCTGCACGGCAACGGCGGCGAGGGCTACGGCATCAGCTTCTCCAACAACACCACGCGGTGCCGCGTCGAAGACAACACATTTAGGCGACTTCGCCACTCCATCCTGCTCCAGGAGGGCGCAACCGCGAACGTGATTGGCTACAACTACTCGCGCGATCCGTACCACACGAACTTCACGCCAGGCGGGCCGGCGGACATGTCCTTCCACGGCTATCAGACAGCGAATCTCGTCGAAGGCAACGTCATGGAGCGGATCCACGTCGACGACAACGGCGGGAGCGGGCAGCGCAACGTGATCCTTCGCAACTGCCTCTACTCCGGCCCGTTGACGCTGCAGAACTCTGACCAGAACGCCTTTGTATGGAACGCCGTGTTCGGAAGCGAGGTACGACTCGACAACCGATGGATGCCTCCCTCCGTGGGCACGGACAACCCGGCGATCGTCACACAACCAGCAAAGCGGTACACAACCGGATCGTCCGGCTACTTCGACGGCGAAGGCTTCCGACGGATTGGATCAAACAACCAAGCCAACATCGAGTACGGCAACTGGTTTGCGAACAGCCGCCAGAGTGGTGGCGACACTCCGGTGGCCGACTCCTACTACGCGAGTAGTCACGGCCCAGTAATGTCGAACCCCAGCAGCGCAGAAGCGACGTGCACGAACGATGCGGTGGTTCGTGCCGGAGACTTCGGCGGCCCGAACGGGGCGTTCAACGGGCGCCAGCAGTAGCGGCGGAACGGTGGGACCGACTCGTAGATTCGAGCCGGCCCCACCGTTCACCTAGCTGCGTTCGCTGACGTGTTCGCAGGTCGCTGCGTCGTACACGAACACGCCACAGCCGTCCTTGCCGGCTTGGCCATCGAGCACGTCCACATCGGCGTCACGGCCCGGCCACAACCAGTCATCACCCCCGCCACCGAAGATCGTGTCCGACCCCGGACCACCATCAAGTTCGTCATCACCAGCCGAGCCCTGGATCAGATCATCACCAGCGCCAAGACGAACCAGATCAGGCCGCAGCTGATCGCCAGGCAACTCGGTGAAACCGTCAGACCGACGATCGTCGAGAAACACGTCATCACCGGGCCCGCCATACACCGTGTCCGAACCCGCCGACCCGTAGATCACATCATCGCCGCCCTTGGTGAACACGAAATCAGCGTCATCCGGCGTCCCACCAGGCACCGGCGTGTTCGTCGGAGGACCAGGCCTCCCCCCGCTGAACACCGAGTCGTCGAACTCCGACCCGTAGATCACATCCGACCCGTCCGAACCGGCGATGCACGACCGACCGCCGCCCGAAACGATCGTGTCATCACCGAGCCCGCCGACCAACACGTTCGCCGCTGCGAACGGCGCGAACCCCTCGACGGCGCTCAACGGCGACTCGATCACCCGCCTCGCATCCGAGCCGGTCAGACACCACAGGCCCACCAGATCCCCGGAGGCCCCGTTGCCGCCGACGATGAAATCATCACCCGCCGCACCATTGACGTAGCCGCCCTGACCACCGGCGTACATCCGATCCGGACCTCCCGTCCCGATCAGCCGATCCACACCCGGACCACCGACGAACAGCGATCCGGGCGACGGCAGCGGGGTGTACTGCTCATCCAGACCGACACCGCCAGCGAGCTCATCGTCACCCGCGCCCCCGATAAACCGGTTCACCCCAGCCCCATCGAACGAGTCCGGATCACCGAAGAACGACACCATGATCCGGTCGTCGCCCTCACCCCCGTAAGCCACATTGTCACCGGAACCCACCAGAATCAGGTCGTCGCCGCCACCGCCGTAGACCGTGTCGTTCCCCGGACCGGCAAGCACCCAGTTCGCCTCGCCGTTCCCGAAGATCACGTCGTCACCGCCCAACGCACACACCACCAACTCACCCGGACCAGGCCGCAACACGTCGTCACCCTCGGTACCCACCAGGTCACACCGATCCAGCCGATCCCGCTCGAGCGCATCGTCGATCCCACGGAACAACGGCTCCGTCACCACCTGCGCACCCGCCGGCGCACCAACCAGCAGCATCGACATGGCCGCAAAGGCCCCAACTACGCACCGACCCAACCGCATTGAAGGTCTCCTCAATCCTCGACTATCGGCAAGGACACCACCACCCCGGACCTAAAGCAACCACGCGGGAAGGTCGACTCACCTTGACCAGAAGACCAATCGTTACCGACCTCCGATGACATCGTTCCTCGACGTCGCTCCCGGGGAGCGTCGGTGGGTTCTGGTGACGGAGAACGATGTCAGCGGCCACGGCTGCCGCAACGGCAACCG
>JAHDBV010000067.1 GCA_020630195.1 Acidimicrobiales bacterium
GAGCAGCGCGCCCACGTTGGTGCTCGTGCCCGAGGCCTCGAGCGCGGCGCCCGCACGGAACAGCGTGGCCTCGCCGAGCGTCGGGGCGAGCAACTGCACGCCGACCGGCAGATCACCGGCACCGGTGCCGAACGGCACCGACATGGCCGGGTGGCCGGCGAGGTTCGACGGGATCGTCGCGACGTCGTTCAGGTACATCGTGAGCGGATCGCTCTTGGCGCCGAACTCGAAGGCGACACAGGGCGACGTCGGCGATAGCAGCACGTCGGCCTGGGCGTAGGCCCAGGCGAAGTCCTCGTAGAAGGCGTCGTAGTAGCCGGCCGACAGGGCGTAGGTGCCGAGCATGATCCGGCGCTTCACCTCGGCACCGAACCCGGCGGTGCGGGTGGCCCGCATCATGTCGGCGGTGGAGTCACCGGCGACGACACGGTTGCCGTATCGGACCCCGTCGTAGCGGGACAGGTTCGACGACGCCTCGGCCGGGGCGATCAGGTAGTAGGCCGACAGCCCGTAGATCGCGGAGGGCACCGACACCGGAACGATCGTGGCGCCGGCGGCCTCGAGTGCCGCGGCGGCGTCGCGGGTGCGCTGCAGCACCTCGGGTTCGAACCCCGAGGCGAGCTCGCCCTCCATCAGCTCGGAGATGACCCCGACACGGAGGCCATCCACACCGGCCCCGAGTGCCTCGGTGCACAACGGCACGGGTTCGGGGATGGAGGTGGAGTCGCGCCCGTCGTGGCCACCGATCACCTCGAAGGTGAGCGCGGCGTCGGCGACGGTTCGGGAGAACGGCCCGATCTGGTCGAGCGAGGAGGCGAAGGCGATCAGGCCGTAGCGGGACACGGCGCCGTAGGTCGGCTTGAGTCCGACCACACCGCACAGCGAGGCGGGCTGGCGGATCGAGCCGCCGGTGTCGGAGCCGAGCGAGATCGGCGTCATGCCCGAGGCGACGGCCGCCGACGAACCACCGGAGGAACCTCCGGGCACCCGGTCGGTGTCGTAGGGGTTCCGCGTGGCACCGAACGCCGAGTTCTCCGTGGAGGAGCCCATCGCGAACTCGTCGAGGTTGGTCTTGCCGACCACGATCGCACCCGCGGCGTGCAGCTTCTCGACGACGGTGGCGTCGTACGGGGGGCGCCAGCCCTCGAGGATCTTCGACGAACACGTGGTGGGCACCCCGGTGGTGCACATGTTGTCCTTGAGCGCGATCGGCACGCCGGCGAGTGGGCCGACGTCCTCGCCCGCCGCCACGGCGGCGTCGATCTCGGCGGCACGGGCTCGAGCGGCGTCCGCGGTGACCTCGAGGAAGGCGTGGACCTCACCGTCGAGCTGGTCGATGGCGGCGAGGGAGGCCTCGACGGCCTCGGCGGCGGAGGTGTCACCGGCCCGGACGGCGGCGGCGATCCCCGTGGCGGAGACGGGTGTGCTCACGGCTGCTCCCCCAACACCGGCGGAACCCGGAACATGTGGTCTTCGACCTCGGGGCCGGCCTCGAGCAGCGCATCGCGACGGTCGGTCGTGTCGGCCACGTCGGGCCGGAACACGTTCACCAACGGATACGGGTGATTCGTGGGCGCCACGTCGGCGACGTCGAGCGCCTCGACGTCGGTGGCGTGGGTCAACACGGCGGCGAGCTGGGTGGTGAACGTGTCGAGTTCGTCGTCGGTCAGCTCGAGCATGGCCAGCTCGGCGACCTTGGCGACCTCGTCTCGCGAAATCGGTTCGGACACCCGCCGGATCCTACCCACGGCGCCGATGGCGCCTCCCCCGAGTTCAGCTGTAGGGGTCCTCGATCTCGAGTTCTTCCCACCAGCCGTCGGGTGCGGCCTTCCACTCCGGATCGGGATGGATGCAGTCGACCGGACAGGCCGGCAGGCACTTGTCGCACCCCGAGCAGAGCTCCGGGAAGATCACCACGTCGATGCCGTAGTTGATGATCGCCCCGAGCGGCTTCGGACACGCCCGCAGGCACGCATCACAATTGATGCACTCGTCCATGTCGATCATCATCGGCGCGTTCTTCCACACCGGGTTCCGCTCACGGTTCTCGATCCGGAGTTGGCGGCCGGTCGGCTTCGACGTCGACATGATCCCCGAACCTACTCCGGGAGGGTGCCCCGGGTCACACGCCGATCCCGACGGGGCCGACGATCGGCGGTACCGTCGAGGCGTGAGCACCTTCCCCTTCCTCTCCGCCGAATGGGTCGAACGCGCCCGCGCGATCCGGGAGGAGTACGCCGACCGCGAGCCCGCCCCGCCGATCCCGGTGGCGCTCAACGTCGTGGTCACCGACGTGCCGACCGAGGTCGCCGCCGACGGTGAGGTGGCCGGCCACATCGACACCTCCACCGGGATGACCGTGCTCGAGTACGGGCATCTCGACACCGTCGATCTCACCGTCACCACCGACTACGCCACGGCCCAGGGCCTGTTCCTCGATCAGGACCCGGCCGTGGTCATGCAGGCGTTCATGGGCGGCAAGATCCTCGTCGAGGGCGACGTGATGAAGCTCATGGCGCTCCAGGGCCAGGGCCCCACCCCGCTGGCCGAAGAGGTCTACGCGAAGATCCGGGAGTTCACGACACCGACGTCGTGACCGAGCGCCGTCCGGTCGCCCGGACGAGCGCGAACGCCATCACGGCGCCGGCGAGCGCGAAGCCGATGCCGACCGCGAACGCCCACCGGTAGCTCGAGATCGCGTCGACCCCGGCCGGATCGTTGGCGGCCTGCACGGCCTGCATCACCTGGATGCCCACCACCAGACCGACCTGCTGGAGCATCTGCTGGGCCGCACCGGCCACCCCGATGTCGGACTCGGCGACGCTCGACGCGACGAGCGCCGTGGCCGAGGGCGCGGCCGCGCCCATGCCGAGCCCGGCGAGACCGAGGCCGAGCGCCACCCACGCGACGGAGCGGTCGGGGTTGGCGAGGGCGAGCACCACCATCGATGCCACGATGCACCACGACCCCATCCGCACGAGCGCCACCTCACCGACCCGGCTCGCGAGGTTGCCGAACAACGGCCCGGCGATCGAGAACACCGATGGCCGCACGATGATCACGAGGCTCGTCGCCCGGGCGGTGAGGCCGAACGAGCCCTGGAGCATCAGCGGCGCGAGCACGAACGACCCCATGTAGGCCCCGAACGACAGCGCCAGCATCGCGGTGGGCAACACGAAGCCCGGCACCCGCCAGTACGCCGGCGGCAGCAACGGCGCCGGATGGCGGGCCTCGTGACGCCAGAACCAGGCGAGCATGACGACGGTGACGACGAGGGCCGCGACGCCGACCGAGTCGACTCCGCGATCGCCGGCCCGGGTCACGAACAGGAGCAGGCTGCCGATGCCGAGCGCCAGGCTCGACGCACCGATCCAGTCGAACGTGGTGCGGGGCGTGCCCTCGGTGTCGGGCAACACGAGGGCCGCCACGATCGTGGCGACGAGCACCACCGGCGCCTGACCGATGAACACCCATCGCCAGCCGACGAGATCGATCAGGAAGCCGCCGACCACCACACCGAACACGGGGGCGCCCGCCCCGACGAACGACCACCACCCGAGTGCCTGAGCCCGTTGTTCCGGCGGGTAGAGCCGGTTGATGTAGGCGAGCGACGCCGGTCCGATGCAGGCGCCACCGACCGCGGCGAGGAGCCGGAAACCGACGAACTGCAGCGCCGAGGCCGACGCCGCGATGGCCAGGGTGAACACCGCGTTGATGACGAGACCCGCGAGCAACACCGACCGGTGTCCCCGCTGATCGCCGAGCTTGCCGAAGGTCGGACCGAGCACGGCGGCCACGAGGATCGGCCCGGTGACCGCCCACACGACGGTGCTCGAGGAGGTGGAGAACTCCTCGGCGATCGTCGGCACGACGACCGTGATCACCGTGACCGACAGGTTCACGGCGAAGAGCACCCCGAGGATGATCGACAACGCGATGGCGGCGAACCGATCGTGGGCCTGGGCCCGGGCGGCCAGCCGGCGACGGGCCTGGAGCAGCGACCACGGCACGATCGTGACGGGCAGTGAGCCACCACCACCCCGGGTCCAGGCGCTGAGCTTCGGCCCGAGCGGCGGATCGGTGCGTACCGGCAGGCGCCGCCGGCGCATGTCCCGCAGTGGTGTGCGCGCCCCGTCGTCGGGTCGATCGTCGGCGGCGGGCATCCGACGGACGGTACGACCTCGGCCGCGGCTCGGGCGAACTGCCGCGGTGTGACTCCCGACTCCGGTGGGGCGGGTCAGGGGGCGCCGAGGCGGGTGACGATGCGGATCGCCGTGCCCTTGCGGTGGAACTCACCGGCCGGCGGGTCGGTGGCGAGCACCGTCCCGTTCGGCGGTCCGATCGTGTCGACGACGACGAAGCCGGCGGCGCCGAGCTGCTCGGCGGCCGCGGCCGCGGCCGTGCCGACGACGTTCGGGACCTCGATGAACGGCAGACCGTCGGACACGGTCAGCTCCACTCCGTCCCCACGGGCGAGCGAGGTGCCGGCGGCGGGTGTCACCGAGATGACGTGATCGAGTTCGACGGTCTCCGACGGCTCACGCACGGTCGTGACGGTGAGCCCGAGCTCCTCGAGGGCGGCGACGGCCTCGGCGACCGGCAGCCCGGCCACCGGAGCGACGAGGCGCGGCTCGGGACCGTCGGACACGACCATGTCGACCGCCGTGCCCGTCTCGACCTCGGTCCCCGCTGCGATCCCGGCCTCGAGCACGACGCCGGCGGGCACGCTCTCGTCGAAGCGGCCGGTGACGGCACCGATCTCGAGCCCGGCGGAGGTGAGCGCGGCCTCGGCGACGGCACGGTCGGCCGCCACCAGCTCGGGCACCTCACGCAACACGCTGCCCTCGGAGACGACGAGCGTGAGGCTGCCGCCCTCCTCGAGCCGGGTGCCGGGCAGTGGCGACTGTTGGAGGACCTCGCCGGGCTCGGTGCCGTCACGGCGTTCGGTCACCTCGTCGACCCGCCAACCCCGAGCGCCGGCCTCACCGAGCACCCGGTCGACGTCGCGACCGACGTAGTCGCCCACCGGGAAGGTCTCGACCACGGGCACCTCGGGCTCCGACTCGCCGGCCTCGATCGTGAGTCGGCCGGTCGACCAGGCCCATGCGAGACCACCGGCGATCGCGAAGCCGAGCAGCACCACGAGTGCACCGGCGAGACCGAACCGGCGACGGGGCTCCTCCGAGGCGGTCCGCAGGTCGATCGTCGGCGCGTCGCCCGCACCCAACACGAGCGTGCCCTCGTCGCCCGAGGGCGTCGGGGTCGTCGTCGGGCTCACCGGTACCGCGGCGACCGCCGCCGTGTCGTCGGTGGTCGGTCTGGGCAGACCCGGGAGCGGCAGTGGGGCCGGGCGACGCAGCCCCGAGGCCGCGGTCGTCAGTTGCCGCACGAACGTGGCCGCCGGCGGACGAGCGGCCGGGTCGGCCCGGAGCGCTTCGGCCAGGACCGGGGCGAGTGGCCCCATCTCGTCGGGCACGGGCAGGTCGACACCCTGACGACCGACCAGGGTGGCCACGGCCGAGTCGGCCACGAGCGGCACGGTGCCCGTGACCGCGTCGATGAGTGTCAGCGCGGTGGCGTAGAGGTCGGCGGCCGGGCCGATGGGGCCACCGAGGCCCTGCTCGGGCGGGGCGTATCGGGCCGTGCCGAGGGCGGCGTCGGTCTCGGTGCGGTTGGCGTCGAGCACGGCCTTGGCGATTCCGAAGTCCGCGATCCGGAGACGACCGTCGGAGCCGAACAACACGTTGGCCGGCTTGATGTCGCGGTGGACGAAGCCGGCGGCGTGGGCGTGGGCGAGGCCGCGGCCGAGGGCCCGACCCACGACGAGGGCCTGGCTCGTGTCGATCGGCCCGGACACGTCGAGCAACCGGCGCAACGACCCACCGGTGAGGAGCTCCTGGACGAGGTAGACGACCGCGCCGTCCTGGCCCGTGTCGTGCACGGCCACGAGATGCTCGTGACCGAGGGCCGCCGTGGCGGTGGCCTCGGCCCGGAAGCGGCGCACGAACTTCGGGTCGGTGGCGAGCCCGGCGTGGAGCACCTTGACGGCCACATAGCGCTCGAGCGCGACGTCCTGCGCGGCATAGACCGAGGCCGACGCGCCCACACCGATCCGGGTGAGCAGGCGATAGCGACCCCCGAGCACACGACCGGGCGGCGTCCGCTGGTCGGTCGAGGTCACCACGCCCCCGATCGTAGGGTTCACCCGGGGCGCTGACCACGACGGGTGCCGGCACGACCACGACGACACACGTGGCGGACGACCCCGCCGGTCGATGGATCACTCGGGCACCACCGGTGGCAGACTCTCGGTGTGAAGTCCCGCACGACGCCACGCCTTCCGTCGGCGAACGTCCAGCGCCTGGTCACCGTCGGCGTGCTCCTCGCCGCCGTCGGCGCCCTCGTGCTCGCCGCCGCCTACCAGTCGGACGATCAGCCCGACAACGAGGCGGCCATCACCGGTGGTGGCCTCGTGCCCGAGGGCTCGGCCACCGAGCCGACGATCCCGATCAGCCCGATCGAGCGTTGGCTGCCGGCCACGGGTGAGGGAACGACGTGTCGTGAACCCGTCGGCGTCGACCTGATCCCCGGCTACGAGGCCATCCTGACGATCAACGGCCAGCGGATCGACGTGGAGGACATGAATGCGCCGGGCTCCGCGGGTCGCTCACTCGGCCAGTTCACCTGGGGTCCGGAAGACGGGTGCCCACGCTCGGGTCTGCTGCGGCCGGAGAACAACACCGTCGAGGCGTGCGTCTACCTGATCACCGACGGACCCGACAGCTGCATCACGTCGGTCACGACGTTCAACGCGCTCTAGCGGCGCACTCAGCCGGCATCGGCCGGCGCATCGCCCTCCGGAGCCGCCTCGTCCGACGCGGCATCCTCGGTGGGTACACCCGGCACCACGCCGGTCTCGAGCAGCGAGACGAAGCCCGCCTCGTCGAGGATCGGCACACCGAGATCGGTGGCCTTCGTGAGCTTCGACGCCCCCGGTGACTCTCCGACGACCACGGCCGCGGTCTTCTTCGACACCGAGCCGGGGCTCTTGCCGCCACGTGACTTGATGGCATCGGCGGCCTCGTCCCGGCTGAATCCGGCGAGTGTGCCGGTGACCACCACGGCCATCCCGGCGAGGGTCTGCTCGGTCTCGGACACCTCCGGCCCGACGAGGTTCACCCCGCCGCTGCGGAACTTCTCGATCAGCGCCTTGGCCCGCTCGTCGTCGAAGTAGGCGGCCACCGATCCGGCGATGGTCGGCCCGACCCCGTCGACGGCGGCCATGGCCTCCACATCGGCCGCCATGATCGCATCGAGATGCCCGAAGGCCCGCGCCAACGCCTCGGCTCCGGACGGGCCGAGATGGCGGACACCCAGACCGACGAGCAGGCTCGCCAACGGGCGGCCACGGGCGGCATCGATGCCGGCCCGCATGTTGTCGACCGAGGTCTGGCCGTAGCCCTCGAGCTCGCCGACCTTCTCGAAGTCGAGATGGAACAGATCACCCGAGTCGACGATGAGTCCCTCGGCGATCAGCAACGCCACGGTGCGCTCCCCCACCCCGTCGATGTCCATCGCCCCACGAGAGGCGAAGTACTCGATCTGGGCCTGCTGGCGGGCGGGGCAGAACGGGTTCACACAGAACGTGTGGGCCTCCCCCTCGGGCCGCACGAGCGGCTCGGCACAGGTGGGGCAGTCGGACGGGAAGACCCACGGCTCGCTGTCGGCGGCGCGATCGGCGAGCACGGGGCCGACCACCTCGGGGATCACATCGCCCGCCTTGCGCACGATCACGGTGTCGCCGGGGCGGACGTCCTTCAGCCGCACCTGGTCGTCGTTGTGGAGCGTGGCCATCTGCACGGTCGACCCGCCGACGAACACCGGGTCGAGCACGGCGAACGGGGTCGCCTTGCCGGTGCGCCCGACCGACACCTCGATGGCGAGCAGGGTGGTGGTGCGCTCCTCGGGCGGCAGCTTCGAGGCGATCGCCCACCGGGGCGCCTTCGAGGTCGAGCCGAGTGCCCGCTGCAGATCGAGCCCGTCGATCTTGAACACGAGCCCGTCGATGTCGTAGTCGAGATCGTGGCGGTGCTCGGTCCACTGCTCGACGAAGCCGACGAGTGCGTCGGCACCGACGATCCGGCGGCGCTCGGGATTCACCGGGAAACCGAGCTCACCGAGCCAGTCGAGCGCATCCGACTGCCGGGGCGTGTCGGGTCCGTCGACCACCTCACCGAGCTGGTAGGCCCAGAAGTCGAGACCACGGGACGCCGTGATGGTCGGGTCCTTCTGCCGCAACGATCCGGCCGTGGTGTTGCGGGGGTTGGCATAACGCGGCTTGCCGGCCGCCTCCTGTGCCTCGTTGAGCGCCTCGAACGTCGAGTTCGGCATGTAGACCTCGCCGCGCACCTCGAGCACCGGCGGGGCACCGTCGAGCCGTTCGGGGATGGAGGCGATCGTGGCGACGTTGGCCGTGACGTCCTCCCCCACCTTCCCGTTGCCGCGGGTGGCGGCCTGCACGAACACGCCGTCCTCGTAACGGAGTGACATGGCGATGCCGTCGATCTTGAGCTCGCCGATGAACTCGAGGTCGCTCGCGTCCTCACGTTCGAGCGAGCGGGCGAGGCGTTCGGCCCAGCCCCGCAGTTCGTCCGCGTCGAAGGCGTTGTCGAGGCTCATCATCGGCACGCGGTGCTCGACCGGGGCGAACGTGGCACCGATCGGTGCCGCCCCCACGGAGGCCGTCGGCGAATCGTCCGCCACGAGCTCGGGATGCTCGGCCTCGAGCGCGCGCAGCTCCCGGACCATGGCGTCGTAGTCGGCGTCGGGGACGTCCGACACCCCCTCGGCGTGGTAGCGCACGTCGAGTCGGCGGATCTCGTCGGCCAGCTCGGCCATGCGGGCCGCGACGCGGGTCGGGTCGTCCGAGGTGGGCACGGTCTCACTCACACCTGCGACCCTAGCGACGGGCACCGACACGATCGCCGGTGACGAGCGGCGAAACGACGGGCACCGCGGTCGGGCTCCGGGTCCCGCCCGGCGGCATACTTCCGGCGATGGCACGCCCCTCCCGCTCCGCTCCCCTGGCCGACCGCATCGGTCTGTGGCCGGCGCGCGCGGTGTGGGCGTCGCTGCCGCTCACCTTCGGGCCGGCACTCGACGATCTGGTCGCCGATGCCTCCACCGGGGTGCGGTGGTGGGCGGCACTCGGGGCCTGGGCGCTGTGGTTCGCCGGCCTGCTCGCCCTGCTCGTCCCCGGTCCGATCTCGCTCACCGCGGTCCGGATCCTGACACCGGCCACCCTCGTGCTCGCCGTGTGGGCGATCGTGCGTGACGGCGTCGCCACCACCACGATCGTGGCGCTGGTCGCCGCAGTGGCGCTCGTGGTCGCCGTGTTCCAGGCCGCCACCGGCGACGCCATGGTCAACGGGTCGGCCTACGGCTCGGAACGCCGCCTCGCCCTCCGGGCGCCCGCGGCGCTGCTCATCGGCCCGATCCCCGTCGTCTGGGCGCTCACGGTCGGCCCGATCGTGGCCGGCACCGCCTGGTTGGCCGACCAGCGCTGGCTGCTCGGGGGCATCGTGAGCGTCGTGGGTGTGATCACCGCGGTGGTCGGTGCCCGGGCGTTGCACCAGCTCGCCCGCCGTTGGCTCGTGTTCGTGCCCGCGGGGTTCGTCATCCACGACCGCTGGCTGCTCGCCGAGCCCATCCTGCTGCGCCGCACGAGCATCACGAAGCTCGGCCCCGCACCGGCCGACCACGACGCCGTCGATCTCACCGCCGGGGCGCCCGGGCTCGCACTGCGAGCCCAGTTCGACGAGCCGATCGAGCTGGCGATGCGCCGCAAGGACGGGCCGGAACTCACCCCGGTCGAGCGGGTGCTCGTGAGCCCGAGCCTGCCCGGTCGGGTGATCACCGAAGCCCGCGTCCGGGGCATCAAGATCGACTGATCCCGACCCGGATCACCACTCCACGGAATCAGGGGTTGCATCGAACACCTGTTCGGCGCGAGAGTTCGTCCGCATGAACGACGACCGCTGGAACGACCTCGAACGCCGCCGCCGATCGATCGCCATGCTGCCCGGTTCGGCCGCCGCCCTGAACCGCGAGGAAGCACTCGATCTGATCAGCCAACTCCTCCGCCAGCGCGCCTCGCTGCGTCAGCTCCGGGTCGATCTCGGCGACGCCGTGGCGAGCCTCGAGGACCTCACGCACTAGCGGGACGTGGCGGGGCGCCGATCAGCCACGGCATCGGCATCGGGTCGCTCGAGCCGGTCGACCAGACGGTCGAGGTCGGCACGGAGTCCGGCGGCGATCACCCGGCGGACCACCGGCGCCACGATCGCGTTGAACCCGCGCAGCTCGAGGTGGATGTCGTAGGTGAAGGAGGCCGAGCCCTCGTCGACGGTGACGACACGCCGGCCGCCGCGGATCGCGCCGGCGTCTCCGTCGCCCTCGAACCGGTAGCACCGGCCCGGCCCGACGCCGGTCACGGTGGAGCGGGTCACGTAGGTCGAGCCGGCCTTGCGGACGACCTCGTGCACGGTGGTCCCGGGTCGGGGTGGACCGGGCGGTGTCGGCGTCATCTCGACGAGGCCAGCCCGCCAGTGCCGGTCGTTGCCGTCGTCCTCCACCTCGGCCCACACCACATCGGCGGGACGGCGGATCACGACGGTCTCCTCGATGTCGATCCGGCGCCTCATGCCCAGAACTCCGCCACGGCGCCGCCGTCGAAGTTGTGGAACCAGATCTCGACGACCAGATCGCCGTCGAACCGGGCCAGGTGCAGTGTGAGGTTGTCGAGTGGGACCCGGCCGGCCCGGGTGGCGGTGATCCGGAAATACAGCGCACTCGTGTGGTCCCCGACGAGCACGTCGAGGAGTTCGAAGCGCTCGCCGTCGTCGGTCTTGGCGGTCGTCTCGAGCAGGAATCCGGCGAGGGCGTCGACACCGACGAGGTCACCCACGGCGGGCACGTGGGCGACGACGTGGGGCGAGATCATGGCGAGCACGTCGTCCCATCGCTGGTCGACCATGGCCTCACCCAGCATCCGGGCTCGGTGGCGGTTGTCGTGCATGTCGTGCTCCTGGGGGTGTCGGGGCGAGGGGTACCTCTGCAACGTACGGAGGCCATTGGCTTGGAGGAAGGTCCAAGTCGAGGTCATCTGAGCAGACCAAATCTTCTAGCGTCATCGGCGATGGACGTGTTCCTCGACCCGAACACCGGCGGCCGGAAGACCGAGGCGCTGTTCGAGCAACTCCGCGACGCCATCGTCTCGGGACGCCTCCGACACGGCGACCGCCTGCCACCGACGAGGGCCCTGGCGGAGGAGCTGGAGGTGTCCCGGACGACGATCACGACCGTGTACGGCCGCCTCGTCGCCGAGGGGTACCTCAGTGGCCGCACGGGAGCCGGCAGCACGGTGAGCTACCGGCGGGGTGACGACCCCGCCACGCCCGCACGTCCGACGGCCCTCGCGGCGCCGAACCTCGGCCTGCTCGACACCAACCGGTGGTCGCTCGGCGGCTTCGATGCCGTGGTCCCCCGGTTCGACCTCCGGAGTGGCCGACCCGATCCCGCCCTCTTCCCGCTCGTGGAGTGGCGCCGTGCGACGACCGACGCGCTGCACACGCCACCGACCGGCTACATGGCACCGGCCGGGCGGCCGGAACTCCGCCGGGCCCTGTCGCAATGGGTCCGACGATCGAGAGCGGTCGACGCCGAGCCCGACCAGATCGTCGTGACCGCCGGTGCGCAGCAGGGCATCGACGTCATCGCACGGCTGCTCCTCCGCCCCGGGGACGTCGTCGCCGTCGAGGATCCCGGCTATCCCCCGGTACGGAGCCTGCTGCTCTCACTCGGCGCGACGGTGGCCGCCGTGCCCGTCGACGACGACGGCCTGGTCGTGGAGGCGATCCCCCCGGAGGCCCGCCTCGTCTACGTGACCCCGTCGCACCAGTCGCCGACCGGCACGGTGCTCAGCCTCGAACGCCGGCGAGCGCTGCTCGATCTGGCCGATCGGGCGGACCTCGCCATCGTCGAGGACGACTACGACTCGGAATACCGCCACGAGGACCGACCCCTCGAACCCCTGCACCGTCTCGACCGATCCGGGCGGGTGATCTACGTCGGCACGTTCTCCAAGACGCTCGCCCCGTCGCTGCGCCTCGGGTTCCTCGTGCTCCCCGCCTCGCTCGTGGCCGACGCGACGACCCTGCGGTCGCTCATGGACTGGCAGCCGCCCGACGTGAGCCAGCAGGCGCTCCACCGGTTCATCACCGACGGGGCACTGGAGCGCCACCTCCGCCGAACCCGCCGCCGCTACCGCGAACGCCATGCGATGGTCGCCGAGTTCACGAACACCGCACGCGACGACGGACTCGTCGCCGAGGCCCATCACCACCTGGCCGGTCTCCACACCTCGGTCCACCTCCCCCCGGGCGTGCGCGAGGCCGACGTGCGGGGCCGGGCCGCCGAGGCCGGCGTCGCACTCGGCGACTACGGCCAGTGTTGGCAACGCGACGATCACCCCGAAGGCCTCATCATCGGCTTCGGCGCCGTCGGCACCGACGACCTCCCCGCGGCGCTCGATCACCTGCGGCGAGCGCTCGTCCACGCCGTCGGGTGAGCAGTCGTTAGGGTCGCCGTCGTGGGCTTCAGCCGCGAGGAACTGCTCGCCTTCCGCGACGCCACGGTGCCTGATCTGATCGGACCCGGGTTGCGTCTGCTGTTCGTCGGGATCAATCCCGGCCTCTGGACCGCGGCGACGAACACCCACTTCGCCCACCCCGGCAACCGCTTCTACCCGGCGCTGCGGCGCGCCGGGATCATCGAACGCGAGATCGACCGGGGCCTCGGCTTCACCGATGACGACCGTGCCCACCTCGTCGCCCGCGGCATCGGCATCACCAATGTGGTCGCCCGGGCCACGGCCAAGGCCTCCGAGCTGTCGAACGCCGAGCTCCGAGACGGTGGTGTCGCACTGCGACGCCGGGTGGCGGAGCTCGAACCGGCGGTCGTGGCCGTCGCCGGCATCACCGCCTACCGGACGGCCTTCGGTGAACGCAAGGCCGTGATGGGCCGCCAGGACACCGACTTCGAAGGCGCCGAGCTGTGGATCGTGCCCAACCCGTCGGGGCTGAACGCCCACGAGACGGTCGAGACACTCGCCGAGGCCTACCGCGGGCCCGCCGAGGCCGCCAGCATCGTCTGAGTCTCCGCGCCCCTCAACGGGGTGCGGCGGCCTTGCGCAGCCGGTCGAGCACGGCCGGGCGCATCGGTCCGGCATCGGGTGGCACCACGAGGATGCGGGCCACACCCGTCGCGTCGAGCGCCCGCAGCGCCCGGTACAGCCCCGCCGCGTAGCCGGACGGCTCCGCCGGCAGTCGTTCGATCCGTCCGGCCCCACCGGTCGGGCGACCCTCCGGCGTGAGGAGACCGTCGTCCGGTCCGGCGGCCCCGGCGTCGTCGACGACGACCACGGTGGCCGACGGGGCGTAGTGGGACACGACCATGCCGGCCGCCCGAGACGGCCCGGCCAGGCCGTCGACCACCGGTTCGCCGAGCACGGCCTCGATCTCGACCTCGGAGATCCCACCGGGACGGAGCAGGGTGGGTGGTGCACCCGGCACGAGTTCGACGATCGTCGACTCCACTCCGACCCGGCTCTCGCCACCATCGAGCACCGCATCGATCCGGCCGGCGAGGTCGCCGAGGACGTGCTCGGCCGAGGTCGGCGAGACGGCGCCGTAGGAGTTGGCCGACGGGGCGGCGACGGGGCGGCCGAGTCGGCGGATCACCTCGCGGGTCAGATCGTGGTCGGGCACCCGGAGCCCGACCGTGGGCCGGTCCCCGGTGACGACGTCGAGCACGTCGGTGGCCCGGGGCACGATCATCGTGAGAGGTCCGGGCCAGAACGCCGCGGCGAGGGCCGCCGGTCGGGGGTCGTCACCGGTGCGCCACCGGTCGAGGTCGACCGGCTCGGCCAGATGCAGGATCAGCGGGTGCCCGAGCGGGCGCCCCTTGGCCTCGAAGATCCCGGCCACGGCGTCGGGGTCGGTGCCGTCGGCGGCGAGGCCGTAGACGGTCTCGGTCGGCACGGCGACGAGGCCACCTCCGGCGAGCAGCGCCACGGCGTCGTCGATGTCGGCGGCCCGGAGTCGCCGCGTCGGGCGGGTGGTCACGCCGCCGAACCCCAGCCCACCACCGTGTCGCCGTCGTAGGCGACCACGGCCTGGCCGGGGGCGACCCGCGGTTCGGGCGTCGCCCAGCGCACCGACGTCTCGTCGATCGCGGCGACGGCCCGTGGGGACCCGTGGGCGGAGATCTGTGCCGACAGGTCGGTGCCGACCCCGTCGGGGTCGACGACCCAGTGCCAGGCGGCGACGGCCTGCGAGCCCCGAAGCAGCGCCTCACGGGGACCGACGGTCACGGTGTCGGTCGTGAGGTCGGTGTCGACGACATAGCGACGGCTGGCGCCACCGGACAGATCGAGGCCCTTGCGCTGACCGATCGTCACGAGCTGGATGTTGTCGACCGTGCCGAGCTCGGCGCCGTCGGTGTCGACGACCCGACCGGCTCGCAACGGGATCCGGTCGCCCAGGAACTTGGCCTTGCCTCCGTCGGAGTGGATGAAACACACGTCCTGGGAGTCGGGCTTCGATGCGGTGCCGAGGCCGAGTCGGGCGGCCTCGGCCCGGACCTCGTCCTTGACCATGTGGCCGACGGGCAGCTCCAGGCGGCCGCGCTGGTGGGCGTCGAGCATGTGCAGCACGTACGACTGGTCCTTGGCGGCATCCGCGCCACGGGCCAGGCGGCGCTCCCCGTCCACCTCGACGAGGCTGGCGTGGTGCCCGGTGGCGATCGTCTCGAAACCGAGCAGGTCGGCCCGGCGGAGCAGCAGGTCGAACTTGATGTGGCGGTTGCACTCCACACACGGGTTCGGCGTCGCGCCCGACGCCCAGCCGTCGACGAACGGGTCGACGACGTGGTCGTTGAACTCCTCACCGAAGTTGAAGACGTGATGATCGATCCCGAGCTGGTGGGCCACGCGCCGGGCGTCCTCCACGTCGGACACCGAGCAACAGCCGGAGTCCGATTCGCCGCCCCACAGCTTGAGCGTCACACCGGTGACGTCGTGGCCGGCTTCGACGGCCAGCGCCGCGGCGACCGAGGAGTCGACCCCGCCCGACATGGCGACGAGCATCCGGCTCATCGGGCACCCCGGATCCGCTCGACGGCGGCGGGCACGACCTCGAGGGCCCGGTCGATGTCCTCGGTGGTCGTGTCGGGCCCGATCGAGAGCCGCAGCGACCCCGACGCCCGGTCGCGGTCGTAGCCCATGGCGGCGAGGACATGGCTCGGGTGCATGGCCCCCGACGAGCAGCTCGACGCGGCCGAGGCCAAGACGCCGCCCTGCTCGAGCAGCAACAACAACGGCTCGGCGGTGACGCCGTCGAGACAGAGGTGCACCATGCCGGCGACCCGCTCCCCCGCACCGGTCTCGGTCCAACCGTCCAGGCGGCTCCGCAGCCCGCCGACGAGGCGCGCCCGCAGCTCGGCGATCCGCGCCACGCTGGCGGCCCGCTCGGCGGCCGCGAGCTCCGCGGCCACGGCCATGCCGACGATGCCGGCGACGTTCTGGGTTCCGCTGCGTCGGCCCTGTTCCTGGCCGCCACCGAGCACCTGGGGCGCGAGCTCGATCCCGTCACGCACGACGAGCGCACCGACACCGGCGGGTCCGCCGAACTTGTGGCCGGCGTAGGACACGAGCTGGGCCGCCCCGGTCCGGGTGGCGACGTCGAGCCACCGCAACGCCTGCACGGCGTCGGTGTGGAGGACGGCCTCGGGGCAGGTCTCGGCCATCACGGCCGCCAACTCGTCGAGCGGCTGCACGAGCCCCGTCTCGTTGTTCACGAGCATCACCGACACGACCGACGGGTTCGTGGCGGCGAGGATCTCCGCGGCGGCGACCAGATCGACGACACCGTCGGCGGTCACGGGCAGGACAGCGCCACCCGCCGCCTCCACGGGTTCGAGCACGGCGTGGTGTTCGACCGCCGAGCAGACCGCGGTGCCGCCTCGCCGGGCGAGCACCCCCCGCACGGCGAGGTTGTCGGCCTCGGAACCACCGCCGGTGAACACGATCTCGTTGGGGTGGGCACCCACCACCTCGGCGAACGACGAACGGGCCTCGTCGAGGCGACGCATCGCGGCGCGTGCCGCGGCGTGCGAGCCGGACGGATTGCCGGCCTGACCGGACATCACCTCGACCATGGCCGCGATGGCCTCGGCCCGCATGGGCGTGGTCGCCGCGTGGTCGAGATAGGCCGTCGTCACGCCGGAAAGGCTACTGACACCGGGTTCTCGACCCCCGTGTCGGCGAACCGACGGCCGAGCGGCGACACTGCGGGCGTGCAGTTCCTGCCACCCGACCGCTACGGCGATGCCTTCGCCGACGTCTACGACCAGTGGTACGCCGACCTCGGTGACGGCGCCGATCTGGCGGCGTTCCTCGTCGCCCGCGGCGTCGAGGGTCCCGTGGTCGAGCTCGGGGTCGGCTCCGGACGGATCGTCGGGGCGCTCGAAGCGTCCGGGTACGCGGTGATCGGCCTCGACGCCTCGGCGGCGATGCTCGCTCGCTGCCGCGAGGCCCATCCGTCGACGGCCATCGTGCGGGCCGACATGGCCCGGGTCCCGCTCGCTCCCGGCTCGGTCGGCTCGGTCGTGGTCGCGTTCAACACGCTGTTCAACCTCGCCGAACCCGGCGCCCAGGCCGCGGCCGTCGCCTCACTCGCCGAGCGACTCCGACCCGGCGGCCATCTCGTGCTCGAGTGTCTCACCGGCGACGGCCTCTTCGACGACGCCTCGTCCTCGGTCGGTGTCCGCTCGATCGAGGCCGACGAGGTGGTGCTCACGGTCACCAAGCTCGACCCCGACGCGCACACGCTCGCGGGGCAGCACGTGACGATCTCGGAGTCGGGCATCCGCCTGCGCCCGTGGCACCTGCGGATCTCGACCCCGGCCGAGCTCGACGCGATGGCCGAAGCCGCCGGGCTGGAGCGGGTCGAACGTCGGGGCGGTTGGGGCGACGACGACACCGAGGTCGGCGACCGCCACGTGACCGTCTACCGGCGCCCGGTCTAGACGAGGCCCCCGGCTCGGCCGAGGGCGATCGCCCCGGCGAGCAGGCCGACGATCACGGCGACGGCGGCACCCTCGGTCGTCGCCTTGTTCCATCCGAGGCGCTGCGGGGCGTACCCGATCACCGCACCCACGAGAGCACCACCGACGATGCCGCCGGCGTGGCCCCAGAACGAGATGCCCCCGATCAGCAGGGGCAGGCCGAGGTTGATCAGGAAGATGCCGCCGAGCGACGTCTGGTTGAGGCCGATGCCGCGGGAGTTGAGGATCGCCGCCATGCCGCCGGCGAGACCGAGCACCGCACCCGAGGCTCCGAGTGTGGGCTGGGCCCAGTCGAAGGCGAGGACCGCCGCCGAACCACCGGCGAGCCCACCCGCGTAGACGAGCAGCATCTGTCGCCAGCCGAGCCCCTCCTCGAGATACCGGCCGAAGATCCAGAGGCTGAAGCCGTTGAAGGCGATGTGCTGGAGGTTGGCGTGCAGGAAGCCGCCGGTGATCACGACCCACCAGCGGTTGTCGGCGACGTAGGGCCCGAACAACCAGTAGTCACTCAGGCCCGCTCGGCCCACACCACCGGCGTCGGCGGCCTGCACGAAGAAGATCAGCACCAGCACGGCGATGAGGCCGACGGTGACCTTCGGACGCCGGGCGAGATCACCGGGTCGGAACACCCGCTGCGAGCCCGCCTTCACACACTCCGGGCAGTGATGACCGACCGAGGCGGACCGCATGCAGTCGGGGCAGATCGGCCGCTCACAACGCTGGCAGGCCACGGCGGCCGATCGGTCGGCATGGCGGTAGCAGGTCGCGTCGGCGTCCACGGCCCGAGCCTACGGTCGGCGTGGTTCCGGCCGGAGTCGGGACGCGACCTTTGCCCATCCCCGCCCGTCGGTGTGTTGGACATCACACTGGTGGACATACACAACCCTTTGGAGGGGATCATCATGATGAAGGAATTCCGCGAGTTCCTCGAGAAGTTCAACGTCATCCCGATCGCCATCGGGCTCGTCCTGGCGCTGGCCTTCGCGCCGCTGGTCGACGCCGTGGCGAACCTGGTGCTGTCGATCGTCGGTGCCATCTTCGGCGCCGAGGTGAGCTTCGATCAGCTGACGTTCGACATCAACGGGGCACCGATTCCCTACGGCACCGTGCTGACGGCGCTCTTCAGCTTCATCGTCATCGCCTGGATCGTGTTCCTCATCGTGAAGAGCATCTCCAAGGCCGGCATGCGGACCACCCTCGCGCAGACGCCCGATCAGGCGCTGCTCACCGAGATCCGCGACCTGCTGAAGGCCCAGCAGGGTTCGTGATCGCGACCGTGTGACGGTGGTCGGTCAGCCGAGGAGCTGATCGGCCGCCGTCCACGGGTCGAGTTCCCGGGCACGGATGCGGTCGAGCACCGCCGCATAGCCGTCGCCCTCCCGGACCCGGTCGACCCGGGCCCGGATCTGCTCGGAGAGGATCCTCTCGAGCTCGTTGGCCGAGCGTTCGGCCCGCCGACGGGCGAGATCCCCCGACTGCTCCAGGTGCGACCGATGGTCGGCGATCGCCGACCAGAGTTCGGTGATCCCGGTGCCCTCGGTCCCCACGGCCATCACCACGGGTGGGCGCCAGTCGCCCCGGCTGCCGAGGTCGAGCATGTACTCGAGGTCGCGGCGGGTGGCATCGGCGCCGTCGCGATCGGACTTGTTCACGACGAAGACATCCGCGATCTCCATCAGCCCGGCCTTGTTGGCCTGGATGGCGTCGCCCCATCCGGGGTTCACGACCACGACGGTCGTGTCGGCGTCACCGGCGATGTCGACCTCGATCTGGCCGACGCCGACGGTCTCGACGAGGATCCACTCCCGCCCGACCGCTTCGAGCAGGCGGATGGCGGCCGGGGCGGCGAGGCTGAGCCCGCCGAGATGACCGCGGGTGGCCATCGAGCGGATGAACACCTCGGGGTCGAGCGAGTGGTCGACCATGCGGACCCGATCACCGAGGATCGCACCACCGGAGAACGGCGAGCTGGGGTCGATCGCGAGCACGGTGGCGGGCAGGTCCCGGGCACGCAGGTCGGCGACCATCGCCGAGGTGAGCGTCGACTTCCCGGCGCCCGGGGCGCCGGTCAGGCCGATCGTGTAGCCGGACCCGGTGTGGGGATGGACGAGCTGGCCGAGGCGTCGGGCGGGGTCGCCGCCGCGTTCGACCACGGACAACAACTTGGCCAGGGGTCCGCGGGCGCCGCCACGGGCATCGGCGAAGGCCGCTTCGAGATCGAGGGGCCGTCGTGCCATCGGATCAGAGGGAGACGGCGGTGCCTTCGTCGGCGCCGAGGAGGGTCGCACCGACGTGTTCCACCGACGTCACTCCCGGCACCCGGGCGGTCAGGATCCGTTCGATCCCGTCCTTCAGGGTCTGCGTCGACGCCGGGCACGTGACACACGCACCCTCGAGCTCGACCGACACGAGGCCGCTCTCCTCGTCGACGGCGCGCAGATGGATGTCACCCTCATCGGCCTGGATGGCCGGGCGGATGACCTCGATGACCTTGGCGACGTCGTCGTACAACACGTCGCGAACGGTACCGCCGTAACCTCACAGACGTGAAGACGACGTGGCTGTTCGCCCATCAGGGCGGCTGGGACGAGGCACTGCTCGTGCTCGGGCCACTGCTCGTCATCGGGGGCCTGCTGTGGCTCGCCAACAAGCGGGTGAACGCCCAGCTGGGTGAGGGCGGCGACGGCGAGGGCAGCGACGAACGATGACGGTCGTCCGTCGGTCGGTCCCGGCCGACGGCCTCGAGGCCGCCATGGCCCCGCGCACCGATCTGCTCCGGGAGACCGTCGCCGACGACGGTGCGTTCATCCAGGAGTTCGGCCCGTTCCGCCGGTACGAGCGGCGACTCCACGAGGGTGCCTCGGGGTGGACTGAGACGACCGACTACCGCCTCGACGTCCCCGGGATCGGGGCCGCGCTCGACCGGGGCCTGCGACGGGCGATCCGGGACGACGACCGCCGACCCCGCACACGGTGGTACTGGCCGGCCGAGGTCATCGGCCGCAGCACGACCCGACTCATGACCGCACTGGCCGCGTTGTCGGTGGTCACCGGCTTCCTCGGCACGATGGCCGCGCAGACCTTCACGTTCGCAGCGGACGAGTTCGACGTCTCCTCGTCGGCCCAGGCCGACATGCTCGCCCTGATCCGGGTCGGCGTGCTCGTGTCGACCCTGCTCGTGTGGCGGGCCGACCAGCGGGGCCGTCGCCCACTGCTGCTCGGGTTCGCCGTCGGAGCGGTCGTGTTCACCGTCGCCGGGGCGTTCGTGCCGAGTTTCGCCCTGCTCGGGGTCACCCAGTCGGTCGCCCGTGGCTTCACGACCGGGCTGATCATGCTGGTGATGCTCGCAGCCACCGAGCAGGTGCCAGCCGGGTCACGATCGTTCGCGGTGAGTCTGCTGGTGCTGTGCGCGGCGCTCGGTGCCGGCATGGTCTCGTGGCTCCTGCCCCTCGCCGACACCGGCATCACCCGCTGGCGGCTCATCTACGTGGTCGCCGCGTTGTGGCTCGGGGCGATCTGGTGGGTGGCGAAGATCCTCCCGGAGACCGAGCGGTTCCGATCGAACGCCGAGGTCGCGTCGCCCGGCCGGATCAATCGGCGCCGTTTCGCTCTGCTCGGCATCACCATCTTCATGGGGGCGATGTTCGTGTCGCCGGCGTCGCAGCTCCGCAACGAGTATCTGCGTGAGACGGCCGGCTTCGACGCCACCGACATCCTCTGGTTCAACGTCATCATCTTCACCCCGGTCGGCCTCGCCATGATCCCCTCGGCGCTCGCCGCCGACCGCTACGGCCGACGCCTCGTCGGCTCGATCACCCTCGCCGCCGGGTCGATCGCCGCGGCCGCCTCGTATCAGACGACCGGCGCGGCGCTCTGGCTCGTGACGTTCCTCGGCTCCTGGGTCGGGGCGGGTTCGTATCCGGCACTGCGGACGTTCCAGACCGAGCTGTTCCCCACCCGGGCCCGCGCACGTGTGGGCGGATGGTTCGACCTCGTGGCCGTCACGGGCAGTGCCACGGGCCTCGTGCTGGTCGGGCGTCTCGCCGACCGCTGGGACGACCTGGGTTCGGCCATCGGCGCCCTGGTGGTGCTGCCGATCGCCTACGCGCTGATCGTGTTCTTCGTCTACCCGGAGACCGCCGGGCAGGATCTCGAGAGGTTCAACCCCGAGGATCGGGCGCCGGCGTCGGATCCCCGCTGAGCGGCACCGACAACCAGCGGGCCGTCTCGGCCACCAGCGTCTCGGTTCGTGTCGGATCGTGGCCACCGGGGCCGACTGCGACGACCCGGGCCCCTCCGCCGAACGACGGCAGGAACTCGTCGAACTCGGCCGGACGGCCGAACGGGTCGGCGTCACCCTGGAGGACGAGTGCGGGGCACGTCAGCTCGGGTAGATGCTCGACCCGGAGCTTCTCCGGCTTGCCCGGCGGGTGCAGCGGATAGCTGAGCAGCAGGAGCCCGGCGGGCGAGACGAGGCCCTCGGCCACCGCCATCGACGCCACCCGGCCCCCCATCGACCGGCCACCCAGCACCAGCGAGTCGACGGGCACGTCCCATTCGGCGGCGAGACGGGCGGCCTCGTCGGCGACGAACGGGAGCAACGTGGCGACCCGTGGCGGCGGTCGCTTGGGGCCGAGGTCGCGGTAGGGGAAGTTGAGCCGGGCGACCGGGATCGGGAGCTGCTCCTCGAGGGCGAGGAAGAGTCGGTGGTCGCGGTGGCCGCCGGCGCCGTGGAACAGGACGAGCCCACCGGGGGTGGTGGGGAGACTGGTCGGGCGGTCGGTCACGCCGTGGCGAGCAGGATCCGGCGGGCTTCGGTGAGATCCGCGATGCGCTGGGCGGCGTCGTCGGCGTCGTGGCCGTGGTCCGGGTGGGCGTCGCGCAGCAGGGTGCGGAACCGCTTCTGGACGTTGCGCTTGGACACCTCACGCTCGTCGATGTCGAACCCGAAGACCTCGAGCGCCCAGGCCGTCGGATCGTTCCAGGCCATGAGCGCCGCGGCGGTGGGGGCCCGGCCGCCCATCACCTCGGAGATGAAGCGGTCGTCGACCTCACCGGGCCAGACGATGGCGTTGCGGATCGCGTCGAACACGTCGCCGCGGAACTCCGGAGCGAGACGACCGGCGGCATAGAGCGCACCGAGGATCTGCTGCACCGGCCGACCCGACTCGTCGTCGAACTCGAAGATGAGCTCACCGTCCATCGAGCGGAGGCGGTGCGTGCTCTGCGAGAGTCCGACGCGATCGGTCTGGAAGCGGTGCCGGACCCGGGGCTGCGGGATCCGTCGACCGGCGGCGAGGTCTTCGATCAGCCAGACGAGATCTTCACGGAGGTCGCCCTCGACGTTGCGGGCGTGGCGGGCGACGATGCCCGCGAGCAGCAGGCCGCCGGCGCCGGGTGCGGGGTCGACCGGGAGGTGCGAGATCCCGAGCGCGATGCGGCGCGTGGGAGCGATGGGCCGGGAGTGATGGATCTCGAGTTCCGCCACGATCACGGGAGACGACGGTACCGGATCGCCGGTGGACGGGAGCAACCGGGCCGGGCCGGAGAGCTAGGTTGCTCGGCCATGAGTGCCTCTCGTCCCGTGGATGTGTCGAAGCTGCGTGTCGCCGAGGGTGACGACGCCGACCTGGACGGGCGGGACCCGCGGGCGACACCCGGGTACGACGGCGACAAGGAGTCGTCGGTGCCGGTGCTCGCCGAGCTCAACGCCCGCCTGGAGGAGCTCCAGGAGCTGCTCTACGCCGACGGCAGGCACCGGGTGCTCGTGGTGCTCCAGGCACTCGACGCGGGCGGCAAGGACGGCACCATCAAGCATGTCTTCGACGGGGTGAACCCCTCGGGTGTGCGGGCGCCGGCGTTCAAGAAGCCCTCGAGCGAGGAGCTGGCCCACGACTACCTGTGGCGGATCCATCCGCATGTGCCCGGCGACGGCGAGCTCGTGATCTTCAACCGTTCGCACTACGAGGACGTGCTCGTGGTCCGGGTGCTCGAGCTCGTCGAGGAGAAGCGCTGGAAGAAGCGCTACGGCCACATCCGGGACTTCGAGCAGATGCTGGTCGACGAGGGCACGACGATCGTCAAGATCTTCCTGCACATCTCGCCGGAGGAGCAGGCGGAGCGGCTCCAGGATCGGCTCGACCGGCCGGAGAAGAACTGGAAGTTCGAGACGGGCGACCTCGAGATGCGGGCCCGCTGGTGGGACTTCATGGAGGCGTTCGAGGACGCCATCACGAAGACGTCGACCGATGACGCCCCGTGGTTCGTGATCCCGGCCGACCGGAAGTGGTTCCGGAACCTGGCGATCTCACAGATCCTGATCGAGACGCTCGAGGGCCTCGACCTGCGCCACCCGGCGGCGGAGGACGGTCTCGATCAGATCGTGATCGAGGACATCCCGAAGCGCTGACGAGTCCCGAATCCCCGCGAACCGTCAGGCGCGAATCGCGCCTCCCGCGGGGAATCCGGGGCGTCAGCCCTCGATCTCGTCGAGCTTGTCGGCGTGATGGAACGCCTCGATGAGGCGCACCGTGCCGGAGCGCCCCCGCATGACGAGCGACTGCGTGCTGATGCGGTCGGACTCGAAGGTCACGCCACGAAGCAGGTCGCCGGTGGTGATCCCGGTGGCGGCGAAGAAGCAGTTGTCCGTCTTCACGAGGTCGTCGCAGTTCAGGATGGCGTCGAGGTCGTAGCCGGCGTCGAGTGATGCCTGGCGCTCCTCCTCGTTGCGGGGCCACAGGCGGCCCTGGAGGTCGCCGCCCATCGACTTCATGGCGGCGGCGGCGATGACACCCTCGGGGGTGCCGCCGATGCCGAACATGATGTCGACGCCCGAGTCGGGCCAGGCCGTGGCGATGGCGCCGGCGACGTCACCGTCGGAGATCGAACGGATCCGGGCACCGGCGGCGGCGATCTCGGCGACGAGGTCGGCATGACGCGGACGATCGAGCACCACCGCGGTGATGTCCTCGACGTCCTTGCCCTTGGCCCGGGCGACGGCCATGAGGTTCTTCTCGACCGGAAGGCGGAGATCGACGATGCCGGCGGCCTCGGGGCCCACGGCGATCTTCTCCATGTAGACGCACGGCCCCGGATCGAACATCGAGCCACGATCGGCGACGGCGATCACGGCGATGGCGCCGGCGCGCCCCAGTGCGGTCAGCGTGGTGCCGTCGATCGGATCGACGGCGATGTCGACATGCGGGGAGGTGCCGTCACCGACGTGCTCACCGTTGTAGAGCATCGGTGCTTCGTCCTTCTCGCCCTCACCGATGACGACGAGGCCGTCCATCTCGACACCCGACAGCACGTGACGCATCGCGTCGACGGCGGCCTGGTCGGCGGCGATCTTGTCGCCACGGCCCATCCAACGGGCGGCGGCCATCGCGGCGGCTTCGGTCGTGCGCACCAGCTCGAGGGCGAGGTTGCGTCCGGGGGTGAGGGGACTCGGCATGTTCACGGTTTAGCAAGTCGGCATCGGCGGCCGCGTCCTGAGCGTCGAACAACCCCAAAACGGCGAACGGCCGCTCACCCAGGGGGGTGAACGGCCGCTCGCAGCGTTTGTTCAGAGCCGATCAGGCGCCGGAGGCTCCGGCGACGTCGAGCAAGACCTCGGCCCAGCGGAGGTCCTCCTTGGCGAAGGCATCCATCTCGTCGGCCGACACGGCCGACTTGGCGGCCTCACGGTCGGCCTCGGCGGCCGCCACGTCGATGTCGGCGGCGGCGATGGCCGCATCCGACAGGACGGTGGTGGTGTCACCGGCGACGGACACGAAGCCACCACGGACGGCGAAGCGCTGGATGTCGCCCGATTCCTCGGTGACCCGAACCTCACAGGGCTGGAGCGAGCCGATGAACGGCTCGTGCCCGGTGAGGAAGGCG
>JAHDBV010000068.1 GCA_020630195.1 Acidimicrobiales bacterium
CCAGACCCTCCCCCCACTCCGGCGCCATGACCCGGTCGATACGCCACTCCAACAAACCGGCACGGATGTACACGATCCACGACGAGAACAACTCCGACAAGCTCGACGCCACCAACACCGGCCGAGGATCGGGATACACGATCTCGATGATCCACCCCGCCCGATCACCCTGCTGAGGCGAATACGCCGCCGGCTGGTTGAGCAGATTCAGCGTCTGCTGCGGGTTCAGCCCAAGGACCTCCAACTCCGGCCACACGAACACATCCCGTCGCCGCTGCGGCAACGGCAGAATCGACGTGTTCACCGGACACGCACCCCACCGGTGGATCGACCGATACACGACCTGATCCGGGTGTAACTCACAACCAAGCACCCGCTCCGCAGCACGCAACTCCTCCGCCGAAGCCGGAGGCTCAGTCTCCACCGGATACCCAGCCATCTCGTCCACCAGAGCGTCGTACTCCAGAACCAAATCCCTCAACCCAGACATGCACCCAATGTCGACAACACGGGAGCCACGCTGAAGCCCCGGCCCAACTCGTCCCGGCTATCCCGGCCAACTCGCCCCACTCCTCCGCCAGCCATGCGGCCCCCGGAGCAGACAAGCATCCGGGGATACACACGATCGGATCACGAGTTCGGATCGGCTGCCTGCCAGGCGAAGAACGCCGCTTCGGCTTCTTCAAGACCTTCCACGTCGCCATCGAGCAGAACGTCGAGATCGAACCCGGCCTCGGATGTCGTTCGCACTCGCCAGTCCTCGTACGAGCCAGCATCGTCTCGGTCGTACTCGAAGAACGACATCCCGATCGCGGCCGGCCGCACACCGGGACCAGCGGACTCGTCCACTCGCTGCCGGTATTCGACGGCCAGGGGATTCGAAGATCCCGGCGAACAGCCCTCCGGCCACAGGAACCGCTCGAACTCTGGGTTCCACTCCAACAACCCGGCACGGATGTACGCGATCCACGACGAGAACAACTCCACCAGACCCGACGCCAACAACACCGGAGTCGGATCGGGTGCCTCCATCTCGATGATCCGACCAGCCAGCGGACCCTCCTGGGGAGCGAACGCCATCGGCTGCGCGAAAAACTGCAGCGTTCGCCTCGCATCGAACGGAGCGACCTCGAAGCCGGGAACGAACACCAGATCACTCCGTCGCTCGGGCAACGAAAGCACTGCGGCGTTCACCGGATACAGACCCGCCCGGTGGATCGACCGATACACCAATTGGTCCGGATGCAGATCACACCCCAACACGCGCTCCGCAGCACGCAACTCCTCGGCAGTGGCAGGCGGCTCGGTCTCGACCGGATACCCCGCCATCTCGTCCACCAGGGCGTCGTACTCCAGAACCAGATCCCTCAACTCAGACATGTGTCAAGTGTCGACAACGCGGGATCAACGCTGAAGCCCCGACCCCGCGCATTGCGGCGAATCCCGACCAGCCGACTCCACGCCGCCGCCTGCCTGACGGCCACCCCCGGGGGCAACCGGAATGCGCACGGCCAGCTCACGGGAGCGGGTCGGCTGCCTGCCACTCCGAGAACCGAGCCTCGGACTCGTCGAACGAGTCCCAATCGATGTCGTCGAGCTCGTCGAAGTCGTACCCGGCCTCCGCAGCCGTCGCCCGGTACCACTCGTCCAGAGAGCGACCGTCGTTGAGATTCCACGGCAACCCGATAGCTGCCGGACGCACCCCGGACCCAGCCAGGTCGTGTGCTCGTTGCTCGTCCTCGCGAGCCACTCGACGACGAACCTCGAGCCCGTCACTCACCCGTTGCGAAGGAACCAGGAACATCCCGAGCGGCGCGTCCCACACCAACACACCTGCACGGATGTAGGCGACCCACGAGGAGAAGAGCTCCTCCAAGCCCGTGCCCAACAACACGGGCGTCGGATCCGGTGCCTCCAGCTGGATCACATGCCCCGCACGTGGCCCATCCTGCGGCGAGAACACCGTCACATCGACGTCCACCGTGAGCGTTCGCCTCGGATCAAACGGTGCGATCTCGAAGCCGGGAACGAACACCAGATCACTCCGCCGGTGCGGCAACGGCGCCAACGAACCCACCCCTGGATAGTGACCGCTCCGATGGATCGATCGGTACACCACTTGGTCCGGATGCAGCTCACACCCCAGCACCCGCTCCGCAGCACGCAACTCCGCCGCCGAAGCCGGAGGCTCGGTCTCCACCGGAAACCCCGCCACCTCATCCACCAGGGCGTCGTACTCCAGAACCAAATCCCTCAACCCAGACATGCACCCAATGTCGACACCACGAGATCAACGCTGAAGCCCCGACTCGGGAACACACCGTGAGATCGACGGGGTGGGCCGAGCACGAACGGCGGACACAGCGACGAACAGCCACGAGATCGCCACCAGCCCCGCCAGGATCGTGAGTGACCACGACGGACCCCACACCTCGCCGGGCCACACGCAGGCCGCATCGAACGGGAAGGTGCTGCGTTCGATCGATCCGAATCGATCCGCGCCGGTCCGCTCGGGCCATGCGTCGCAACGAGCGGGCTCCACGTTTCTGACCGTGGTGCCGAGACGGAACACCCGCCAACCCCCGGCCACGCACACGACGGTCGCGAACCACAGCAGCAGTCGAGCCACCAACCGGACACCCACACCCGGAAGTCTCCCAAACGTGGCGTCGGACCAGCGGTCAGCCCCACATCAACCGGACGTGGTTCCAGCTGCGGACTCCGGCGCCGAATACCGAGCCACTCCCGCTGAACGCTCGATGCGAGCACGCCACCAGCGGCTGAGCACGTTCCCGGCGAGCACCACCACGGCGACGGTGACGATGATCCGGACGTCACCAGCGAACAGATCGAACGACAGCAGGCGTCCCGCCCCGAACAGCGTGAACGCCGCGATGAAGCCGAACATCGCATCGATCATCGCCGTTGCGTGCGACACCACCGGCGCATCGTCGGAGCGCCACCCCCGCCCGTGACGCACCGCCGTCTCCACGCCGAACAGGCCCACCACCACGGCGAACCACGACACCCCACCTCGCCCGTCGATCACCCGCATCAGGCCCCACCCCGACACGGCCAGGCCGACCACACCGCACAGCACGGCGATCCATCGCAGATGCGCCACCGAGCTCTGCCGGATCGAGGCCACACCCCGCTCGAGGTCGAACGCCGCGAGGAGGCCGAGCACACCGAGAAGCGAGAAGAACACGGGGACGACGTCGCGCGCCTCGGCACGCTCCGCGGCGCTCAGACCGCCACCGAGGCGCTGGTCGACCGCCACCACACCCGAGACCGCCGACACCAGTGCGGAGACCACCACCACCCGTCCGACGGCCACGAACCACCGCCCCAGCAACCGATGCCTGGCGTCGCCCTTCGTCACCACCAGGGCGGCCACGCCGAATCCGAGCGCCAGGCAGCCGGCGAGGATGTGCACGCCTCGCAGCGCAACGAGCATCAGGCACCTCTCGAGTCGAGCAGCGCCTCGGCCTCGTCGCACCAGGCCAGTCGGGCGGCGAGGGTGCGAACTCCGAGGCGGATCGCCAGCAGGCTGTGGAAATCGGCGTCGTCGACGTCGTCGGAGAGCTCCTGGGCGGCCGACTCCAGGAGATCGTGCAGCGGCTGGAACTCGGCCCGGAGATCCGCGACGAGGTCGGCGGTGACCCGGAGGTCGCCGACTTCGTGGGCGAACTCGATCTGGGCCACGTAGGCGAGGCGTTGCGTGCCGACGACGGGACCCGACGAGACCCAGGCGATCAACGCCTCCCGACCCGCCGGGGTCCGGTGATAGAGCCGCCGGCGCGGACCACGGGTCGACGGAGCGTCCTCGGACCGCACCAGGCCGTCGGCTTCGAGCTTCTTCAGCGCCGGGTAGATCTGGCTGAGCTCGGCCGCCCAGTAGTGCGCCGCCCCGGTCTCGAAGGTGCGCCGAAGGTCATACCCCGTGGCGGGGCTCCGCAGCAGTCCGAGCAACACGTGGGGAAGCGACACGGTCACTATGCCAGCTTTTATATAGTCGCCTGTCAAGGGGACTCTGTCGACCACGGCCACCGAAACCCGATCCCCATGTTGTCGATCGAACACACGTTCGATAGACTCACACCCATGGCGGTGGAGCTGCGGGAGGTGTTGACCCACACGAGTGCGGTCCTCGACGCGTCCCCGCTGGCCTCACTCGATCAGGACGAACGACGGACACTGATGCACCTGCTCGTCGACGTCGAGCACTCGATCGACGCGATGAAGACGCGCATCGCCCGCGCCGATCGGGACGACCCCGACACGACCGATGCGGTCGACACACAGCTCGCCGATGGGCGGGTGTCGGGTCGGGAGGCCCGCAGGATCCGCCGACGGCTCGATGTCGCCGACGTGCTCCCCTCGCTCGCCGCCCGCCACGACCGGGCCGAGCTCTCCGGTGCCGCGATCGACGTCGTGGCCGCGGGCCTGGGTCGATGCGACGAGGAAGCCCGAGCCCGTCTCCGTGCCCACGAACCCGAGATCACCCGGGCCGCGGCGTCGCTCCCGATCGACGTGTTTCGTCGCCGCCTCTCCGACCTGATCCGCGCGACCTCGACCGACCACGGCGACGACGAACTCGCCCGCCAGATCGCCGTGTCGAGCCTCGAGCAGTGGATCGACGGCGACACGGGTATGGGCATCACCAGGCTCCAGCTCGATCCGATCCGCCACGAGGAGCTCGCCACCCAGATCCGTCGCGAACTCGACCACCTCGTGCACACCGAGAAGCTCGAGTACTCCGCCACCTCGGCGGCCACGGCTCTGCTCGCACTCGTCCGCCCCGACGCCACGAGTGGCTCGGCACCCCGGCCCGAGGTCGTGGTGATCGTCGATGCCGACACGATCCGCTCCGGTCCGCACGACACGACGGTCTGTGAGACGGAGTCGGGCGTCGACGTTCCGCCGAGTGTCCTCGATCGCTACCTGTGCGATGCCGACCTCACCGCGGTGGTCCGCCAGGCCGATGGCACGATCGACCGGATCTCGAAGACCAAGCGGGTGGCCACGGCCAAGCAACGTCGGATCCTCGCCTCGATGTACCGCACCTGCGCTCACGACGGCTGCGACGTGTCCTTCAGCCGCTGCCAGATCCACCACATCGACGAGTGGGACGGATCGAACACGACGCTCGCCAACCTCATCCCACTCTGCTCACGCCATCACCATCAGGTGCACGACGCGGGCTGGTCGCATCGCCTCCTCCCCGACCGACGCCTCGAACTCGTCCGACCGAACGGGGTGCGGCACCGGGTCGGTCGACCACCCGATCGACGACCGTCGCCCCCGGCATCGGGGGCCACCACCGCAACCGATGCACCCATCTCCGAGGCGCCATCGCTCCTCGACTCGACGGCCGACGCCGTCCCACCGGTCCGAGCCGCTGCCTGAGCACCGCCCTCGACCGACCCGTTCCTTGACAACTGAACACACAGGCCCGGGGCTCGGTCGGCCTTCGCCCCGACAGGCGACGCCGCTCAGTCGAGCGTGCGGGCCATGGCCACCCGGGGCTCGACGTCGAGCCCCGCCGCCACCTCGGCCGCTCGGATGGCGGCCAGCTCCGGCCCGAGCTGATCGGGCTCGAGATCGTGGTAGCCCCGCCGCCGATACCAGGGGCCGTTGAACTCGACGTCGCGGAAGGTGGTGAGGGTCATCTCGGTGCAGCCGGCGGCACTCGCCCAGGCTTCGGCCACCGCCATCAGAGCGACCCCGAGACCTCGGCCCTGCGCCGATCGGGCCACGTCGATCTGGTCGACGTGGCCGTGGCCGTCGACGATCGACACCACGACCGAACCGACCACCGGTCCGTCCTCACCCTCGACGATCACCCAGGCCCGGCGGCCGTCGACGTAGGCGGCCAGATCGTCGGCCGACATCGGTTCGTCCTCCGCGATCGACCCGAGCCCGACCTCGGCGAAGCGGGCACCCGCGTCGACCTCCACGGCTCGCATGGCGTCGATGTCGCCGTGGACGGCGGCTCGGATGAGATGGGCCATACGACAAGCATGGCCGGTGCGCTCCACCCATGTTCCCGGCTTCCGCCGACTCCTACGGTGGACGGCATGGTCCGATGGCGACGATCCCGAGCCGAGTGGATCTCGCTGCTCGTCGTCGCCGGCCTGCTCGCCACGATCGTGCCGTTCGGCTTCTCGTCGAACCAGGCGACGTTCTCGCTGTTCGCCGAGCAGGCGCTCGACGGTGAGGTCCTCTACCGCGACGTCATCGACCTGAAGCAGCCGGGCATCTTCGTGTTCTTCGGCCTCGCCCAGCTGCCGTTCGGTCCACAACCGGCCGCCGTGCATCTCGTCGAGGCATTGGTCTGGTTGGCGTTCGCCGCCTGGATGCAGACCCGGCTCCGTCCGTGGTTCCGCCACGAGCTCGTGGCCGCCACCGCACCGGTCGCCCTGGTGGGTCTCTACGTGATCGCCGCCGGAGTCCGCGATCTGCTCCAGCCCGACGCCCTCGTCACGATCCCGATCCTCATCGCCATCCACCACGGAATCGAGGCCCGGTCCGACGAGACCCGCCGCTGGGTCATCGCCGGGATCGCGACGACCGCGGTCGCCTACCTGAAGCTGCCCTACGCGGTGATCCCGGTGCTGTGTTGGCTCCCCAACGTGATCGGTCGGCTCCGGTCCGACGCGGGCGTCTTCCTCCGTCGGGCGGTGCTGCCCACCACCGGCGCCGTCGCCCTCACCCTCGCCCCGTTCGCCGTCTACGCCGTCGTCAACGGTGTGGCCACGGAGCTGTGGGCGTTGTGGTTCGAGTGGGCGTCGGAGCGCACCGAACTCTGGCCCCGTGAACGTGATCGCCTCGTCGCCGTCATCCGCCGAGGTGTTCGTCTCGCCGCCCCGTTCGGGCTGCTCGCCCTCGGCGGGTTCGGCCTCGTCGACCGCGACCGACTGCGCCAACCCGCGGTGCTGGCGCTCGCCGCCTGGTTCGCCGTCGCCGTGCCGCTGTTCGGCGCCCAGCTGTGGTTCGGCTACCACCTGTGGCTCTTCCTCGGTCCGGTCGCCCTGCTCGGCTGGCTCGGCCTCGACGCCCTGCTCAGCGAAGGCCGACGCCTCGCCCTCGGCATCGTGGTCGTGTCGCTCCTCGTCGGGGCGTCGCAGCTCGGCCCCGACCTGATCGACCGGGGTGTCCTGCTCGCCACCAACGAACTCGGCCTCACCTCCGAAGGCCGCTCCGAGCTACGCACCGACCTCGACCCGGATCACGCCCTCGCCGAGGCCTACGCCGAGTGGGTCCGCACCAACGACCACGGCGACCGGGGTTGGGCGCTCGGCGCCACCCTCGAGACCCTGCACGCCGCCGAGCAGGACCACGCCGTGCCGATCATCGGCTTCGCCCCGCTCCTGCTCCGCCCCGACGACTGGGCCACGATCAACCGTTCGCTCGACACCGATCCGCCCGACACGATCGTGCTCGACGAGAACACCCGGGCCGATCTGCTCGCCCGCTCCCCCGGCACCCTCGATCGCATCGAGACGGGTTGGCGCCGGACGGGCGGGGCCGGACCACTCGAGTTCTGGGAACGGGCCGACGGCGGCTGAACCGGCACACCGGTACGGTCGGCGCCGATGACGGAGCCCACGAACGAACCCCCCGTCGGCGTGGGGCCCCATCCCGAGCCGTGGCCGACCGGTGCGCACTTCGACCCCGAGCTGCTGGCCGAGGGCGACCGTCGCAACGTGGTCGACCGCTACCGCTACTGGACGGTCGAGGCGATCCGGGCCGACCTCGACCGGTCACGCCACGGGTTCCACGTCGCCATCGAGAACTGGCAACACGACCTCAACATCGGCACGGTGGTCCGCACCGCCAACGCCTTCCAGGCGGCGGGTGTGCACATCGTCGGCAAGAAGCGGTGGAACCGGCGGGGTGCGATGGTCACCGACCGCTACCTGCACGTGCACCATCAGCCCGAACCCGACGACCTGGCCGCCTTCGCCGCCGAACACGGGCTGCCCCTCATCGGGATCGACAACCTGCCGGGTGCGACCCCCATCGAGACCACACCGCTCCCGGAGCGTTGTGTGTTCGTGTTCGGGCAGGAGGGTCCCGGCCTGTCCGACGCCATCCGTCCGACGCTCGACGCCACCCTGTCGATCGCCCAATACGGCTCGACCCGCTCCATCAACGCCGGTGTGGCAGCGGGCATCGCGATGCACCGCTGGATCACGCAACACGCCGCCCCACCCGGAGGCGGAGCGGCGTGAGCGCAGCGATCTGAAGCTGGAAACCGGTTCGGGTCAGAGCACCCGGAACTCGATGCGGCGGTTCTCCTGCTGAGCCTCGGCCGTGTCGTCCGGATCCACCTTGAGGCGGCTCTCGCCGAAGCCCCGCGGCGTCAGGTCGTTCGTGACCTCACGCTCCTGGAGGGCGGCCACCACGGCCTGGGCCCGGGCCTCGGAGAGGGCCTGGTTGGCGGCGTCGTCGCCACGGGAGTCGGTGTGGCCACCGACCTCGAGGGCCAACGACGGATCACCGTTCAGGATCTCGGCGGCCTCGTCGAGCACCACGGCCGACTCGGCCAGGATCTCGGCGGAGCCGGAGGCGAACTGGATCGGCTCGAGACCGTTCAGCGCCGCCTCGGCGTCGGACGACTCGATCACCTGCACGTCGGTCGACACCGTCGCACCCTCGACGTCGTCGAAGAGGCCGTTGAGGCGGGCGCCGAGCACGTCGTCGGTGACCACACCCGAGTAGCTGATGGCGAACCCGTCGACCTCGCCGTCGGCGACGGTGAGCTCGTTGGTGATCTGGTCCTCGGCGTAGACGGTGGCGGCACGGGCCACCATGTCGTCGGCGATGTCCTGCGACGGCACCTCACCGGCGAGGGTGATGCCGCCCTGGCTGGCGGTGACGGTCGCCTCGGTGAACACCGGCTCCGGCACCTCGAGCTGATCGATGACGTTCTCGACGTTCGGCTGGGCGGCGAGGATGTCGAGCACCTGGGCCCGCTCCGCCTCGTCGGCGACGACGCCGGTGGCGATCAGGTCACGGCCGTCGAGCGAGATGTCGAGCCCGTCGAACCCGGCGGCCTCGATGTCACCCGCGGCGAGGGGCAGATCGACCTCGAGCGGCGCCTCGGTGGTGGTCGTCGCGGCCTCGGTCGTGGTCGTCGTCTCGGCTGCCACTTCCTCCTCGACGGTCTCTTCGACCTTGTCCTCGCTGTGGCTCTTCTCGGTGGTGTCACCACCGATGATCCCGAGCTGGGGCAGGAACACGGCCACCAACAGGGCGATCAGCACCGCGGTGCCGGCCATCGCACCGAAGGCGACGTCGCCCTCGTCGGCCAGGGCCGGGGATCCACCGGCCGCACCCGGCCGCCGGCGTGGTTCGTCGTGCTCGTTGTCAGCCATGTCGTCGCCTCGACTTCCTCAGCATGGGGCGACGATGCGACGCCCCGACCCGGGCAGTCTGGCAGGCGATCAGGACGATGCGGTCCGTCGCCGCCGCGACGCCATCAGGCGGCGGACGAGCTGGTCGGCGATGGTTCCGAGCAGGATCAGCGCCACGAGCGCGATCGCGGCCCGCTGGAGCTGGTCGATGATCTCCGGGCGACCGGGTTCGAACTCGGTCGTCAGCTCCGTGACGATGATGTCGAGCGCCGCCACCGGGGTGGCGGCGTCGGAGGCCGCGTTCCGGGCCGAGAACAGATCGCGGTCCTCGATCTCGGCGGCCTGGAGCCAGATCCGATCGGAGGAGTCGACGAGGGCCACCACGTCGTGCTCCGAGGCCTGCAGCACCCGCAACGCGAACGCATCCGGATCGGGTTCGGGCGCCAGTGGTTCGACCACCGCGAAGTCGAGGCCGGCGTCGGCCGCGCGCTGCACGATCGTCTCGTACACGGCCTCGTCACCGAGGCCCAGAGCGACGAACACCCCGTTGTCGGCCGTGCCCTCGATGACCTCACCCGGCGACTCGGCCGCGGCGGGGCGAGCCATCACGACCAGCGATGCGACGAGCACACACACGAGGCCGAGACCAAGCGGGAAGACGCGTCGGACCGGAAGCACCCGGGGAGTATCGCGTGTCGAAGCCGGGGCCCGGTGGTGCCCCCCGTCGACGGGTCAGCGCAGGATCCACTCCCGGGCCTTGTCACGCCCGGTCTCGGCGTTGAAGAACTTGTCGAACGCCTCACCCTCGGCACTGGTCGACTCGAGGTCGAACGTCTGCTGGGGCTGGGCCCGACGCTCCGGACCGCGGTAGGCGTTGGCATCGCGCAGCTCGTGCTGGATCCGAGCCCGGACCTGCTCGAGCTGGGTGATCTCCATACGCAGACGATCACGCTCGACGATCAGCGCACGGGCCTGGGCGCGGACCTGTTCGAGCTCCCGGAGGAGGGTCGCCAACTCGGCGGCGAATTCGGGGTGGGCGGACACCGGATCGCTATCGGCGGTTTCGGGTTCCGAACTTGAAGCGACCCCCGCAGATCGGGCCCTCACGAGCTCGGCTTCGACCCGCTCCCGCTCGATCCGGAGCTGTTCCATCCGGATCGTGAACAGGCCGGTGGAGGTCCGCAGGTCGAGGTCGGGCTGTTCCCCGTTGTCGATCCGGCTCTCCAACGCCTGGAGATCCTCACGTACGCGGTCCTGCTCGTCGGTCAGCTGCTGCACCGTCTCGGTGAGCTGATCCGCGGCGTCGGCCTCGGGTTCGTTGCTGCTCGACCGGGCGGTGTCCACCCGGGTCTGCACCGAACCCAGCGCGTCGTCGTACCGCTCGAGCTGAGCCCGAAGCGCTGCGAGTCGATTGGATGTGTTGGTCGTCGCGGTCATCACCACTCCTTGGTGATGATCCGATCGGCAGCCCGGAGCCCTGTTCAAGCTCTGGGCGGCCGGCTCCCGAAGATCAGTGACCGAACATCATGAGCCACTGTTCGAGGCTCTTCGGCTTGTAGACGACGTTGCGGGCCCGGGTGTCGCCCATCGAGCGCGACGGCTCCGGTGAATAGAGGTGACCGGGGAACAACGTGGCGTGGTCGGGCACCTTCGACAGCCGGTCGGTGAGGGAGTGGTAGAGCTCGCCGGGATCACCGCCGGGCAGGTCGGTGCGGCCACACCCGTCGAGGAAGAGGGTGTCGCCCGAGACGAGATGGTCCCGCACGAGGAAACACTGCGATCCCGGGGTGTGGCCGGGGGTGTGGATGAGTTCGATCTCGATCTCGCCCACCGTCACCACATCACCGGAGGCGTGCTTCACGAGGTGGTCGTCGCCGACACCGGTCACCTTCGTCACGAACTCGGCCTCGGGGGCCTGCACGTGGATCGGCACCGAGGTGCGCTCCAGCAGTTCGGCGATCCCGCCGAGCTGGTAGCCCATCATGGAGCCGCCCACGTGGTCGGCGTGATAGTGGGTGGCGAGCACGCCGGTGACGGTCATGCCGTCGGCCTCGAGGGTGTCGGCCAACCCGGCGGCGTCGTAGGCGGGGTCGACGAGCACGGCCTCACCGGTCTCGCGGTCGCCGATGGCGTACGCGAAGTTGACCATCTGGGAGGCGATGGGATCGCCCACCGCGAAGTCCCGGCCCGAGAGCAGCTGGCGAAAGTACAAGCGATCGTCCACGGCCGCGACCCTAGGCTGCGGCCCGTGAGCGCATCGACTTCCCGTCTCGGCTACCTCGGTCCGGCCGGCACCTTCACCGAGCAGGCCCTGCGGACCCAGGACGATCTGACGGGCGACGAGGCGCTGCCGATGCCGACGATCATCGACGTCCTGATGGCCACCGACCAGGGCGAGATCGACCGGGGCTTCGTGGCGATCGAGAACGCCATCGAGGGCACCGTCAACGTCACCCTCGACGCGCTCGCGTTCGACACCGATCTCGTGATCCAGCGCGAGGTCGTGATGGACATCCACCTCAACCTGATGGCCGCCCCCGGCACGACCCTCGCTGACGTTCGCCGGGTGGCGTCGCATCCGGTCGCCAACGCCCAGGTGCGGGGTTGGGTGCGAGCCAACCTGCCCGACGCCGAGGTCGTGGCCGCGAACTCGACGGCCGATGCCGCCCGCGAAGCCGCCGAGGAACCCGGCACGGCCGCGGTGGGTCCGATGATCGCGGGCCGGAACTACGGGCTCGACGCCCTCGCCACCGACATCGGCGACCACCCCGGCAACAAGACGCGCTTCGTGCTCGTGGCCCGTGACGGGGTGCCACCGCCGTCGGGCAACGACAAGACCACCGTCGTGATCGCCCAGCGCGAGGACAAGCCCGGCTCCCTCGTGGCGATCCTCCAGGAGTTCGCCGCCCGCTCGATCAACCTGTCGAAGCTGAACTCCCGCCCGGCCAAGACGTCGTTCGGTGACTACTGCTTCATCGTCGATCTCGACGGCCACATCGGCGACGACGTGGTGGCGAACTGCCTCACCTCGATCCACGCCAAGTTCGCCGACATCAAGTTCCTCGGCAGCTACCCGGCCGACGGTGGCGAGTCCCGTGAGGTGCGCGAGGAGATGCTCGAGGCCCAGGCGAACGCCGCCGAGTGGATGGCCGGCCTGCGCTCCCGGATCACCTGACCCCGGTCACGCACCGACGGTCGCCACGAGCCAGTCCCGCAGGGCCGCGACGTCGTCGCGGAGCACCCCGGGCCGATGCACGATGTCGAACGTCGACGTCGTGGAGACACCCGCACCACCGACGGGGACGAGCCGACCGGACTCGATGAGCGGGTCGACGATGTGGCGCCAACCGAGCGCCGCGCCCTGGCCGTCGAGCGCGGCCTGGATCACCACCACGTAGTCGTTCGAGCGGGGGCCGGACCGGGGTGGTGTGCCGAGGCCGTGGTCGGCGAACCACCGGGTCCAGTCGTAGCGGGGTCGGTACCGCTCTTCGAGGTGTACGAGCGGGATCGATGCGAGCGCCGCCGGATCGTCGGGGTCGTCGAGTGCGGCGGCCACCTCGGCCGACACGACCGCGACGATCCGCTCGTCACACAGCGGGTGCACCTCGAGCCCGGGCCACGGGCCCGAGCCGAGCGGGATCCACAGGTGGGCGTCGTCCAACCCGACGGCGGTGTCGGCGTCGCTCGTGATGCAACGGATCTCGATGCCGGGGTGGGCCTGTTTGAACGCACCCAGATGGGGCAGCAGCCACCAACTCGCGAACGAGGTCGACACCGAGAGCGCCACCACATCGGGTTCGGCGAGCTGGCGCCGCACCGCCCGCACCCCGGCGTCGAGTGCGGCGAAGGCCGGGCGGACGTGGGCGGCGAGATCCCGTCCCGCCTCGGTGAGGCGCACACCACCGCCGACCCGATCGAACAGCGGGGTCCCGAACCGGGCCTCGAGTTGCTTGATCGCGTGCGAGACGGCGGGCTGTCCCACCCGCAACACCCGGGATGCCGCCGTGAACGATCCCTCGGCGGCCACCACGGAGAACACACGCAACCAGTGATCCGAGACATCGATCTGATCGATGGAGCCATCGAGCGGAGAGCCGTTGACGCTGGTCATGGAGTGCAGGACGCTACTCGACACCATCCGCCGGATCGATCGGACCACGATCCGACCGGCATCGTCGTCAAGGGGATCACATGACGGTCATCGGATTCATCGGCCTCGGCAACATGGGCGGCCCCATGTGCGACCGGCTCACGGCGGCGGGCTACGACGTCATCGCCCTCGACCTCGACGCCGAGCGCACCGCCACCGCGGTCGCGAACGGTGCCCGGGAGGGTGAGAACCCGGCACAGATCGCCGCCGAGTGCGACGTGCTGCTCACCTCACTCCCCCAGCCGCCCCACGTGCAGAGCGTGATGGTCGACGGTGGCGCCCTCGCGGCCCTCCGGCCCGGCTCGATGTGGGTCGACCTCACGACGAATCGCAAGGAGCTCGTCGAGGAGCTCGCCGCCAACGCCCCCGACGGGGTCGACGTGTGTGATTCGCCGGTGACCGGGGCCGTCGACGGCGCCCGCAACGGCCGCCTCACCCTGTTCATCGGCGGCGAGGAGGCACCGGTCGCCCGGGCCACCGAGATCCTCGAACACCTCGGCCGGGTCATTGCGTGCGGCGGGCTCGGCACGGGCAACGTCGTGAAGCTCGTGACCAACCAGCTGTGGTTCATCTCCGCCGCCGCCCTCGGTGAGGGGTTCGCCGTCGGCATGGCCAACGGTGTCGAGCTCCCGGTGCTCTACGACGCGATCTGCGACTCGGTGGGCGACAGCTTCGTGGCCCGCCACGACGGCCCGTCGATCTTCGCCGGCCACTACGACCCGTCGTTCACGCTGGCGTTGTGCAACAAGGACATCGGCCTGGTGCACGAACTCCAGGCCAACGTCGCCGCCGACCTCCCGCTCACCGACGCGGCCCGTGGCGCGTTCGCCGTGGCCACCGAGCGCTACGGCGGCGACGTCGGTGAGCTCCACGTCGCGAAGCGCATCGAGGACGATGCCGGCTTGTCGTTCCGCATGGACGGCGACTGGACCGCCCCGTGGGACGTGACCGACGCCCCGGAGGGCGACGCCTGATGTCGCACGCACTCGGCCAGCTGCTCGACCTCGAGCGATATCCCCTGCACGACCGCACCTCGCCGGCCCGGCGCGCCGCCGTGGAGCAGGCCCGCACCGAGCTGCGGGCCGAGGGTTGTGCCGTCATCCCCGGCCTCGTCCGCCCAGAGGGCCTCGCCGAACTGCGCACCGAGATCCTCGACCGCAAGGACCGGACCCACTTCTCGACCCAGGTCATCAACCCCTACTTCCACTTCCACCACAACGACGAGTTCCCCGAGCGGCACCCGATGAACACCTTCCTCGAACGTTCGAGCGGGTTCATCCCCGGTGACGCGTGGGACGACGGGTGTGCGATGGACGTCGTGTTCCGGGCCGACGACCTCACCGACTTCATCGCCGAGTGTCTCGAGATCCCCGAGCTGCACTGCTACGCCGATCCGTTGGCGGGACTCACCTCGAACATCCTCGATCCGGGCCAGCAGTTCACCTGGCACTTCGACACCAACGAGTTCGCCGTGACCGTGCTGGTCGACGAGGCCGACGAGGGTGGCCTGTTCGAGTACGTGCCGGCGATCCGCAACGACGGCGACGAGGGTTTCGACGACATCCAGGCCGTGCTCGAAGGCGGCCGGGAAGGTGTGCGCACCCTCGACCTACGAGCCGGGGATCTCCAGATCTTCCGTGGCCGCTACAGCCTCCACCGGGTGAGCCGGGTGCCGGAGGGATCCGCTCCTCGGCACGCGGCGATCTTCGCCTACACCGCCGAGCCCGGGGTGATCGGTCGGGTGGAGCGCACGATGCAGCTGTTCGGGCGGGTGCTTCCCGAGCACATCGAAGCCGAGGAGCGGCGCGTCCGCTCCGACGCCCTCATCGACTGAGGTCGGACGACACCGCACCTCCTGCCACAGTGTCGGGATGCAAGACCGGCCGGACCGCCGACTCGCGGCGCTGCTCGCGTTGTTGGTGCTCCTGGTCTCGGGTCCGTGGTACGGCTCCGGACTCGCCGACGAGCAGCCGCGTGCCGCTCTCGCCGCGGCGATCGTCGAGAGCGGTTCGATCGAGATCGGGCCGTATGTCGAGGTCCTGAACATCGACCCCGCGATCCGTGACGGGCGGATCCACTCCGACAAGGCCCCGGGCTCATCGCTGCTCTTCGTTCCGTTCTACGCGGCACTGTCCCCAACCGGGCTCGACCTCCGTGACGACACCGAAGCGATCCTCGCGGTGCAGGCGTTCGTCCTGTCGACCGTGCCACTCGCCGGCATCGCCGCACTGATCGTGCTGCGGACGCGGCGTTACTCCCCCACGGTCGCCGCAGCCACCTCGGCCTCGATCGTGTTCGGGTCGATGCTGCTCCCGTTCTCCACGCTGGGCTTCGGCCATGTGCTCGCGGCGGCGCTCGGCCTGTTCGCCGTCGACCTCCTCGACCGGAGCCGGGGGCGGAGCGGACTCCTCAATGCCGCCGGTGCCGTTGCCGGACTCGGCGTGATGGTCGAGTACCCGATGATCATCATTGCCGCGGTCGTGATGGTGACGGCGTGGCGCCGCCACGGACCGGTCGCCGCCGTGCGAGTCGCGGTCGGTGGACTTCCGTTCGCGCTGCTCCTCCTCGGCTACCACCAGCTCGCCTTCGACAACCCGTTCCACACGCCGCATCGATATTCGCAGGAGCTCGATGGCGAGTTCACCGGCATCGGGATCCGCCTTCCCGATCCCGGCACCCTGATACGCACCCTCGTCGGGGAGCGGGGCCTCTGGGTCCTGACCCCGATCAGCCTGATCGGCCTCCGCGGCCTGCACACACGCCGCTACCTCACCAGCGAGCAGGCGTCACAACGAGCGATCGCCGGCAGCGTGCTGGTCGCCTTCGTGCTCATTCCGGCGATGAGGGTCGACGATCTCGCCGGCACCTGGGGTGGTTTCTCGCCCGGGCCCCGGTTCGTCGTACCCGCGCTGCCGTTCCTCGCCTGGCCGGTTGCTCGGACGATCGTCCGATTCCCCCGGCTGTGCTGTGTCGCCGCGACCATCAGCATCGCGACGATGTCGATCGCCACGGCGTTCGACCCACTTCCACCGGATGCGTCGTTCAGCGACGACCCGGCGCTCGTGCACTGGGGTGGTCGGATCCTCGACCTCGACCTGCGACCGAACGCATTCGTCGACGCGTTCGGTCCGATGGGCATCCTCGGGCATCTCACCATCGTGGCCATCGCGCTCACGTTGATCTGGCGAACCCTCGAGCCGGAGCGCCCCGCCGACGCCGCCGTTGAGTGAGGCTCACCGCACCGGCACGACGTGCGTGCGTTTCACGACCTTCATGGCGAGCTGCGAGGTGAGGGTCTGTACGTGGGGCAGACCGGCGAGGGTGTCGATGTAGAGCTCCTCGAACGCGGCCGGATCCTCGGCGACGACCCTGAGGAGATAGTCGGGCTGGCCCATCATCCGGAGCACCTCGATCACCTCGGGCACCTCGGCAACCGCGGCCTCGAAGGCCGTCATCGACGGGCGGGTGACCTCGTCGAGGGTGACCCACACCAGCGGTTCGAACGACGCGCCGACCCGTTCGCGGTCGACGAGGGCGGCGTAGCCCGTGATCACACCGGCGGCTTCGAGCTGACGGACCCGCCGCAGGCACGGCGAGGCACTCAAACCCACACGCTCGGCCAGTTCGTTGTTCGGCAGTCGACCATGCTCCTGGAGTTGGTCGAGGATTGCGCGATCGATGGTGTCCACAGCAGCGGATGCTAGATCCGCTCGACCGCCGGGACGACAACGCACGCGGCTGCGTCCGGCACTGGTGCACGATGTCGTCATGGCTCCGATCGACGACTCCGCCGTCTGGCCCCGCTCCCCCGTCGGCGTGCAGTCGACGCCACTGGCGCCCCGGCTCGACTCGCTCGACGACGTCACGATCGGCTTCGTCTGGGACTACCTGTTCCGGGGTGAGGAGCTGTTCGCCGAGCTCGAGACCGAGCTGCGTCGACGTCACCCCGGGATCCGGATCGTCGGCTACGAGACGTTCGGCAACATCCACGGTGGCGACGAGGCCGAGGTCGTCGCCGGACTCTCGGATCGGCTGCACAAGCACCACGTCGATGCGGTGGTGGCCGGCATCGGGTGTTGAGGCTCGTGTACGCCCGCCGTGTTGCGGGCCGCCGTCGCCGCCGAGCAGGCCGGCATCCCCACCGTCTCGCTCGTCTGTGAGGGATTCGAACGTCAGTCGCTCGCCACCGGTCGGGGCCTCGGCCTCGACGGCATGCGCCTCGGCGTGCTGACCGGCCATGTCGACAGCCAGTCGACCGAGCAGATGCTCGAACACTTCGCCGCCCACACCGTCGACGAGGTGATCGCCGGCCTGCTCGACCCGGTCGACACCGACGCCGAACGCTCGACCGAACCGAACGCGCTCGACGTCGTCGCCACCGGTGACGCCGCCGAGATCAACCGGGTGTTCCTGGCCAACGGCTGGAGCGACGGCAATCCGATCGTGCCGCCGAGCCGTCGACGGGTGGAGGACCTCCTGCTCACCACCGGCCACGACCCGTGGCGCTCCCTCGGCACCGCCCGTCCATCCGGGCGCGACCTCACCATCTGGTCGCTCGCCGTCAACGCCGTGATGGCCGGGCTCGGTCCCGAACAGTTCCCGACGCTCGTCGCCATGGCCGAGGTGCTCGCCGACGACGGCTACGGCGTGGAGCACTCGGGCAACACGACCGGCGCCGATGCGATCGTGATCCTCGACGGGCCCGGCCAGGCCGAGATGGGTTTCACCGCCGGCGCCGGCGCGATGCGTGAGGGGGTGCATGCCAACACCGCCACCGGCCGGTGGCTGCGGCTCGTGCTCCGCAACCTGTGCGGCTTCACGAGCGACGAACACGACAAGGCCACGTTCGGCAATCCCGCCCGGCCGGTCCTCGTGGAGGACATGGCGTGTCTCGCCGAGATCGGGTGGGATCCGGTGTCGGCGCGGGCCGGGTTCGGTGCCGACGACGACGTGGTGACGATGGCCCGGATGAACTCGGGTGCGATCGTCGGCTCGGTCTACGGGTCGACCCCCGAGGAGATCCTGCCGTACCTGGCCGACGGCCTCACCCGGACCGCCGCGTGGGACCTCACCCACGTGTACGGCCTCGGCTCGGGTCACTTCGCTCCCCTGCTGGTGCTCTCACCGGTGCTGGCACGGATCTTCGGCCGGGCCGGTTGGTCGCTCGACGACCTGCAGCAGGCGTTGTTCGAACGGGCCCGCATCCCGGCGAGCCGGTTCGAGCGCTACATCGGCGAGTGGTCGAACCTGACGGCCGGCCGCCGGACCCTCACCCAGCTCGCCGCCGAGGGCCATGTGCCGCCCGCGTTCGCCGAATCGGACGACCCCGACCGGGCCGTGCCCATCGTGACCGAATCCTCGAAGTTCGTCGTCGCCGTGGCCGGCGATCCGAACCGGACCAACGCCTACGTGCTGTCGAACGACGGCCCCCACGGCTGGTGGACCTCGAAACGGATCGACCGCGACCGCTCGACCGACCTCGAGTGCATCGTGCCCTGACCCCCGACGGCCGAGCTCCCCACCCATCCGGCCGGTCCCACACGACCGGCGTGCCCGACGGCGACCCACCGTGGAGACTGGTGCCATGACGGCGACCCAGATCGACGACGGCTTCGACCCGACCGAGTGGGACCCTCGGGACACCGCCAACACGGTGCGCCATCTCGCCACGCTGATCGACGAGTGGTTCCGCGATCTCGAGGTGCCCGCGGCCACGGCCCTGCGTGCCGAGCTGACCGACGCCACCGATGCGTTCCTCGCCCGGCTCGACGAGGCGTCGCACGGCGACCTCGAGGAGAACGCCGCCGCCCTGCACCGCCGGTTGATCGCCACCGACGAGCACGTCGAGGGCACCGCCGAACTGCTCGGTCGGTTCTGGCCCGGTCTGCGCCGGGCCGCCGGCGCACGCGACGCCGCACGAACCACACCCCTCGGCACCGGCCGACTCGATCGGATCAACGTGTCCGATGGTGGGGTGCCGAAGTCGGCGGTCGATTCGGCCGAGGTCGGACGACGGGGCGTGCTCGGCGACCGGCAGGCGGCACGGCAACACCACGGCCGGCCGTGGCAGGCGTTGTGCCTGTGGAGCAGCGAGGTCATCGACGAACTGGCCGGGCTCGGCCACCCGATCGCCGCCGGATCCGCCGGGGAGAACCTGACGATCGGCGGCCTCGACTGGGGTGCCCTCCGAGGCGGCGAGGTGCTGCGGATCGGGTCGATGACCGCCCAGCTCAGCCACCCGGCCGTGCCGTGTGCGAAGAACGCGCCCTGGTTCTCCGATGGCGCCTTCGGGCGGATCCATCACGACGAGAACCGTCGGTGGACCCGCTGGTATGCGACCGTGCTGACGACCGGGGCGATCGCGACGGGCGACGTCGTCGAGCATCTGCCCGCGACGCCCGTACCGATGACCGCCGCCGACTGAGCAGACGGTGCGCCGGCGTCAGGCCGACGAGGCGGGGCCGGCGGCGTCGATCGACGTGGCGAGCACCGCGGCGAGGTCCGTGAGCTGCTGGCGGTAGGCGTCGACGGTCGGCGCTTCGGTCTTGTAGCCCCGGGGTGCGAGGCGGAGCAGCTCGACCCAGCCGGCCACACGGGGATCGGTCGGCGCCAGCCCGGCGAGGTCGGCCACACCGGTGACGATGCCGGTGGCGAACTCCCTCATCGACGCCTCGACGGCGAGGTGCAGGTCGCTCTCGTACTTGCGGTCGAGCAGTTCGGCCGCATGGCTCGACGCGGCGAGGCGTTCCCAGAGATCGCCTTCGAAGCGCTGGAGCAGACCGTCGAGGCGTTCGGCGGTGGTGCCGTCGCCGTGCAGGGCGGCGAGCGCCTGTGTGGCGCATCCCTCGAGCAGGGCGACGAACGCCGAGGCGAAGATGTCGTCCTTGTTCTTGAAGTACTGGTAGAGCGCGGGGCGCGACATGCCGGCGGCCTCGGCGATGCGGGCCATGGAGGTGCCGGCAAAGCCGCGGGCCGAGAACTCCCCGATGGCGGCCGCGTGGATGCGGGACCGTCGGTCGTCGACGACGGAGGTCGTCTCGTCGGCCGTCGCACTCACCTCGACACCTTGACACATTCGGGCGATTGTGTCAGCTTCCGTTCTGACACTTTCGATCGAATGTGTCAGCCATCTCTCTCGATCTCCGGAGCACCACGATGACCCGACTCGGCTATCAGATCCCGAACTTCACTTACCCCGACATCTCCCCCGCCGAGATCTTCCCGACCGTCGTCGCCCAGGCGAAGGCCGCCGAAGCCGCCGGGTTCGACCGGGTCTTCGTGATGGATCACTTCTACCAACTGCCCGGTATCGGGGCTCCGGGTGAGCCGATGTTCGAGTGTTATTCGATGCTGTCGGCGCTCGCCCAGCACACCGAGACGGTCCGGCTGTCCGCCCTCGTCACGGGCAACACCTACCGGCACCCGACCCTGCTCGCGAAGACCATCACCGCGCTCGACCACGTCTCCGCCGGCCGGGCCACGCTCGGCATCGGCGCCGGCTGGTTCGAGCTCGAGCACACCTCGCTCGGCTACGAGTTCGGCACCTTCACCGACCGGTTCGAGAAGCTCGAGGAAGCACTCCAGATCATCATCCCGATGCTGCGTGGCGAGACCGTCAGCCTCGACGGCAAGCACTACCAGGTGAGCGACGCCGTCAACTCGCCCCTCCCGATCTCGAAGGTGCCGGTGATGATCGGCGGCAACGGCGAGAAGAAGACGCTGCGCATGGTGGCCCAGTACGCGGACGAGTCGAACCTGACCGGCACCGTCGAGGAGATCCCCCGCAAGCTCGACGCCCTCGCCGCCCACTGCGAGCGACTCGGGCGGGATCGCTCCGAGATCAAGGTCACGAAGCTGCTGATGGCCCTCGTCGCCCCCACCATGGAAGAGGCCGAAGCCGATCTCCAGGCCATCGCCGGCGTGAAGGGCTGGCCGGCCGAGGTGCTCGAGATGGTGAAGGGCATCGTGATCTTCGGCGATCCCGACACCGTCGGCGAAGGCATCAAGGCCGCCATGGACCACGGCATCGACGGCGTCACGATCAACCTGCCGGCCAACGGCCACAACCCCGATCGGGTCTCGCTGCTCGGCGAGGTCGGCCTCGCCGCCACCGCCTGAGGAGCTCGACACCGCCGCGACTTCGCACCCGCCGTCGCCGTCCGCCAGGAAACGCCGAAAGGAACACCATGGTCAACCTGCAGAACGACCTCATCGTCCGCAGCATCTTCGGAGGTCTTCAGGACCTGATCGAGAGCGCCGACGAGAAGTTCGATCGCGACGCGATTCTCGATCGGATCCGAGACGCCTTGAACGAGGCGATTCCCGGAGAACGCTTCGACATCCCCGGCGGTGATGAGGAGAGTCTCGAGGAGCTCGAGGCCCGTCACGACGCCGAGCGTGAGGCACTCGAGGATCGCCACGATGCGGAGCGGGCCAAGCTCGCGAAGCAGCAGGGCGTCCCCGATCTCGACAAGATCGAGGACGACGACGAGGACGACGACGACGAGGCCGTCGAACAAGCCGAGCGAGCTGCGGAAAAGGCCGAGAAGGCAGCGGAGAAGGCAGCCGAACAAGCCGAGAAACGAGCCGAGAAGGCGGCCGAGCGCGCGGAGCGACAGGCGGAGAAGGCACGTGAGCGGGCGGACCGGGCCCGCGAGCGCGCGGACCGCAAGCGCGAACGCAAGCGGGGCTGACGCCACCCGACCCCCTGCCAGCGGAAACGACGACGACCCCGAGCCGCAGGGCCCGGGGTCGTCTCGCGTGGCGGAGAGAGGGGGATTCGAACCCCCGGGACCCGTGAAGGCCCAACGGTTTTCAAGACCGACGCAATCGTCCGCTCTGCCATCTCTCCGCAGACGAGAGTAGCGCTGCCGACTACCGTCATCGCGAGGCATTCGACCAGCCGAGGAGCCCGGTGGACGACACGATCGAGATCATCGACGTCGCACCGGAGCCGCGGATGGAGCCACTCGCCACCGTGGCCACCGAGCTCTCGACACCGCCACCCGTGCGGGACGATTCCATGGACCGGCTCGAGCGGACCGCCACGATCACCCAGACCAAGCCCGGCGAGGTCACCCGCAGCAACGGGGTCGCCTGGGGCGACGGCACCGACGGCTGGCCCCGCCGGGGATCGCGGACCGTGCGGTTGTTCTGGGGAACGACCGACGCGGTCGTCGAAGGTGCACTCGGTCGACGATGGGGCTGGCTCCGGGTCGGCCGGCCACCACACGACCACCCCTCGATCGACGAAGCGACCGTGTTGCCCGCCCGCCTGTGGCTCCCCTACCCGGCACCACCCCTGCGGGTGGAGGTGGTGGTGCAGCCCTTCGACGACCGATTCACCAGGGTCGACGTGGTGCAGGTGTCGAAGCGTCGGTACCCCCGCCGACTGCGGGAGATCTCGTCCCGCTGCCTCACCCGGATGCAGGTGCTCGAGGTGCGGCCCGAGTCGGTCAGCGCCCCGGACCACTCCCGTCGACCTGGGTGAGTTCGAACACCGGGTTCTCGATGAGGCCGAGGTGCACACCGTGCGGATCGGTCACGGCGGCCATGCGGATTCCCCCGCCGACCTCGTGGATCTCCTCGGCCATCGTCGCCCCCGACCCGGTGAGCGAAGCGAGGGCGGCATCGAGATCGGCCACACCCCAGTACGGCAACGGCCCGGCAGCCGGGTCGCCGTACTTGAAGAGTCCGAGTTCGAACCCGCCGAACGAGTACCCGACGTAGGCCTCGTTCTCGAAGTAGGGCTCGACACCGAGGGCGGCGGTGTACCACTCACGAGCGGCATCGAGATCGGGGGCGGGGCGGATGTCGGAACGCAGACCGAGGAACATGACGGTGACCGTAGAACCGCTCCCGGACAGGATGTGTCCTGAGAGACGGCTTCGGTTCAGTCGCCGCCCGGCCGCCAGGCCCGGGTGATGAGCCGGGCGCCGCGCTGGAACGTCAGGTACGACCAGCCCCACGAGAACATGACGAGCGCACGGCTGCGGAACCCGATCAGGAACGCGATGTGCACGGCCCACCAGGCGATCCAGGCCGGGACCCCGCTCAGCTCGATCCGGCCGACCTCGGCCACCGCCGCACGCCGACCGATCGTGGCCATCGAACCCTTGTCCCGGTAGCGGAACGGCGAACGATCACCCCCACGGACCACGCCGGCCACGTACTCGCCGCCCTGGATGGCGGCGGGTGACACACCCGGCACGAACCCGTCGCCATCGGCCACCGCAGCCAGGTCGCCGATGACGAACACGTCCGGATGGCCGGGGATCGACAGATCGGGCTCGACCACGACCCGACCCGAACGGTCGAGCGGTGTGCCGAGCAACGCGCCGAGCGGGCTGGCCGCCACCCCGGCGCCCCACACGACGGTGCCGGCATCGAGACGTTCGTCGCCGATGGACACTCCCCGTTCGTCGACCTCGGTGACGATCGCCCCGGTGCGCACCTTCACACCCAACGCTTCGAGCTGGGTCCGGGCCTTGGCGGACAACCCGGCGGAGTAGCCACCGAGCACCCGGTCGGAACCCTCGACGAGCACCACCCGGGTGGTGGCGGGATCGATGTCGCGGAAGTCACGGCGCAGCGTGGTGAGGGCGATCTCGGAGATGGCCCCGGCCATCTCGACCCCGGTCGGCCCGGCCCCCACCACGACGAAGGTGAGGAGCCGGGCGATCTCGACGGGATCGTCGCTGCGTTCGGCCTGCTCGAAGGCGAGCAGGATCCGACGGCGGATCTCGAGCGCGTCCTCCACCGACTTGAGGCCCGGGGCGTGGCGTTCCCACTCGTCGTTTCCGAAGTAGGCGTGGCGGGCACCGGCGGCGACGACGAGGGTGTCGGCGTCGAGCACCTCACCGTCGGCCAGGCTCACCGACGGGCCGTCGGGGTCGATGTCGACCACCTCACCGAGCACGACCCGGGCGTTGGACTGCTTCCGCAGCACCGACCGGATCGGGTAGGCGATGTCGGACGGGTTCAAGCCCGCCGTGGCCACCTGGTAGAGCAGCGGCTGGAACAGATGGTGGTTGCGACGGTCGACGAGGACGACCTCGACGTCGTCGGCGCCGTCGAGCGCACGGGCACACGCGAGCCCGCCGAAGCCACCACCCACGATCACGACCCGTCGTGTGGTCATACCCGCGACCGTAGGTGGGAACCCGGTGCCTGTCAGCGGCGTTGTGAGCGACATCCGACACGTCGTCGGGCGTCCACACCAAGGAGCAGCGCACCCCATGATCCTCGTCACCACCGAGACCGTGCCCGGCCACGAGATCCGCTCGGCCGTCGGCATCGTGCAGGGCAACACCGTGCGGACCAAGCACATCGGCCGCGACATCGGCGCCAGCCTGAAGACGATCGTCGGCGGTGAGATCAAGGGCTACACCGACATGCTCAACGAGGCCCGGGCCGAGGCCATGGAGC
>JAHDBV010000180.1 GCA_020630195.1 Acidimicrobiales bacterium
CTACCCGGTCGGGAACCGGTTCCTGATCCTCAACCGCGGCAAGTCCATGGGCTCCTTCGCGAAGGACGAGATCACGATCGACGAGCTCACCCAGCTCATGGCCGGCGGCGCCGAACTCGAGGCACTCGAGCACGAGCTGGCCGCCGCCACCGGCGAGTAGCCCCAACCCGAACCACGTTCCTCTCCACCCCTGGAGGAGATTGCCATGGCCGAGCACCCGGTACCCGAGTTGCTCACGGTCGGTCGCGTCTCGGTCGACCTGTACCCACATCAAGAGGGTCCGATGCGCGACGTGCGCACCCTCGCCAAGTCGATCGGTGGCACGGCCACCAACGTGGCCGTGGCCGCGGCGCGGCTCGGTCATCGCACGGCACTGGTCACCAAGGTCGGTGACGATTCCTTCGGCGACGACATCCGCTCGGCGCTGTCCGGTCGCTTCGGCGTCGACGCCCGCTGGGTCTCGACGCATCCGACGCTGCCGACACCGCTCGCCTTCGCCGAACTGGATCCCCGGCCGGAGCCGAAGATCATCTTCTACCGGGAGCCCTCGGCCCCCGATGCCGAGCTGGCCCCCGAGGACCTCGCCGACGCTCCCGTCGAGGACGTCGACATCTTCTGGATCCCGGCATCGCGCTTCGCGTTCCCCGTCTCCGCCGACACGGTGAGCGGCGCACTCGAGCGGCGGTCTCGACGGGCCCACACGGTGCTCGATCTCGACTGGCGACCCCACTTCTGGGCCTCGGAGGCCGAGGCGGCGGAGCGGATCCGCCCGATGCTCGCCCACGTCACGATCGCCATCGGCAACCGCGACGAGTGCCGGGTGGCCGTGGGCACCGAGGACCCGGACACCGCCGCCGACCGTCTGCTCGACCTCGGTCTCGACGCCGCCGTCGTGAAGCTCGGCGGCGACGGGGTCATGGTGGCCACCGCGTCGGGTGAGCGCACCACCGTCGCCCCGTTCCCGGTGGAGGTCGTGTGTGGCCTCGGCGCCGGTGACGCGTTCGGTGGCGCCTTCTGCCACGGTCTGCTGTCCGGGGTCGGGGTGGCCGAGGCCGTCCGGCTCGGCAACGCCGCCGGGGCGATCGTCGCCAGCCGCCTGATGTGCGCCGACGACATGCCCACCCGTGACGAGATCGACGAGTTCCTCGTGGGACGGGGTGAGCCCGGCCTCTCGACCTCGGGAGCCGACTCGTGACCCGCCGTCTCACCGACGAGATGTGGTCGGAACTGCTCGAGGTCCGACTCCGTCGACCCGAGTCCATCGGGGCCGCCCTCGCGGCGCGCTCCCGACGCGAGCTGCTCGGTCCATCGGGCCATCTGTTCATCGTGGCCGCCGACCATCCCGCCCGGGGTGCCAACGGCATCCCCGGTGATCCGATGGCGATGGCCGACCGCCGCGACTATCTCGAGCGGGTGCTGACCTGCCTCGACGACCCCCGCGTCGACGGGGTCATGGCGTCGGTCGACGTGCTCGACGACCTGGCGGTGCTGCCCGGTGCCGGTGGGTGGTCGGCGCTCGACGGCAAGGTCGTGATCGGTTCCATGAACCGGGGTGGTCTGCTCGGTTCGAGCTTCGAGCTCGACGACCGGTTCACCTCCTACGACGCCGAGGCCCTCGCCGAGGCCGGTTTCGACGGCGGCAAGATGTTGCTGCGCATCGACGATGCCGACCCCGGCACGCTGCCGACGCTCGTCGCGGTGGCCGAGGCGACCTCGCAGCTCGCCGCCCGCGGGTTGATGGCGATGATCGAACCGCTCCCGTACCGCCGGGTCGAGGGGCGGGCCACCCTCGTGAAGGACGACGACGCATTGATCCGCGCCATCGGGGTGGCCTCCGCCCTCGGCACGAGCTCCGCCCACACGTGGATGAAGCTGCCGGCGTGGGGCGACGTCGAGCGGGTGATGCGGGCCACCTCCATGCCCACGTTGCTGCTCGGCGGCGCCCCCTCCGGTGATCCCGAGGCCGACCGGGCCGAATGGGCTCGTGCCCTGGCCGTGCCCCACGTGCGGGGCTACACGATCGGCCGATCGCTGCTGTACCCACCCGACGGTGACGTCGCCGCCGCCGTGTCGGCCGCCGCCGACGTCCTCGACGCGGCCGTCGCCGCCAAGACCCGCCCCGACCACGACGATCGATTCGATCTCGGCTGATCGCCGGATCGCGAAGGAGACCCCATGGACGCCACCGTTCGTGCCACCGAGGGACCGGGCACGGTCCTCGACATCACCCCCGACTCGGCCGGGTGGACCTACCTGGCCTTCTCGATCATCGAGCTGCGTGCGGGGGAGACCCACACCTCGACCCTGTCCGACCGCGAGACCGCCGTGGTGCCGCTGTCGGGTTCGTTCGAGTTGGCCCTCGACGACGAGACCCACGCGCTGTCGCGGGACTCGGTGTTCACCGAGCTCGCACCCGTCGGCTACGCCCCGCCCGGCGTGACCGTGACGGTCACGGCCACGACCGACTGCACCTTCTCGATCGGCTCCGCCCCGGCCGAGGGCCGTTACCCCGCCCGGGTCATCCAGCCATCGACCATCCGTTCCGAGATCCGTGGCGGCGGGCAGTCGCACCGGCAGGTCAACCACTCCCTTGCCGCCCCGATCGAGGCCGAACGCCTCATCCTCTACGAGGTCTACGTGCCCCGCGGCACCTGGTCGGGTTGGGCCCCGCACTGCCACGACGGCCGCGAGGGCTCGCCGTATCTCGAAGAGGTCTACTACTTCCGGATGGACCGCCCCGAGGGCTTCTGGCTCCAACGGAACTGGCGTGACTCCGACGATCCGGCCGAGGACTTCGAGGAGCTGATGCGCGGCCACGACGGCGATGCGGCCCTCGTGCGCCGTGGCTACCACTCGACCGTCGCGTGCCCCGGTTCGAACATGTACTTCCTGAACTACCTCGCCGGTGAGCTGGTGGGGGAGGAGCGCGCCACGCCGCCGTGCTTCTCCGAGGTCGACACCTGGATCCACGACGACTGGACCGCCGGCGCCTGGGGTCTGCCCGTCGTGACGAACGGCGACCTCCAGCCGTGACCGTCTCCGCTCGTTCGGCGCGCCTCGAGCGCATCGCGTCGCCGGACGGGCGGCTGCGGATCGCCGCGCTCGATCATCGGGACTCGCTCCGTGTGGAGTGGGCACCCGACGACCCGGACTCGGTCGACCCCGGCACGATCACCGCGTTCAAAGCCGACGTGTTGGCCGGTCTCGGTACCCGCCCGTCGGGGGTGATGCTCGAACCCGAGTACTCGCTCCCGGGTCTACGGGCCGCCGTGCCCGACGGCGTCGGTGTGATCGGTGCACTCGAGGGTCAGGGCTACTTCGACGATCCCGCCGCCGGGAACGAACTGACCTGGGATCCGGCCGATGCCCTCGCCGCCGGGGTCGACTGCGCCAAGTTGTTGGTGCTGTATCGACCGGATCGGACCGAGCTCGCCGCGGCCCAGGACGCCCTCATCACCGATGCCGTCGAACGCTGCCACGCCGTGGAGCTGCCGATCCTCGTGGAGCCGGTGCCCTTCGACGTCGTCGATGCCGCCGATCGGCTCGAGTGCGTACTCGGCGCCGCGGCCCGCTGTGTCGAACTCGGCATCGACCTGCTCAAGGCCCCGTTTCCCGGACACACCGGCCAGTCGGACGACGAGTGGGCCGAGGCCTGTCGCCGCCTCGACGACATCGCCGGCGACACCCCCTGGGGAACGCTCAGCTGGGGCGTCGACGACGAGACCTTCGAACGTCAGCTCGGCATCGCCTGCACCCACGGGTGCAGCGGCTTCCTCGTCGGGCGGGCCATGTGGCGCCCGGCGCTCGACCCCGCCACCCGCCTCGGCCGGATGGACGAGGTCCGAGCCCGCTTCGAGCGATTCGCCCGACTGGCCGACGCCGGCCGCCCGATCGTCGCCGCCGCCTGAGCGTCGCCGACACCGCAACCCGACAACGATCTTCCCCCGACAACTCTGATCCCCGGATCACGTGCAACGAGGACCGCACATGACCAACGAACTCCCCACCATCGGTATCGCCGTCATCGGCTTCGGCTGGATGGGCCAGGCCCACAGCCGGAGCTACGCCC
>JAHDBV010000069.1 GCA_020630195.1 Acidimicrobiales bacterium
ACGACCTCGAGATGATGGCCGAGATGGGGTTCTGCAACGGGATCGAGAACTACTCGCGCCACATCGACGGCCGCCAGCCGGGTGAGGCGCCCTACACCCTGATCGACTTCTTCGGTGACGACTTCCTGACGGTGATCGACGAGTCGCACGTGACCGTGCCCCAGCTCCACGGGCAGTACCAGGGCGACTGGTCACGGAAGTCGACCCTGATCGACCACGGGTTCCGTCTGCCCTCGGCCGCCGACAACCGACCGCTCCGGTTCGAGGAGTGGGTCGAGCGGGCGAAGCAGGTCATCTTCGTCTCCGCCACTCCCGGGCCCTACGAGCTCGAGGTGTCGACCCGGGTGTCCGAGCAGATCATCCGGCCGACCGGCCTCGTCGATCCCGAGGTCGTCGTGCGCCCGACGAAGGGGCAGATCGACGACCTCATGGCCGAGATCGAGACCGTGGTGGCCGACGACGGCCGTGCCCTCGTCACGACGCTCACGAAGAAGATGGCCGAGGACCTCACCGACTACCTGCTCGAGCAGGGCGTGCGGGTGCGCTACCTGCACTCCGAGGTCGACACGGTCCAACGCATCGAGCTGCTTCGGGGCCTGCGGCTCGGCGACTTCGACGTGCTCGTCGGCATCAACCTGCTGCGGGAGGGTCTCGACCTGCCCGAGGTGCAGCTCGTCACCATCCTCGATGCGGACAAGGAGGGCTTCCTGCGCTCCGAGACCTCGTTGATCCAGACGATCGGCCGAGCCGCCCGCAACGTCGACGGGCGCGTGATCATGTACGCCGACTCCGTCACGGACTCGATGCAGCGGGCGATCTCCGAGACCCAGCGCCGCCGGGGCCTGCAGCAGGCGCACAACGCCGAACACGGGATCAACCCGCAGACCATCCGCAAGCAGGTGTCCGACATCCTCAGCCTGATCCGGCCCGACGACTCGCCGGTGCCCGACGGTGAGAAGCGCAAGCGTCGCCCGGCGGAGGAGAAGCGGCTGAAGGAGCTCGCCGATCTTCCCGAGGGCGAGATGCGACGCCTGATCAACTCCCTCGAGGAGGAGATGCGGGAGGCCGCCGCCGATCTGCGGTTCGAGTACGCGGCCCGCCTCCGCGACGAGATCAAGGATCTCGAGCGGGAGTTGCGCGCACTGGCCTGATCCGGGCCCCGGCGCCACGGCTCGATCCGGGCGGGGCCCGGCCGATGGGAGCGGATGTCCGCTCCCGTCCGTGCCGTCGTGGTCGATGCCGATCGCGTCGCGTCGAGCCATGCCCCGGTGGCCGTGCCGGCGCCCGCTCGCCGCTGGGTGCTGGCCGCCGCTGTGCTGCTGGTCGCGTTCGGCGTCCACGTCCTGGCCCTGTCGCCCACCGGGGTGTTCAACGTCGACGAGGAGGCGGTGCGGGCCCAGGCCGACCGCTGGCTCGACGACGGCTGGGTCGCGCCGACCGCCCCCGGTCTGCCCGACGACCTCGGACGCGGCTTCCATCCGATCGAGAACTCCATCGAGGTGCCCGACGGGATGGCGCCGTATCACAAGAAGCCGTTCCTCCCGCTGGCCGTCGGGGTCGGCGTCGAGGGCCTGGGGGAGCGGGGCGCCCGCGTGCCCGGCGCACTCGCCGGCGTGTCCCTCGCGCTCGCCCTCGGGGTCGTGGTGGAACGTCTCCGTCCCGGCCGCGGTCCGGTCGCCGCCGTCGTCGCCGGGGTGGCGACACCGATCTGGTTCCACGGCCCGGTGGTCTGGGGGCACCTCCCGGGTCTGCTCGGTGGGGTCGTCGCGGTCCTCGGAGGCTGGACGGTCCTGCGGGGTCGTCCGTGGGTCGGTTCCCTCGTCGTCGCCGCCGGTGTGGTGGTCTCGACCTCGTTCCGGACCGACGGTGCGGTGCACGCGGCCGGGCTGGCCGCCGTCGCCGGCTGGTTGACCATCCGTGGGTTGTGGTGCCGGTGGCGTCGGCCCTCGGCCGACCACTCCCGGTTCACCGAGGTCATCCGGCCCGGCTGGATCGCCGTGGCGGCCAGCGTCGGTGTCGTGGTCTCGCTCGCGCTCGAGGCCCGGATCCTCGTGGCCCTCGGCGGCGCCGCCGGTGGCGCGGAGGTCGCCGCGGCCACCGACACGGGCTTCGCCGACCGTCTCGACCTCGCCGTGCGGCTCCTCCTCGGTCCGCTCGGGGACGGGTCGTGGGTCACGCCGACCCGGGTCTTCGCCGCCTGCGGTTTCGCCGTCGCCGGTGGCCTCGTCGGTCGGGGCACCGCGGCGGTGTCGCCGGCCCTGGTCGCACTGGTCCTCGGGGGTGTGGCGGCGACCGCCACCGTCCCCGCCTCGGGTCTGCTCGGTGCGACGCCGCTCGTCGCACTCGCCCTCGGCCATCTCGTCGGTCGTCGGCTCGATCCGGCTCGGGTCCCGCTCGACGCCGCGTCGGTGCTGCTTCTCGCCCCGTCGCTCGTGCACGTCGTCGTCGTGTTGCCGATCGCCCATCCCTCCGGGGGCGGCGGCGACTGGGGTGCCCGGTATCTGGCCTACGCCCTCGTCGGGCTCGTGCCGTGGGGCTTCGTCGTCGTGACCGATCTCCTGGAGGCTCACCACGGTCGGACGCCCACCGTCGGGCCACCGCGGTCGCCGCGGATCGTCGCCGTCGCCCCGATCGTGGTCGGTCTCCTGCTCTCGGTCGGGATGACCCGATCGCTGCACACCTCGTTCGAGACGTCCGACGACGTGCGCGCCGAGGTCGTGCGTGCCGCGGAGGTGGCGGTCGACGGCGGGGCCGATGTCGTCGTCGTCACCGACGGGCGCCTCGGTCGTGTGGTGTGGCGTGACATCGATCGGTTGCCGATCGTGCTCGCTCCGGGCGACGATCGGGTCGAGGTGGCGTCGATCGTCGCCGGGACGGACGCGGAGGTGGCGGTGCTCGCCGTGTCGGCTCCCGACGACGGCTGGGAGCGGCGGGGCGAACCCGGCCCGCTCGGCCTCGGGGCCTGGTTCCCGGCCGGCTGACCCCGGCCGTGGCCGCACCCCGGCTTTCCGCCCGTCCGAACGGGCGTTCGACCGTGTGGGGTCGGTAGCCTCGGCGCCGTGGCAGACAAGATCGAGATCCGCGGTGCTCGGGAGCACAACCTGAAGAACGTCGACCTGACGTTGCCGCGGGAGAAGCTGATCGTGTTCACGGGCCTGTCGGGTTCGGGCAAGTCGTCACTCGCGTTCGACACGATCTACGCCGAGGGGCAGCGTCGATACGTCGAGTCGCTGTCGGCATACGCCCGACAGTTCCTCGGCCAGATGGACAAGCCCGACGTCGACCTGATCGAGGGACTCTCGCCGGCGATCTCCATCGACCAGAAGTCGTCGAGCCGGAACCCCCGCTCGACGGTGGGCACGGTCACCGAGATCTACGACTACCTGCGCCTGCTGTTCGCTCGCGTCGGGGTGCCCCACGATCCCGAGACGGGCGAGCAGCTCGTGCGCCAGACCCCGCAGCAGATCGTCGACCGGATCATGGACCTCGAGGAGGGCACTCGGTTCCAGGTGCTCGCGCCGGTCGTGCGGGGCCGCAAGGGCACCTACGAGACGCTGCTGGGTGACCTCGCCTCCCAGGGGTTCGTCCGCGCCCTCGTCGACGGTGAGCTGATCGAGCTCGGCGGGGAGCTGCCCGAGCTGGCCCGCTACGAGACCCATGACATCGCGGTCGTGGTCGACCGGCTCGTGATGCGCGACGGCATCGAACGTCGCCTCACCGAGTCGATGGAGGCTGCGCTCGGGCTCGCCGAGGGCGTCGCCGAGATCGAGATCCTGCACCGCGACGCCGACGCGGAGCGCCAGATCTTCTCCCAGCACCTGTCGCGGCCCTCCGACGGGAAGTCGTTCGAGGAGCTGGCCCCACGGAACTTCTCGTTCAACTCGCCCTACGGCGCGTGCTCCGCGTGCGACGGGCTCGGCACCACCTACGAGGTCGACGCCGATCTCGTCGTGCCCGACCCCGACCTGTCCCTCGCCGAGGGCGCCATCGCCCCCTGGGCCGGCGGTCGCAGCACGTACTACTCCCGCCTCGTCGAAGCCGTCGCGGGCGACCACGGGATCCCGCTCGGCGTGCCGTGGGCCGACCTGACCAAAGCGCAGCGCAAGGTGATGCTGCACGGCGCCGGTGGCCGCAAGGTGACCGTTCGCTACACCAATCGCTACGGCCGCACCCGCACCTACGCCGCCCGGTACGAGGGGGCCATCCCGCATCTGCGTCGTCGTCACTCCGAGTCGGAGTCCGACGCGTCCCGGGAGCGGATCGAGGGCTACATGCGGGAGGTGAACTGTCCCACCTGCGACGGTGCCCGCCTCGCTCCGTTGCCCCTCGCCGTGACCGTCAACGACCGCTCGATCGCCGATCTGTGTCGTCTGTCGATCGGTGAGGCGGCCAAGGCCCTCGACGGTCTCGAGCTCAGCGACCGCGACATGATCATCGCCGAGCCGATCGTGAAGGAGATCAACGCCCGGCTCCAGTTCCTGCTCGACGTCGGCCTCGACTACCTCTCGATGTCGCGGGCCGCATCCACCCTGTCCGGCGGCGAGGCGCAGCGCATCCGCCTCGCCTCCCAGATCGGGTCGGGCCTCGTCGGGGTGCTCTACGTGCTCGACGAACCGTCGATCGGGCTGCACCAGCGTGACAACGAGAAGCTCATCGGCACGCTCCAGCGCCTGCGCGACCTCGGCAACACGGTCGTGGTCGTCGAGCACGACGAGGACACGATCCGCGTGGCCGACCACGTGGTCGACATCGGGCCGGGCGCCGGTGAGCACGGCGGCGACGTCGTCTACTCGGGCACGGTCAAGGGCCTGCTGAAGCGGTCGACCTCCACCACCGGCAAGTACCTGTCGGGTCGGATGGCGATCCCGGTGCCCGAGGTCCGGCGGACCCCGGGGGAGGAGAAGCTCACCATCCGGGGGGCGAGGGAGAACAACCTCCGCAACATCGACGTCGACATCCCCCTCGGGCTGTTCGTCTCGATCACCGGGGTCTCGGGTTCCGGCAAGTCGACGCTGATCAACCAGATCCTCCTGCGGTCGCTGATGCAGAAGATCTACTCGTCGAAGATGCCGCCGGGCCTGCACCGCGGGATCGACGGGCTGGAGCATCTCGACAAGGTCATCGACATCGACCAGTCGCCGATCGGTCGGACGCCACGCTCGAACCCGGCGACCTACACGGGTGTGTTCGATCACATCCGCAAGCTGTTCGCCCAGACCACCGAGGCCAAGGTGCGCGGCTACCAGCCGGGCCGGTTCTCGTTCAACGTCGCCGGCGGCCGCTGCGAGGCGTGTGCGGGTGACGGCACGATCAAGATCGAGATGCACTTCCTGCCCGACGTGTACGTCCCCTGCGAGGTGTGCAAGGGCGACCGCTACAACCGGGACACCCTCGAGATCATGTTCAAGGGCAAGAACATCTCCGAGGTCCTCGACATGCCGATCGCGGACGCGCTGGAGTTCTTCTCGAACCAGCCGCCGATCGCCCGACACCTCCAGACCCTGGTCGACGTGGGCCTCGGCTACGTCCGACTCGGACAGTCGGCCCCGACGTTGTCCGGTGGCGAGGCCCAGCGGGTGAAGCTGGCCTCCGAGCTGGCCAAACGCTCGACGGGCCACACGATCTACCTCCTCGACGAACCGACCACCGGACTGCACTTCGAGGACATCCGGCGACTGCTCACGGTGCTGACCCGCCTCGTCGACCAGGGCAACACGGTGCTCGTCATCGAGCACAACCTCGACGTGATCAAGACCTCCGACCACGTGATCGACCTCGGCCCCGAGGGCGGAACCGGCGGTGGCCAGGTGATCGCCGAGGGCACCCCCGAGGCCGTGGCGACGGTGCCGGGCTCGCACACCGGTCGGTTCCTGAAGCCGTTGCTCGCCGGGGCCTGAGGAGTCGCCCGGCCCGGTGGGGTCGGGACCTCCGTCACCGATCCCCCAAGTGTGGGGTCGGTCGGGTCGTTGAGAAGCGCATGAGCCCACGTCCCCGGATGTCGGATCGTGCCCGACGACGTCCGGGACGGTCCGATCGTCGACACGCCCGCCGTGCCGGCGAGCGCGCCTCGACCCTCGCCGCGCTGGCCGGGGTCTGGTCGATCGGACTGGTGATCCTCGGCTTCGTCCAGATCCAGAGTGAGGCCCCCGTCGAGCTGCTCCTGGTCGACCCGGCCCTGTCGTCGGGGGTGCCCTGGTACGCGGGGCTCGTCACGAGCCTCGCCGCCATCGGTTGGACGACCGCCACCGTGTCGGCGGCGATCGGTGGGCGGGTGTGCCGGTGGGTCGGCCGTCGTGGAGCCACGACGATGCTGCGCGGCGCCGCGCTCCTGTTCGCCCTGTTGACCCTCGACGACGTGTTCGGCTTCCACGCCTGGGTCATCCCGGATGCCCTCGGCACCACGAAGCTGGCGCCGCTGTCGGTGACCGGCGCCCTCGGTCTGGCCTGGTTGTGGGAGAACCGTCGGGAGCTGCTGCGGACCCGTGTCGAGTTGCTCGCCGCCGCCTTCGCCGGGTTCGCCGTGTCCGTCGGGACCGATCTGCTCGTCGCCGGCCAGGACACCGGCATGCGGGTCATGATCGAGGACGGTGCGAAGTTCCTCGGTGTCCTCGCGCTGGCGGCCTGGTCGACCTCGACGACGTTCGATCTGCTCCGATCGGTCATCACCACCGGCCGCACGACGACGACCGAACCCGAACCCGCCGAGATGATCAGCCGGTGAAGTACCCACCTGCCGGGTGCAGGATCTCGCCGGTCATGTAGGCCGACTCGTCGCTCGCCAGCCACAGCGCCGCGGCGGCGATGTCGCTCGGTTCCCCGACCCGGCCCATGGGCACCTGGCCCATCAACCGGTCCTCGACCTCGGGGATCTGGTGGATCAGGGCGGTCATGTTGGTCCGGATGTAGCCCGGTCCGATCGCGTTCACCCGGATGCCCGCCGAGGCCAGCTCCCGAGCCGCCTTCTTCGTCAACATCCAGACCCCGGCCTTCGACACCGTGTACGCCGTCGGCCCCGCATCGGGGTTCTTCGCGGCGATCGAGGCGATCGTGATGATCCGACCCCTGGTGTCGGTCTCCACCATCCGTCGCACGGCGGCCTGCATGGCGAGGAACGTGCCGGTCACGTTCACGTCGATGACCCGCTGCCAGTCGTCGAGCTCGATGTCGAGGAACGCCTGTCCCGGCTGTTCGGCCACCTCCATCCGACGGGTGGCCCGCTTCACCTCGGCCTCGAGGTCTCCGGAGGAGTAGTGGCCGTGGCTGATCCCGGCGGCGGTCAGCAACACGTCGAGCCGGCCGAAGCTCGACATGGCGAGATCGGCCATCTCCTCGTTCTGCTCTCGCGAACCCGCCTCGAGCGAACACGCCACGGCCCGCCCACCCGCGGCCACGATCTCGTCGACCACCGACTCCGCCGCCGACTGCTGGAGATCGGCCACGACGACCGCCGCACCCTCGGCGGCGAAGCGGAGCGCCGAGGCCCGTCCGATCCCGTTCGCCCCACCGGTCACCACCGCCACCTGGCCTTCGAGCATCATTGCGGACTCCCCTCGTCGTCGGTGCCCGGAGCGTAGGAGTGCGGCTCCACACCGGCCAGTCCGACCGGAGATCACCCACTCATCTCACCGGGGGCCCAGCCGATGGTGCGAGGTGAACCGTCTGGCCCGCGTGAGTCTCAATCTCGGCATCGTCGCGACCGTGGCCGGACTCGCGCAGTTCCACGCGACCGTGGTCTACGACAACCGCTACGGCTACGTGTCGACGCACGTGTTCCCGTGGACCGTCGCCTACATGGGCCTGCTCGCCCTCACCGCCTACGGGTTCGGGCTGCCCGACCTCGCCCGACGCCGCCGCGAGGCGATCGGCGCCTCCATCGCCGCGTGTGTGGCCTCGATGGCGGCGATCTCGGCCGCGCAGCTGCTGCTCGGCACCCCGCTGATGCCGCGTTTCGTGCTGTTCGCCACGCCGCTCGTGTTGGTGCCGTGGTTCTGGATGTGCGCCGACTTCTCCCACGACTGGCGCGAACGACGCTCCGAACGTGATCGTGCGCTGCTGGTGTCGGTCGACCCCGACCCCGACCTCGAGTTCGAACTCGCCCGCGGCGGGGAACGGGCCGGTGTGCTCGTCGGCCACATGCACCCCACCGAGGCCCGACCGGACGGTCGGTTGCCGAGGCCGCTCGTGGATCGGGCCGATGCCGAGGGTGTGGGCGTGCTCGTGCTCGACCGCGAGAGCCAGAACGATCCCGCGCTGCTCGGTCAGATCGCGGAACTCCACGAACGCGGGGTGCGGATCCGGACCCGGTCCTTGTTCTACGAGGAGTGGCTCGGCAAGTTGCCGACCGAGGAGCTCGAACGGGTCTCGTTGATGTTCGACATCGGCGAACTCCACCGTGCCCGGTACGCCCGCGTCCGACGGGTGGTCGACATCGTGCTGGCCTCGGCCGGCCTCGTCGCACTCGGTCTGATCACGCCGATCGTCGTGGTCGGCAACCTCGTCGGGAACCGGGGCTCGTTGTTCTACCGCCAGCCCCGCGTCGGCCAGTTCGGCCACGAGTTCACGATCCTCAAGTTCCGCACGATGGTCGCCGCACCGGAAGCCGACACGTCGTGGACGACCACCGGCGACCATCGCGTCACCACCTTCGGCGGGCTGCTGCGGCGGTCCCACCTCGACGAGCTGCCCCAGGTGCTCAACATCCTCCGGGGTGAGCTGTCCGTGGTCGGCCCTCGCCCCGAGCAGCCGCACTACGTCACCGAACTGACCGACAAGCTGCCCTTCTACCAACTGCGGCACCTCGTCCGGCCGGGCCTCACCGGCTGGGCCCAGGTGAAGGCCGGCTACGCGGCGAGCGACGACGATGCCCTCGAGAAGCTGCAGTACGAGTTCTTCTACCTGCGGCACCAGTGTCTGAGCCTCGACGCCAGGATCGTCGTGCGGACCGTGCGGGCCGTGCTCGGCCGGGCCGGGCGATGACCACGACCCTTCGCCCCTGGCAACGCGACCTCGGGGTGGACCACGTCGGGCGTCCCGCCGACGCCGCGCCGACGCCGTGGCGAACCTGGATCGGCTCGGTCGGTCTGCTCGGTGTGGTGCTCGCCGCCATCGCCCGATGGCTCGGCGACGGGGTGTACACCGTCGACGAAGCCGCCTACCTCCACCAGGCCGACCTGGTCGATGGCGGCACCTGGGGCCGGCCGTATCCGGTCCCCGCCGACCTCGGCGCCGAGCTCGGGGCCCCGCTCGCCAACTCGATCCTCGGACCGGGGGAGTGGTTCGCCTACGCCAGCCACCCGCTCGTCGTCGAACTCGTCCGCGCATCCTCACGACTCGCCGGGCCGCTCGGGCCGGTCCTGCTGTCGGTCGCCGGCGTGGTCGCCGCCGCCGTCGGGGTGGAGCGGCTCACCCGCTGGCTCGGCCGGGCTCCCACCGCCGCGGCCCCACGTGCCGTCCCGCCGATGGCCGCGTTCTGGTTCGTCGGCCTCGGCAGTGCCCTCACCGTGCACGCCTGGATCGTGTGGGCCCACGCCCCGGCCGTCGGTCTCGCCGCCGTCGGGCTGTCGTTGCTCCTCGACCCCGGCCGACTGGGACGTGCCGCCACACCGGCGGCCGTCGCCGTCCTGGCGCTCGTCCCCATGTTGCGGACCGAGGGTGTGTTGTTCGGATTGACCGCCGTGGTGGCCCTCGCCTGGTTCGGATGGCGCACCGGCCGGGCCCCGGTGTCCCGCCCCGTGCTCGTGCTCGCGGCCATGGTCGCCGGCACCCTCGCCGACGGTTGGTGGCGTGCCGCCGTGGTGGGGGAGACCTCGGCCGCAGCGGAGAGCGGGCTCTCGGTCGGGATCGCCCAACGGGTGCGGATCGCGTCCGAGATGCTCGTCGAGCCCGGGCTCGCTCCCGAAGCGGCGTTCCGGATGATCGCCGTCGCCCTCGTCGCCGCGGCGTGCTGGTGGGTCCACCGGCGCCCCGGTGATCGACTCGTGCTCGTGCTCGTCGCCCTCGGTGGTCTCGCCGGTCTCGTCGGTGCGTCGGCCGTCGACGCCTACCCGTCGATCCTCGTGGCCTCACCGGTGCTCGTCATCGGCGCCGTGCTCGCCGGTCGACCGGCCGACGACCGGCACCGCCTCCTCGTGGTGCTCGCCGCCGGATCGATCGTGTTGCCCGCGGTGCTCGCGCCGACGGGGGCCGGTACCGACTGGGGCGGTCGCTACCTGCTGTTCTCGACCATCGCCCTCACGCCGATCGCACTCGCCGGTGTCGCGGCCCTGCGGTCCCGCCACCTGGGCTCGGCCGTGCTCGTGGGACTCGCGACGCTCACCGTGGTGCCCCAGATCACCGCGTTGCGGGTGCTCGATCGCTCCCACGACGCCTCGACCGTCGTGGCCCGTCAGCTCACGACGACGCTGCCCGAGGTCGTCGGTTCGAGCCCGTTGGCGGTCACCTTCGACCCCCGGATCGGCCGTCTCGCTCCCGAGGCCGCGGCACGGACGCCGTTGATCTCGGTCCGGCGCGGCGTGACCGAGGACGCCCTGCGGGAACGTGTGGCCCGCACCGACCTCGATGGGCTCGTCGTGCTCCAGCTGCTCGCGGAGCCGGCGTTCGACCCCGGCCCCGACTGGGTGGAGCGCGAACGGCACTCGGTCGACTCGCTGTTCGCGGTGCACTTCGAACGGGCGACACCGTGACCGCCGTCGAGCGTCGCCCCCGCCTCGGTGCGACGAGCGGCGGGCGGCCCGACGGCGCCGGGCCCCGCCGGGCCCGCCATCACCTCGTCGCCGCCCTGGCGCTGCTCGTGCTCGGCCTCGTCGCCGGCTCCGACGGCTTCTGGAGTGCCGACGAAGCCGTGGCCCACGCCCAGGTCGATCTGCTCCGGGACGGTCGATGGACCGAGCCGTTCCCGACCCCGTCGCTCGACGACGACGGCCGCTGGTTCCCGATCAGCGGCGTGCACCTCGGCCAGGGGGTCGCCGGTCCGTACGTGAAGCACCCCCTGCTCCCCGCGGTCGCCGCCGTCGGTGACGTCGTCGCCGGTCCGGTGGGTCGCTTCGCCGTACCCGCCGCCGGCGCGCTGCTCGCGGCCGGTCTGCTGGCGGGCGTCGTCGAGCGACGCCGGCCCGGTCGCTGGGTCGGCACCTACTGGCTCGTGCTGGCCGGAACGCCACTGTGGTTCCACGCCTCGCTGTTCTGGGCCCACACCTGGGGCGTCGTCGCCGGGGCGATGATCACCCGGGCCGTCGTCGAGCTCGTCGATCGGCCCGGCCGGGAGCCGAGCTGGCGCGATCACGGCCTGCTCGCGCTCGGGGTCGCCGTCGGTGTGGCCACCCGGTCCGAGGTCGTGCTGTTCGCACTCGCCACCGTCGCCGTCCTCGGCCTGGCCGCACTCGCGTGGCGCCACCGCCACCTCGCCGTCACCGCCGTGGTCGTCGCCGGCAGCACCGCCGCGGCCTTCGTGGCCGACGGGTGGTGGCGTCGGCGGGCGCTCGGCACCGACGTCGGTGCGTCCCTGCCGACCGCGGCCGACGGGCGGTTCGACGTCGAGGTCCGTGCCTTCCTGGTGCAGCTCTGGACCGTCGGCGGTGAACCCGGTCCGGTCCCCGCCGCCCGACTCCTCGGGGTGCTGGCCCTCGCCGGTGTCGTCCTCTACCTGATCCGGCGGCCCGCCACCGGCCGTGGCCCGGTGGCGCTCGTGGCCGTGGCGGCCCTCGTCGCCTTCGTCACGGGGACCACCGCAGGCGCGACGACGTCGTTGTTCGCCGCCACACCCGTGCTGCTCGCCGGGCTCGTCGCGGCGTTCGTGCCGCCGTCGGGCCGATCGGTCGTCGACCGGCCCGCCGGGTCCCGGCCGACGGAGTACGTCCTCGTCGCCATCGCCGTGGTGCACGTCGGCCTCGTCGTCTTCACGAGCTACCGCGACGGTGGCGGGGGCGACTGGGGTGGTCGGTACCTCGCCGTCGCCCTCGCGCCGTTGCTGGTCGTGGCCGTCACCGCCCTCGGCGACCGCGGGTTCCTCCCCGGGTCCGCCCAGCCCGAGGCCGTGGCCGCCCGTCCCGTCGTCGTCGCCCTCGTCGCCATGTCGATGGTGACGGGCCTCGCGATCTCGCTCGACGTCGTCGACCACCGCCGTCGCTCCGCCGAGCTGCGCGCCGACCTCGTCGCCGAGCTGGCGACCATCGAGGCCGTGGTGGCCGACCGCCACCCCGGCGACGACCGCGACCCCGTCGTCGTCATCACCGACGCCCGGATCGCCCGGCTGGTCGGTCCGCTCGCCACGACGATCGAGGGGCCGACGTTCACGGCGCTCCACGTGCCCGAGGACGATCTCGAACTCGCCTTCGACGTGCTCGACGGCGAGATCGTGCTGCTGCTCGATCTGCTCGCTCCGGTGGCCGACGCCGACCTCGACGGTCGGGAACGCACCCCGATCGGTGAGCACGTCGACCTGCTCGTCGACTGAGCGTTCGGCCTCACCGATGGCGGCCTCCGGCCGATGGGAACCGATGTCGCGTCGACTCGTCGTGCTCGAACTCAACGAGGTGCCGCTGCGCGTGCTCACCCACGCCGCAGGCCGCCACCGCAATCTCGCCCGCCTGCTGCGGGCGTCGGAGATCCGCACCTCGGTGCTCTCCGACGAGCTGCCACGGGAGCCCTACCCGAGTCAGTCGTGGGCGACCCTCGGCACCGGGGCGCCCTGGGCCGAGCACGGCATCTGGTGGTACAACGACCCGAAGCCGGCCGCCTACCCGTTCTACTGGGAGCTCGCCGCCCGGGGCGGCCGCAGCGTCGGTGTCGTGAACACGCTGCACGCCTGCCCGATCGAGGGCCGCCTCGACCATCCCGGTGTCCGCTTCGTCGTGCCCGACGTCTTCGCCCCGGAGACCCGCACGGTGCCGGCCGACCTCGTTCACTTCCAGGAGCTCGTGCAGGAGCTCACCAACCGCAATGCACGCACGTCGTCGTTGCGGATCGACCTCGAGACGGCCCGCCGCGTCGGCTCGCTCACCGGGATCGGGCTCCGTCCCGGCACGGTGGCCGAGATCGGTCGGCTCGTCGCCGGTGTCGCCACCGGTCGCCACCCGACCGAACGCCTCCGCCTCGGGCCGTTCCTGCTCCACGGCGACCTCTTCGCCGGACTCGTCCGCCAGCACGACCCGGACCTGGCCGTGCTGTTCTCGAATCACGTCGCCTCCGCGATGCACCGGTACTGGTACGCCGCGTTCCCCGAGGACTTCGACGAGGCCCACTACGACGAGGCCTGGGTCGAGCGATACGCCGACGAGATCGACGCCGCCATGCGCCTCGTCGACCGCTTCCTCGGTTGGCTCCTCCCGTACGCCGAGGACACCGACCGCGTCATCGCCGTCGTGTCGTCCATGGGCCAGGCCGCAGACACCCGACTCGACACGAGCCGGACCCGTGAGTCGGTCCTCGCCGATCCCGAGCGGCTCCTCGAGTTGCTCGGTGTCGAGGACCCCTACGAGATCCGCGCCGCCATGCACCCGCAGCTCACCCTCGAGTTCGCCGACGAGATGGCCGCCGCCCGGGCCGCCCGGGTGCTCGAGCCCGCCCGGTTCGACACGATCGACCACCAGCTCGACCGCCGCGGTCGCACGGTGACCCTGACCGAGGTCCCGACCGTGCTCGACGACGGCACGCTCGAGTTCGACGGTCGCCGCGTCGAGCCCGACACCGTCGGCTACGTCGCCCGCCCCGTCGACGACCACTCGAGCGGTCGGCACCACCGCGAGGGCTCGTTCCTCCTCGCCGGACCCGGCGTCACACCCGGCATCCGGGAGCCGATCGACGTCACCGACATCGCTCCACGCCTCCTCGACCTGCTCGGCGTCGATCCGGTGACGGCACTCGCCACCACCTCGACCGCCGCCACCTCGACCGCGACGACCCGGGACCGATGAGTCCGGCCGACCGAGGCGAGCGGCCGCTGCGGGTGCTGCAGGTCGTCACCACCCTGAGCCTCGGTGGGGCGCAGGCGACCGTCGTGCACTCCTCGATCGACCACGAACCGATCGACGGTCGAGCCGTCGAGGTCGTGATCGCCGCCGGTCCCGACGACCTCGGCGAAGGCAGCTGGGCCGACCACATCGACGAACTCGGCATCTCGCGGGTGACGGTGCCGTCGCTGCACCGTGCCATCCGGCCACTCGCCGACCTGCGGGCGGTGCGCCAGCTCGTCCGCCTCGTCGACGATCTCGACCCCGACGTCGTCCACTCGCACTCGAGCAAGGCCGGCGGGGTCACCCGGGTGGCGGTCGCCGTCGTCCGGGCCCGCCGGCGTCGACGTCGTCGCCGCCCGAGCTTCCGGTCCCGCCGTCGCATCCGGATGGTCCACACCGTGCACGGCTGGGCCACGGCACGGGAAGAGGGTCTGCACAGCGCCGTCGTCCGTGCCGTCGAACGCCGGCTCGCGCCGCTCGCCGACCACCTCGTGGTCGTCACCGACGAGGACCGCCGCCAGGGGCTCGCCTGGGGGATCGGTACACCGGACCAGTACCGGCTCGTGCGGTCGGGTCTCGATCTCTCGCTCGGCGTCGACGCCCGGCGCGAACGTGCCGAGTCCCGCCGACTGTTCGGGGTCGACGACGATGCCGTCGTGGTCGGGGCCGTCGCCCGCCACGCCATGATGAAGCGGCTCGACGTCCTCCTCGATGCCTACGCATGCTCGCCCGGCCGGCCGCAGGATCGCCTGGTGCTGATCGGCGACGGGCCGCTCCGGGCCGAGCTCGAGGCCCGGGTCGATCGGCTCGGGATCGCCGACCGGGTCGTGTTCGTCGGTCACCGCGAAGACGCCGCCGTGCTCGTCGGTGGGTTCGACCTGTTCGCACTCACCTCCGACACCGAGGGCCTGCCCCGGTCGGTCATCGAGGCCATGAGCGCCGGCGTGCCGGTGATGTCGACCCTCGTCGGTGGTCTGGCCGAGGTCGTCGAGGACGGGATCACCGGACGGACGATCCCGACCGGCGACCCCGAGGCCATCGCCGCGGTGCTCACCGAGTTGCGCGGCGACCCCGGCCAACGGGCACGCCTCGCCGATGCCGCCATGCGTCATGTGGCGACGTTCGACGAGAGCGCCATGCGCGCCGATCTCGCCGCGGTGTGGTCGGGGAGGGCGGCACTGCGCGCCGTCCCCGAGCCGGCACCGGCGCCTCGGGCGCCCGCCGAGGTTCCCACCGACGCGCCCGATACCCCGCTGCGGCGCCGCGCCGATGATGCCGTTCCGTCGGATCGGACAGCGGACCCGTCCGAGGTGCCCACACCCCGATGAGCTCGACGTCGGTGCTCACCCGCACACGCGCCCGCCTCGCGGCCGAACGGGCCGGGGACGGCTCGCGTCTGCGTTCGGTGGTCACCGTCGCCGACTCCGGTGTCAGCTCCGCCTCCAACTTCGTGGTCTCGGCCGCCGTCGCGGCCCGCCTCGACGCCGACGCGCTCGGTCGGTTCGCGCTCGCCTTCATGATCTACGGCCTCGGCTACGGGGTGTGGCGTGCCTTCTCCTGTGAACCCGCGCTCGTCCGCGGCGCCTCCGACGACGACGGTGGCGCCGTCGTGGCGGGCTCGGCGCTCGTCGGTCTCACCATCGGCCTCCTCGGCGTCGGCGTGTCGTCTCTGATCACCGACGGCGGGATCGCGATCCCGCTCTTCTGGTTGGCGCTGGGACTCCCCGTGCACGCCGCACACGACGGTGTGCGGTTCGTCGCCATCGGGCGTGGTCGGCCGGGGGTCGCCTTCGGGCTCGACCTCGCCTGGCTCGCCGGCATGGTCCCGGTGGTGTTGCTCGCCGACACCGTCGTCGAGCTGCTGATCGGGTGGGTGCTGCTCGGCCTGGCCAGCCTGATCGCGGGGTTCGGGATCCTCGACGGACTCCGAGGGGCGCGTCGTGGTGCCCGCTGGGTCTGGCTCGTCCGACGAGACGGTCTCGCCTTCGTGTCGGAGTTCCTGGTCGCCGCCGCGTCCCTCCAGGCCGTCGTGCTCGGTGTCGGCACGTTCGCCGGCTACGAGCAGATGGGCGCCTATCGCGTGGCCTCGATCGTGGTCGGCCCCGTCCAGGTCGTCATCATCGGGCTCGGCACGGTGGCCATGGTGTCGGGCCGTCGGGTCCGTGCCGGTGGCGGCGATCTCGCGAACCACATCGACCGTCTCGCCGCACTCGCCTACGGCGCCGGGCTGGGCATGGCCCTCGTGGCCGGCATCGCCCCGTCGGCGCCCATGCGCCAACTCCTCGGCACGACCTGGGATCAGGCCCGCTGGGCGTCGGTGTTCCTCGCCGTCGCCGTCGGTGCGATCGGGGTCATCACCGTCGCGTCGAGCTCGTGTCGCATCGTCGACCGCACGCCGCTCGGTGTCCGGCTCCGGGCCGAGGCGATGCTCGGCATCGCCGTGGCCGGGGTGGCCGGTGCCGCCCTCGGTGGTGCCGCCGGTGCCGCCGCGGCCATGGCCCTCATCGGCACCGCCGCCGCCGGACGCTCGCTCGTCCAGGCCCGCGGCGCGGCCGTCGACGCCGCCGAGGCGGCGGCTCCGCTCGCTCACGACCGGCCGGTCCCGGCCGATCGGAACCCGTCCCGACCGAACTCCGAGGTCTCCTAATGACGTCCACGATCAAGCATCTCGAGTACGACGAGCCGGTGCTCACCTACCACGAGATCATCGCCGGCTTCCTCGCCGAGCTCGCGCCCACCGGCGGCCGGGTGGTCGACCTGGGATGTGGCCCCGGCCAGATCCTCGCCGGCGTGCGGGCCCTGCGTCCCGATCTCGAACTCGTCGGCATCGACGGCGATCCCACCTGTCTCGGCCTCACCGCCGACCGCGTCGACGGGGTGGAGACCCATCAGGCCGACATCACCCGGCCACCGGAATCGATCGTCGGTCGCCCCGACGTGATCGTCTCCTCGCACTCGCTCGAGCACCTCGCCGATCCCGTCGGGGCCCTCCACCACTGGTCGAAGCTGCTGCCGTTCGACGGACGCCTCGTCGTGGCCGTGCCGAACTCGCACCAGCCGCTGCTGCTCGCCCGTTCGCTCGGGCGTCGACCGAAGTCGAACGAGGGGCACTACTACATCTGGGACCGGGCGACGTTCGACAACTTCTGTCAGCTGGCGGGGGTCGAGATCGTCGACCGGGCGCTCGACTACGTGCCGCTCGTGAACGTGAAGACCCGGGAGCGCTTCCGGTCGATCACGAAGGCCGAGCGCGGACTGTTGAAGGTCGTGCCGATGTTCTCGAACTCCCACATCGTCGTGCTCCGGCCCGCCGACCGTCGGGCCGACTGAACGAACCCCTCGGCGGCCCCCCGGGGCGCCCCCACGCGAACACCCCCACCCGAACACCCACACCCCCGCACGACGAACCGCCGGCCATCCGCCGGCGGTTCGTCCGCGTCCGGGCCCGGACGCGGATCACCCCGGGCCGGAGCCCGGGGTGATCGGAGGTCGGGTGGTTCTGACCGGCGGGCCGGATGGCCCGTCGGGGTCAGCAGCCGGAGAAGCGCTCGGGATCGAGGCGGAACTCCGAGACCATGGGGCGGAGCACGTCGCTCGCCACCAGTGCGGTGACGTCGCCGTCGGCCAGGGCCACGGCCACGACCTCGCCTCGTTCGTTCACGACCGCACCACCCGGCTGGACCGGGAGTTCGGCGGCGAGGGCGAGTTCGGTCGTGACGGCGGCGATGACGAGCTTCGAACCGAGCGAGGCCTCCATCACCGGTGCGTCGCCCTCGACCGACGAGACGGCGAGCGCCGAACCGATGTCGATCGAATTGGTGGCGCCCCAGGCGAGCGACCCGTCGGCCGGGCGATCGAGGTTGATCACCGCGAGGCCCGACTGGTTGTCGATGCCGATCAGCGTGCCGACCCGGGCCTCGCCGTTCGCGAGGGTGATGTCGACGGTCGGGCTGGTGCCCGTCACCTCGGCGGCGGTGACCACGGTCGTGGCCGACACGAGCACGCCGCCACCACCGGTGGCGGTGGCGCAGGTGCCGGCGTCGATGCGGACGAGACCGGCGGCGAGCTGTTCGGTGACCGAGATCTCCGGCTCGTCGAGTGCGAGGGCGGCGGGCGCCTCGTCGTCGGAGCCGAAGGCCAGGCCGGGGGTCTCGAACCGATCACGGTTGAGCATGCCGATGACACCGGCACCGAGGAGGGCGACACCGAGGGCACCGGCACCGGCGACCACGAGCTTGTGGCGGCCGGATCGGCCCATCTCGACCTCGGACTCGTCGGCCATCAGGGCCATGACGGGGTCGGCGGGCTCGTCGGCGGCCGGCTCGGGCTGGTCGAAGAAGCTCTCGGGGGTCGTCGAGAAGACGGGCTCGGCCTCGTCACCGAGCCCGGATCCGTCGGCCTCGCGGCGATCGACGTACTCGGCGAGGGTGACCTCGACGGTGTCGCTGTCGCCACCGACGGCACCGACGGCACCGGTGGGCTCGGGGGCGGGCGGAGCCGGGGCGTCGAGATCGGCGACGGCGGCGGCGAAGAGCGGATCGTCGATCTGCTCGGTGGCCGTCGTGGGCGCCGGCGGGAGATCGGTGTCGTCCTGCTTGCGTCCGGGCAGCGAGCGACGCAGGCCGCCCAGTGCGTTGCGCAGGCGGCCACCCTTGTCGGCGTCGGCGTCGGCGACGTCGTCGGCGACTTCGACCGAGCGCTCGTCGGCGGTCGGTTCGGACGTGGTGCCGGAGAAGTCGAAGGCGTCGAGATCGAACACCGGCTCGGGTTCGGTCTCGGCATCCCCGTACGCCGTGTCGTCCTCGGCCGCGGCGTCCATCAGGCCGGTGAAGCAGTCGGACGGCTCCGTCATCGGTTCGTCGTGGGTGGCCCACCCGTCGGGTGCGGGGGTCGGGACCGAGGTGTCGCCCATCGACATCTCGGAGAAGGCCTGGGGCTCGTCGATGGCGTCGTCGGCGCCGGGCCACGGGCGGGGCTCGGTGTCCTCGGCGAACGGATCGTCCACCGGTGACTCGGGGATCGCCGAGGTCCCGACGTCCCAGGCACGGCGGGGGAGCGGTTCACCCGACGGTTCGACGTCGAAGGCCGAGACCGGGGGAGCGTCGTCGCCGATGTCGGCGGCGAGACGGCCGCTGTCGATGATCTCGGTGGCCGACATCGCCGACATGGCGGGGCTCGGCACCTCGGTGACACCGCTCGGGGCCTCGGCGAAGCCGGTCGGGGTGTCGTCGCCGAGCCAGGCATCGGCGCGCACGAAGGCCGGCTCCGACTGCGGAGCCGCGTCGGGCGTCCGGCCGGGCAGCGAGAGACGGGGATCGGTCGGCGGCGCGATGGCCTGCGGAACGTGATCGGAATCAGGTGAAGTCGACATGGGGCATCCGTTGTTGATGGGCAACATGCCTCCGATCGGCGGCCGGGGGGCGATCTTGAGCAAGGGGTCAGGACGACCCAGGCCGTGGGAACCACCTGGTGGCACGCCGCTGTCGGTCCCGGTCGGTACGGTCATCCACGATGGTCACCCGCCCACCCGCCGGCACGATCCCCGACGCCCCCGGTTCGTACCAGTTCCTCGACGCCAACGGCCGGGTGATCTACGTCGGCAAGGCCCGCTCGCTGCGGTCGCGGCTGTCGAACTACTTCCAGAATCCGGTCAACCTCCACCCCCGCACGGCACAGATGGTGGCGACGGCCGAATCGGTCGAGTGGATCCAGGTCAACAACGACGTCGAGGCGTTGATGCTGGAGTACAACCTGATCAAGCGGCACCGGCCCCGCTTCAACGTCCGCCTCGTCGACGACAAGAGCTACCCGTACCTCGCGGTGACGGTGTCCGACCAGTGGCCCCGGGCCCGTGTCATGCGGGGCAAGCGCCGCAGCGACACCCGCTACTTCGGGCCCTACGCCCACGCCTACGCCATCCGGGACACGCTCGATCAGCTCCTGCGCACGTTCCCGGTCCGGACCTGTTCGGACAACAAGCTCGAGCGGCATCGCAAGCTCGGCAAGCCGTGCCTGCTGTTCCACATCGAGAAGTGCTCGGGCCCGTGTGTGGGCGAGGTGACGCCGGCCGAGTACGACCGCATGGTCGAGGATCTGTGCGACTTCCTCGACGGCGACACCCAGCCGGTGCTCGACAAGCTCGAGGCCGAGATGCTCGATGCGTCCGAGCAGCTGGAGTTCGAGAAGGCCGCCCGGGTCCGCGATCGGATCGCCACGGTCAACAAGGCGATCGAACGCCAGCAGATGGTGGCCGACCGCTCCGAGGATCTCGACGTGATCGGAATCGCCCAGGACGACCTCGAAGCCCAGATCTTCGTCTTCCTCGTCCGCAAGGGCCGCGTGGTGGGCCGGCGCAGCGTCGTGGTCGACAAGGTCGAACCCCTCACCGACGGTGAGCTCGTCGACAAGGTGCTCGAGGGGCTCTACGACGAGGAGCCCGCGGTCGGCATGCCCAAGCTCGTGCTGGTTCCGTTCGAGTCGAGCGACGCCGAGCTCTACGCCGAGTGGCTCGGGACAGTGCGGGGCTCGAAGGTCGAGATCCGCATCCCGCAGCGAGGCGACAAGAAGGAACTCCTCGCCACCGTCACCCGCAACGCCGAGGAGGAGTTCACCCGACATCGGCTGAAGCGGTCGACCGATCACAACGCCCGGGCGAGGGCGTTGAACGAGCTGCAGGAGTACCTCGGGTTGCCCGAGGCGCCGCTGCGGATCGAGTGCTACGACATGTCGCACCTCCAGGGCACCGACTACGTCGGGTCGATGGTGGTCGTCGAGGACGGACTGCCCGCCAAACGCGAGTACCGCCGTTTCAAGATCAAGACCGTCGACCAGAACGACGACTTCGCCGCGATGGAGGAGGTGCTGACCCGGCGGCTGTCCGCCTACCTGGGGGATCGGGACAAGCCCGTGTCCGAGCGGGGCAAGTTCCAGTACCCGCCGCAGCTGCTCGTGGTCGACGGCGGCAAGGGTCAGCTCACCTCCGCCGTGCGGGTGCTCGACGAGTTGGGCCTGGCCGACGAGATCCCGGTGTGTTCCCTGGCCAAGCGCATGGAGGAGGTGTTCGTGCCGGGCCGATCCGAGCCGATCATCATCCCGCGTCGCTCCGAGGCGCTCTATCTGCTGCAGCGCCTCCGGGACGAGTCGCACCGCTTCGCGATCACCTTCCACCGCCAGCTGCGCGACAAGCGCATGACCACCTCGGTCCTCGACGGCATCCAGGGTCTCGGCCCGGCCCGGCGCGACCGTCTCGTCAAGCACTTCGGCAGCATCACCAAGGTCCGCAAGGCCGAACTCGACGAGCTGGTCGAGCTCTCGTGGTTGCCCGACGACGTGGCGAAGGCCGTCTATGCCAAGACGCACTCGCTCGACGTGCGGAGCGTCCGATGAGTGACGAGTCCGCCGATCGGACCGGGGTCGACGAGCCCACCGGGTCGACGCAGGAGTTGTGGAACGAACACGCCGACTGGTGGACCTCGGAGTTCACCGACGGTGTCGATCCCGAGTACACCGAGCAGATCGTGCCGCTCGTCGTGGAGGCGATCGGTGGGCCCGGCCGGATCCTCGACGTCGGGACGGGGGAGGGGCAGGTCGCCCGTGCCCTTCGAGCGTCCGGCGCCGACGTGATCGGCCTCGACCCGACGATGTCGTTGCTCGCGACGTCCCGAGCCCGCGACGGTGCGGTCCCGCTCACGGCGGGGGTCGCCGGGGCGCTGCCCACCGCCGACGGGTCGGTCGACGCCGTGCTCGCGTGCCTCGTGTTCGAACACGTGCCCGACGTGGGCCCCGCCCTCGCCGAGGTCGCTCGGGTCCTGCGTCCCGGCGGGCGCTTTCTGTTCCTGCTCAACCACCCGCTGCTCCAGACGCCGGGATCGGGATGGATCGACGACCACACGATCGACCCGCCCGAGCAGTACTGGCAGATCGGGCCCTACCTGCCGGAGGCGTCGACGGTGGAGGAGGTCCAGAAGGACGTCTTCATCCGGTTCCATCACCGGCCGCTGTCCACGTACCTGAACGCCCTGCGGGCCGAGGGACTGTGGCTCGACCGGATGGACGAACCCGCGCCACCGCCCGGCTTCCTCGCCCAGACGCCGTGGTACACCGAGGCCGCCACGATGCCCCGCCTGCTCGCGCTGCACCTCGTCAAACGTCCGGCGTGACAAGCTGAGGGCATGGCCGAGGCGACGCCCGACGACACGACGACCGACACGGGCGAATCCGCCGGCCGGGTGGTGGTGGTCACCGGGCTGTCCGGTGCCGGACGCTCGACCGCGGCCGATGCCCTGGAAGACCTCGGCTGGTTCGTGATCGACAACCTGCCGCCGGCACTCATCCCGAAGATCGCGGAGTTGGCCGGTTCGGGGGGAGGGGCCTACGGCAAGGTCGCCCTGATCATGGGCGGCGACCCGGAAGGGCGCCTGTCGTCGTTGCTCGACGAACTCCGCGGCGCGGCGGCCCGGGTCGAGGTGGTGTTCCTCGAGGCGGCCAACGAGCTCCTGCACCGCCGCTACGAGTTGACCCGACGCAAGCACCCGTGGGCCACCGACGGCGTGTCGGTGCCCACCGCGATCGAGATGGAGCGGGACCGCCTCGCGGCGGTCCGGGCCGGAGCCGATCTCGTGATCGACACCTCCGACCTGAATCCCCATCAGCTCCGGGAACGCCTGACCACCCAGTTCTCCGATGACGCCGGTCCGAGCCTGCGCCTCACGGTGATGTCGTTCGGGTTCAAACACGGCCATCCCCGCGACGCCGACATGGTGATCGACGTGCGCTTCCTGCCGAACCCCCATTGGGACGACGAGCTGCGCCCCTTCACCGGCCTCGACGAGCCGGTCCGGGCCCACGTGCTCGACCGGGGTCCCTCCCAGGCGTTCCTCGACAGCCTGATCACCCTGCTCGACGAGGTCCTGCCCCCGACGGCGGCCGAAGGGCGGTCGTACTTCACGGTCGCCATCGGCTGCACCGGTGGACGTCATCGTTCGGTCGCGGTGGCCGAGGCGGTGGCGGCCGCGCTCACGGATCGTGCGTGGCAGCCGAGGGTTGTGCATCGGGATCTCGAACGATGACGCGCACGCACCCGGCGGTTCGCCGGTGAGCTCCGCCTCGCTCGTCGCGCTCGGCGGCGGGCACGGCCTCGCTGCCGCGCTCCGTGCCGCCCGGCTCGTCTCCGATCAGGTGGTCGGCATCGTCTCGGTCGCCGACGACGGGGGTTCGAGCGGCCGGCTCCGAGCCGAGCTCGGTGTGCCGGCACTCGGGGACATCCGACGGTGTCTGTCCGCGGTCGCCTCCGACGACGGCCTGCTCGCCCGATCGCTCGAGTACCGCTTCGACCACGGCGCACTGCACGGCCATCCCGTCGGCAACCTCCTGCTCGCCGGTCTCACCGTCGCCGGTGGCGACCTCGAAGCGGCCGTGGCCGAGGTGGCGCGCCTCGTCGGTGCCGAAGGGCGGATCCTGCCGGCCACCTCGACCGCCGTCACCCTCGTCGCCGACTCCGACGCCGGGACACTGCTCGGCCAGGTCCGCATCGAGCACGCGGGCGGCATCCGCAATCTGCGCTTCAACCCGGAACGCCCACCGGCGTCGGCAGCGGCGCTCCGGGCCATCCGCGACGCCGATCAGGTCATCATCGGCCCGGGTTCGCTCTTCACCTCGGTGCTGGCCTGCACCGTCGTGCCCGACCTGCGGCGCGCCGTCGCCGAGACCGATGCCCAGCGGGTCTTCGTGGCGAACATCGCCACCGATCGGGCCGAGGCGCGGGACTTCGGGCTCGACGATCACGTGGGTGCCCTGCTCGACCACGACGTCCGGGTCGACGTGGTGCTGGCACCCCGCGGCCCCGAGACCGACGGGATCGAGTCGGTGCACGGCATCGACGTCGTCGCCGCCGACCTGGCCGCGGACGACGGGTGGCACCACGATCCGAAGCGTCTCGCCGACGCACTCGCGGATCTGCTTCCACGTCGCTGACGACCTGCTCCAGGGGCGACCGTCGTGTGCCGATGGGAACCCCGGAACGTCACCTGTCCGGATCGAGCCCGATCCTCCCCGTCGCAGCGCATCGACGCTTGTAGGTTGGAGGGGTCGGCGACGAGGCCGGCTCGCGACAACCCACCCGCTGCGGCCGTCAACCCGCAGGATCCATCTCGCGGCACCCTCGCCGCTCAACTCCGAGGAGTCACGTTGACCATCCGAGTAGGCATCAACGGTTTCGGCCGCATCGGCCGCAACTTCTTCCGGGCCGCCAAGGCCCAGGGCGCCGACATCGACTTCGTCGCCGTGAACGATCTCGGGT
>JAHDBV010000181.1 GCA_020630195.1 Acidimicrobiales bacterium
TGGGTGCACTTCGACGTCCAGGCCGACGGCGGCTACACCGGCCGGGTGGCGTTCAAGATCGGTCAGGAGCATCGGACGGTCGGCTGAGCCGATCGCCGAACCCCAGGGCACTGACCAGCCGAACATCCAGCTCGGTGCGGGCGCGAACGACCTCGGCGAGATCGTCGGTCACCTCGGTCCGCTCGACCGGATGCAGGAGCGGGTTCCCCCAGTCGTTGAAGCGATTCTTCGCTTCGGGATCGCGCTCTGCGACGCCACCGAGCTGATCGCCGAGCCATGACAGGGTGGGGCCGAGGTCCGTTGTCCAGCCCACGTGGTCGAACCGGCGGAGATTCTCGATGGCCAGCTCGAGGCTCTGCTCGGGGTCCGCCAGGGGTTGCCCCGTGCGGTCGGTGCCGCTGAAGACCCGCACGAGGTGATTGTCGAGGTTGTTGAGCATGCCCGGCAAGCCGCTCCCGAGGGCCTCGGCGGTGGGCAGAGTGACGGCATCGAGGATGTCCTTCAGCCCCGCATCGGCGAGATAGGTCCGATCGTGGGCCCGCCAGAAGTCCCAGTGGGACAGGAGTCGATCCACCGGATCGCGAAGCACTGTGAACACCGTCGCCGGAGCGAGGCGTTCGAGGTCGACGACGTTCAGGTGGCTCGACACCACGCGATGGCCTTCGTTCTCGGCGTCATCGGGCAGACCCCAGCGATGCGGTGAGATCGAGGCGGGAGCGAGCGACTCCAGGACACCGTGCACCGTCGTGCCTGCGCACTTGAGCACGTGGACGAACACGAGTCGCTCGATCGGGCCTCCGTCGGTCACCACGTCGATGACGTTATTGCGGGGTGCCGGCAGCGGCGCATCGAGAACCGAACAGATGTGAGCGCAACACCTCGGCGGCCGCCGGGAAGCCGTGTTCCGCGGCATAGTCGGCACCGGCCGAACCGAGTCGTTCCCGTTCCTCAGCGTCCTCGAGCAGCGTGCAGAGCACCTCGGCCAGGGATCCGGCGCCATCGGCGGGATCGACGTGGCGCACGACGTCGGCCGGAAGCTCACCCATCGAGGCCTCGCTCGACACGACGGTGGGCACGCCGGCGGCCAGCAGTTCCGTGACGGCCGCCGACGACTCGCCGTTGGTGAAGAGCCTGAGCTGAACGGCGATCGTGGCCACTGCCTGCTCCGCATCGAACGCCTCGTCATCGACGTGGCCGGTGAAGTGCACCGCGCCGCCGACACCGAATCGCTCGGCGACGGAGCGGAGATGCCGGAGGTAGGGCTCATCGAGGCCACCGACGAATCGGAGTGACGCGTCGGGGATTCGAGTCCGCACCAGCGCGATGGCCTCCATCAACAGATCGGGGGCCTTGATCGGGGCGACGATGCCGAACGTCGAGACGACGGCCGCCGCTGGCATGCGCTTTTCGGAGACGACGTGCGGCGCGGGGATCGGGAAGATGACGGTGGGGTCCTCGCCGGTGTCGTGGTGGAGCAGCTGCGCCGCATACCTCGAGTGCACGAGGATCTCGGTCGCGTGCTCGGTGATCCCGCGGGCCATCAGGATGCCGAAGCGGTCGGCCTGATCCGGAGGAATGACCGTCATCTGCTCGACGGCGGGTCGGTAGCGGTGCGGGTACTGCTGGGCGAGGGTCGCACCGACGGACCCGGCAACGAGGCGTTCGGGGTGGAGGCGGTGGACCTCGCTGTACAGCCCGGTCATCCGGGCGTCGTGGAACATGACACGGCCGGGATGGCGCGGCAGGAGTTCGAGTGCCTCGACGTGGAAGCTCGAGTTGCCCATGAAGTAGAGGAGTTCGTCGAAGGCGCCGCCACCGTTCACAACGGCGTCGAGTCGGCGGATCGGCTCGATCGTGATGCCTGGGATGGGCTCGACGTCGCCGGACTCCGGATCGACGAAGACCGTGATGTCGACGGAATCGGTGAGTGGCTCGAGAAGGCGGCGTGCGTAGGTGGCGATGCCCGAACGTTGCGGCGGTAGCGGGGTGACGACACCGAGGCGGGGGCGACGACGGGGGCGCACCTCGGCGCTCTCCCGCCGAAGCGCCTCGACGGTGAGATCGGCTGCTCGTTCCCAGCTGTGGTCGGGTGGCGCCTGGTCCCGGGGCAGCTCGCCGGCGTCGATCGCATGCAACGCGGAGCGCATCGCTGTGGCGATGGCGTCGACGTCGTGGGGATCGAACCGCCGGTTCGGATCGGTCTGGACCTCGCGGAGGGACGACGAGTCAGAGCAGATGACCGGTGCGCCGCAGCGCATGGCTTCGAGTACGGGAAGCCCGTACCCCTCGTAGATCGCCGGGAAGACCACGAGATCGGCGCCTTGGTACAGGCGGACGAGGAGCTCGTCGGAGACGTAGCCGGTGATCACGACGTTCTCGATGATCCCGAGCTCGGTGAGTCGGGCGTCGAGCTCGTGGCGTTCGTGATCGTTGACACGGCAGACCAGCACGAGGGGGTGTCGAGCCCGCAGGGCGGGCGCAAGCGCGGCATAGGCGGCGAAAAGTCCCTCGACGTTCTTCCGCCGTTCGATCCCGCTCGGGAACATCACGTAGCCCGGTTTCACTCCGGGGAACTCGCCGCCCAACTCCTCAGCGATCTCATGGTGGGGCTGCGAGGGAGGACGGAATCGGTCATCGGCGCCGGCCCAGATCACGGTCTGCCGGTCGCGGTGCACACCGAGGAACTCCTCGGCATCGTCGGCCGATGCCTGCGAGATCGCCAGCAGGTGGTCGAACGATGCGAGCGACCGGACACGTGATCGGTACGCGTAGCGCATGGTCGGTTCGGTCAGGTACCAGTCGGCGAAGCGAAGCGGGATCAGGTCATACAGGACGGCGGCGGTGCGCCAGGCCGGCGTGCGGGCCCATGCGGGAAGCAGGACCTCGAGCGGCTCCTGGAGTTCGATCACCGATCCGGCGATGAACAGGCCGCCGCTGGTGGCGCTCCGTGACGTCGGGTCTCGGTCCGCCCGGACGACCTTGCCCGACGCGATCAGCGGCTCGATCCCAGCGGGGAGTGGCAGATGCGGATGCACCAGGAACTGATCGACGAAGTCGGGGTGTCCGACCTCGAGCGCCAGCGCGAGCTGGAGCACGTACCGCGCGATGCCGCGCTCACCGTGATCCCGATTCTGGACGCCGATCAGGTCGTAGACGACCGTCATTCGGCGGATCCGAGCGTCGCGCTCACCATCGCGACACGTCCCGGACCGGCCGGGGCGGTGAGCGTCTCGGACTCGATGCTCCACGTCGTGGGATCGGAACGGACGCCGATTCGGAGGGTGGTGATGTCGAAGCCGGACACCAGTCGCTGCAGACCGGCGTCGTCGTAGATCCGCTCGACATCGTTGACCTCGGCGGGTCCGAAGGGTGTGGTGAGCACGAGCAGGCCGGTCGGCCGGAGAAGGCGCTTCACGATCGCCATGGCGTCCAGATCTGCAGTGTCGTCAGCTTCGGGGTTGTTGCGGTAGTGCCCGATCCCGAAGTGTTCGATCGCGGACAGCAGCAGCACCGCATCGAACGACGCGTCGGGTTCGAAGTCCTCGAGTGGTTGCTCGACCACCGTCAGGTTCGGGTGCTCGAAGGGGTACCCCTGCGGCTCGAGCACGGTCACGTCGTAGCCCATCGAGGCGAGCGAGAAACCGACCGTCGACTCGCCGCCGCCGATGTCGAGGATCCGGGCACCCGGCGGAAGAGTGCAGAGCTGCGCGAAGGCGAAGGGTTGTTCGATGATGCGCTCGTTCACGGCGCCGATCGAGACATCGCCCTCGGACCATTCGAGCACGACCGGAGGATTCAGCCACAGCCCGGCATCCGCGAGCGGGCCGGCGTGCGAACCGGAGTAGTTGAGGAAGGCGCTCGCCGGCTGGTCGATCGACGTGAGGCGCTCGCCGGTCAGGGCCCGGAGACGGATCGAGGGTGCGATCTGTTCGGTCCGAGCGTCGAAGGCATCACGCAGGAATCCGATCTCGGACCGGGCGGCAGCGAGGTCGGCCTGGTT
>JAHDBV010000070.1 GCA_020630195.1 Acidimicrobiales bacterium
CAAGACCTTCATGCGTGCTGCTTTCTCAGAACTGGGACAGGAAGCGGACGTCGTTGCGGAAGTAGTTCCGGATGTCGTCGATGCCGAACTTGATGGAGGCGAGACGATCGATGCCGAAGCCGAAGGCGAACCCCGACCACTCCTCCGGGTCGACGCCACCGGCTCGGAGCACGTTGGGGTGCACCATGCCGCAGCCGCCGAGCTCGAGCCACGACCCGTCGGGGCGTTGCACGTCGAACTCTGCCGAGGGTTCGGTGAACGGGAAGTAGTTCGGACGGAGCCGGCTCGTGTAGCCGGGTCCGAAGTAGGCCGTCGTGAACGCCTCGATCGTGCCGGCGAGATCGGCGAGCGAGATGCCCTTGTCGATCACGAGACCCTCGATCTGGTGGAAGACCGGCAGGTGGGTCGCATCGGCGGTGTCGCGGCGGAACACACGCCCGGGGGCGACGATGTAGATCGGCGGCTCCTGGTCGAGCATCGTGCGGATCTGCACCGGGCTGGTGTGGGTGCGCAGCAGCGTCGAGCCGGGCGGACCGTGCTCGACGTAGAGCGTGTCGAAGCCGTCACGGGCCGGGTGGCCCTTCGGGATGTTGAGGGCGTCGAAGTTGTGCCAGTCGGTCTCGATGCCGGGGCCCTCGGCGACGCGGTAGCCCATACCGACGAAGACGTCCTCGAGTTCGTCCCAGGCCTGGGTGACGGGGTGGGCGTGACCGACGGTCACGCCGGTGGGCACCTCGGTCAGATCGAGGCGCTCGGATTCGAGCTGGGTGGCCAACTCGGCGCTCGCGAGCTCCGACCGGCGGGCGTCCATCGCCGCCTCGAGTGCGGTCTTGACCTCGTTGAGCGCCTGTCCGGCCGCCTTGCGATCCTCCGGCGGGAGCTGACCGAGCGACTTGCGGGCATCGAGGAGCGCGGAGCGCTTCCCCGTGACCTCGCCCTCCACCGCCTTCAGATCGTCGGTGGTTCCGGCGGCCGCGATCCTGGCGAGCCCGTCGTCGCGGAGGCCGTCGAGATCGATCGGCGAGGCAGCGTCACTCATGGGCACAGAGTGTGGCCGCAGATCCCTCGACCTGCGACGGTTTTGTCCGGCGCGCCCGGTCGGGAGCCGAATTCGTGGGCCGGGGGGTGACACATCAGCCACCTCGGCCCGGGGTGTCAGGGGAGGCTGTTGGTGGCGACCACGAACTCGGTCGACTGGCTGAAGCCCCGGATCACGGTGCCTCGATCGGCCCCACGGACCACCTGCCCGAGCCAGTACGAGCCGCCGGAGGTGTCCGGGTCCCGTCCGAGCACGTTGCAGTAGACCTGCCGGACGAACTCGAGATCTCCGAGGTCGCCGTAGCGGGCCTGGAACTCCGCCGATTCCATCATCGCCCCGGCGACACGATCGAGCGACCAGCCCTGCTCGGCGAGGCCGGCCCAGAACTCGAGGCCCTCGGCGTCGGGGGCCCGTTGCAGCATGGCCACGTAGAGCCGGAACACCGCGGCCTCGTCGCCCGACACGACGGCGTCGTGGCCGAGACGCTGGAGGTTCTCGGGCGACTCGGAGAACTGCGTCATCACGGTGCCACGATCGAGCCCCGCGTCGAGACGACCCACCCAGTACGCACGGCCCTCGTCGTCGGGTGAGCGGTCCAGCACGTTGGCGTAGACGAGATCGACATACGCCCCCGCATCGAGTTCGCCATAGGTCTCGATGAACTCCGGCGACCCGGCGAAGGCGGCCGCGATCGACGCCACGCTGCGCCCGCTCGCCCGCTCCCCCACCCAGTGGTCGAGGCCGGCCGCGTCGGGGGCCCGCCCGAAGAACGCCTCGTAGAGGCGGCGCATCTGGGTGTCGAGCTGGTCGGCGTCGACCTCCGCGCGCTGACACACGGGCGTCGGCGCCGGGGCGAACGGATCGCTCCAGCGTTCGTCGGTCAGCACATTCGGATCGCTCAGCGTCTCGAGGAAGGCCACGAGGTTGGCGACGTCGTTCGCCGAGAAGTTCCGGTGGATCGGCTGACCGTTGTTCTGCGTGAGGCGGGGGTCGAGCTGCGGATGGTCCTGCACACCGTTCGAGTAGTGCCCGATCACCTGCTCGAGCGTCGTGAAGCGCCCGTCGTGCATGTAGGGCGCCGTCTCGGCGACGTTGCGGAGCGACGGGACCTTGAACGCTCCGGTGTCGTTCAGGCGGCCGGTGGTGGCGAAGGCGCCCGGGTCCGGCGTGTCGGCGTCGAGGCCGATGTTCATCGCCCCGATGTCGTCGTTCACGAACGCCTCGGTGTTGTGGCAGCTCGCACAGGCGTTGGGGCCGGTGGCGAAGAAGAGCTGTTTGCCCCGGTTCTCCTGGGTGGTGAAGTTCGGGAACGGATCGCGCTCGTCGTCCACCATCGCCCGACCCTGGTCGTAGCGGGAGTCGGTCGACACGATCGACCGGACGAACTGGGCGAGCGCGTCGGCGATGCGATCGGACGAGACATCCGCCGACCCGAAGGCGTCGACGAAGAGTGCCTCGTAGTACGGCTTCGACTCGACGATGTCGACGAGTTGTTCCAGGGTGAGCCCCATCTCGATCGGGTCCTGGATCGGCATCAGCACCTGGTCCTCGAGCGTGGCGGCCCGCTCGTCCCAGAAGAACGTGCCGGGTTCGAAGAACCGTGCGTTGACGAGTGACATCGAGTTGCGGGCGGTCTCGCCGGCGACACCGATGCTGACCTGCATCGGATCGGAGAAGGCGTGGTCCTGCTGGTGGCAACTGGCGCAACTCACCCGGCCGGTCGAGGACAACGAGGTGTCGTAGAACAACACCCGGCCGAGCGCCGCACCGGCGTCGGTTACCCGATTGTCGGCGGGGGTGTTGTCGACCTCCGGGGCCGACTCACCGTTCAGCGCGATCGCGAAGTGGGCCGGCGTCGCGATCCCGTCGTAGTCGTAGCCGCTGTCGGGCAACAACGGGGTCTCGGTGCGATCCTGCGCTCCCGCCACGCCGGCGAGCACGACGACGAGGCCGACGAGCAGGGGCAGCGACGCGAGGAAGCGGGAGGGGGCCACACCGCACTATCGGCAGCGAGTGTGAGGAACTCATGAGGACCGGGGTCCCGAATCACGGGCCGGAAGGCCGGTGGCATCAGCTCCGGCGTTGACGGAGGCTCTCGAACGCCAGCACCGCACCGGCCGCTGCCACGTTCAGGCTCTCGGTCGGCCCGGCGAGCGGGATGGTGATCGTCGCGTCGCAGGCGGCGACCGCCTCGGGCGACAACCCGTGTGCCTCGTTGCCGAGCACGATCGCCGCGTCTCGCAGATCGGCGGCGTCGTGGGGGGCGACATCGTTCCCGGCGACCACCGTCGCCAGTCTCCTGCGCCGTCCGGCGAGGGCATCGAGACCGTCGCGTCGCTCGACCACGGGAAGCCGGAACAGTGCTCCAGCGGAGGCCCGGACCGCCTTGGGGTTGGTCGGATCGACTGAGTCGCCCGTGAGCAACACCCCGGCGAACCCGGCCGCCTCGGCGGTCCGCACCAGCGTGCCGACGTTGCCGGGCTCGGAGAGTTCGTGCAGCACGAGCACCGGCCCGGCCGCGGCGACGAGATCGTCGAACGATGTCGCGTGGCGACCGATCACCGCGCAGATCGGCCGTGGGGTCACCGCGTCGAGCACCGATGCGAGTGCGCCGGGCACCACCGTCTCGACGGTGACGCCCGCGGCCGCGGCGGCGTCCAACACCGGTGCGACCGCTCGATCATCCACCGCGTCGAGGTCGACGTAGACGGCCTCGATCGCTCGACCGTCGGCGACGGCCAGCGCCTCGGCCACGAGGACGGGCCCTTCCACGACGAAGGCCCGCTCCTCGGAGCGGGCCTTGCGGCGGCCCACCAGCTTCCGAAGCCGCTTGATGCGGTGATTCGAACTGCTGAGGGGATCGTTTGTCATCGCGTTCGGTCGACGAGCGACCGGGCGGATCAGGCGGCGTCGGCCTCGGCGGCGGCCGCATTGGCCGCCTCGACGAGGGCGGCGAACGCCTTCGGCTCGTGCACGGCGAGATCGGCCAGGTTCTTCCGGTCGACCTCGATACCGGCGGCCTTCAGGCCGGCGATGAAGCGCGAGTAGGTGGTGTCGTTCTGGCGGCAGGCGGCGTTGATCCGCTGGATCCACAGCCGACGGAAGTCGCCCTTCCGAGCCCGGCGGTCACGGTAGGCGTAGTTGCCCGAGTGCATGACCTGCTCGTTGGCGGCCTTGAAGGTACGGCTCTTGTTGCCGTAGTAGCCCTTGGCCTTGGCGAGTGTTTCCTTACGCTTCTTCTTGGCGTGAACGCCGCGCTTGACGCGTGCCATCGCATGTCTCCTGGAGTCGGGGGTGAGCCCGGTGGGCTCGGTCCGGCACGTGGGCCGGCGGATGGATCAGGCGGCTCGACGGCCGCCCGGAGAATCGGACAGTGGGATCGGCTCAGCTCGAGAGCTGGGCGTTGATCCGCTTCTCGTCGGCCTTGGCCACGGGCGCCTCACCGGACAACCGGCGCTTGCGCTTGCTGGTCTTCTTCTCGAGGAAGTGGTTCTTGTTGCGCTGGGCCCGCATGAGCTTGCCGCTCCCGGTCCGCTTGAATCGCTTCTTCGCCCCGGAGTGGCTCTTCATCTTCGGCATGGGTGCTCCTTCAGGCGGGGGGATCTGCTGGTGGGGAGTCGGCGGCGGCCTTCGCCTCCGCAGCGGCGGCGGTGGCCTCGGCCACGGCTTCCGGTGTGGGGGGTTCGGGTCGCTTGGCGGGCGCCTTCTTCGGGGCGCCCGGGCCGAGCACCATGGTCATGTTGCGGCCGTCCAGACGGGGATAGGCCTCGACCCTGGCGTACTCGGACACACGCTCGGCGATGTCGTCGAGGATCTTCCGCCCCAGTTCGGGGTGGGTCACCTCGCGGCCTCGGAACATGATCGTGATCTTGACCTTGTGACCCTCTTGGAGGAACTTCTCCACCTTGCGGGTCTTCGTGTCGAAATCACCACCCGAGATCTTCGGCCGGTACTTCATCTCCTTCACGGAGATGTTCGTCGACTTCTTGCGTGATTCCTTGGCTCGCTGCGCGTTCTCGTACTTGTACTTGCCGTAGTCCATGATCCGGCACACGGGCGGCTTCGCCTTGTCGGCGACCTCCACCAGGTCCAGACCCAGGGCACGGGCCATACCGAGCGCCTCGGGCAACGGTTTGATGCCCAGCTGCTCACCGTCGGGTGAGATCAGACGAACTTCTCGTGCACGGATGCGATCGTTGATCCGTGGCTCAGCGTCGGCAGCGATGACCGGTTCTCCTCATGCAGTTCCACACTCCTGTGGTCGTGGTGCGTTGGTTCGGATGTCGCTCCAGGCGAAACGAACCCTCCCGAACCGATGTCTCCGGTGAAACACCGGGAACATCATGGCATCGGGACGCACCGACCGTGTGGTCTGCACGCAGGACCCGGACGCATCGCAGACGATGGCCGGGTGGGGCGGGGGCCCGCTTCAACTCGAACTGACCCCGAGAGGCTACCGGATCCGGCATGCTTCCCACATGAGCACGTTGTGGACACCCGACGGCGACCACCCGGTCGACCCCTCCCCCGCCGCCCCCGGCACCGATGCGACCACCGACGCCGAGGTCGACCGGGCCGCGGCCGAGGCGATGGCCAACGAGTTGATGGAGACCCGGCGCCAGCTCCTCGAGATCGACGCCTCGGTGGTCGTGGCCAACCACGCCATGGGCATCTACGAACTCGCCGCCATCCATCTCACCGCCGACGAGCCCGACATGGACCAGGCCCGCATCGCGATCGACGCCCTCGGCGGGCTCGTCGAGAGTCTCGGCGAACGCTGGGGCGAACACCGGGCGACCCTCGACGAAGCACTCCACAGCATCCGCCTCGTCTTCGTGCAGCGCCACGCCGAGCTGAACGCCGCCGAGGACTGACCCGACCCGGGTCGCACCGACCACTCATCTCCGCGCCACCCGGGCCGATGGACCCAGGTGAGCGTCGTTCCCGCGACCCCGTCGTCGTCCTCCCGCCCCGGCCGTTCGTCCGGCACGGCGCGCGCCCTCGGCCGCCGCATGTCCGATGGCGCCGCCACGGACCTCCGAGACGCCGAGGAGTCCCCCGCCGACGACGGCGGCGGCTCGTTCGTCTCGACGATCAGCATCGCGGTGCTGGTCGGCGGCCTCGTGTTGACCTTCGCGCTCTGGTTCGGCCTGCGGGCCCGCGAGATCGCCACCGCCGAGGGGGAGCTCGACACCCTCGTCGCCTCCCAGGCCACGGCCGTGGCCAGTGAGCTCGGCGCCTACCTCGAAGCACTCGACGGCATCGCTGGCGTCGCGTCCCTCGACGACGACCTCACCGACACCGAGCTGATCCGCTACCTCGACTCGATCCACCTCGTCGACCGGCCCGCGTTCACCGACGTGGTCATCACCGCCCGGGTCGAGGGCACCGACGAACTCGCCGCCCTCACCACCGCCGAGCGGGCGGCCCGCCCCGACTTCACACCGATCCTCACCGACACGACGGCCGACACGTTCCACATCGTCACCCGACGGGTGGCGGGCGACGGTCTCGCCGCCTTCGCCGGCGTCGACATCGGCGCCAACCCGGTGATCGCCGCCGGTCTCGCCGAGGCCGCCACCTCGGGGCGAACGGTCGTGTTCCCGTTGCCCACCGGCGCCGAGGACACCGGCGGTGCCGTCGATGTGCCGGTGGTGGCGGCGAGCCCCGTCACGGACGCCGACGGCACCGTGGTCGGCACCGTCGTCGGCCGCATCCGACCCGGGGTGTTGCTCGCCGAACTGATCGGCCCCGACACCGAGATGGCCCTGGCCCTCGACGGGGTCCTGCTGGCCACGACCACCCCGGTCGTGCAGCTCGGTCAGCCGGTCGGCGCCGCCACCGAGCTGACCTCGTTCGGCACCGAGCTCGTCGAGGGTTGGACGGCCCAGGGCTACAGCCTCGAGCTCACCCCCGACCACACCGGCTCCACGGCCGTGCTGGTCGCCGGCCTCGTCCTCACGCTCACCCTCGCCCTCCTGGTCCGGGCGATGTCGCGCTACGACGCCACCGTGCGTCGCCTCCGCCGCATCGAACACCACGCCCGCCACGACCGGCTGACGGGCCTCACCAACCGCGCCGGGCTCACCGAGGCGCTCCGGACCCGGCTCGAGGACCGCTCGGTCAACGAAGTGGTCGGGGTCCTCTTCCTCGATCTCGACCGACTCAAGGTCGTCAACGACTCCATCGGCCACTCCGCCGGTGACGAGCTCCTCCAGATCGTGGCCGACCGACTGGCCGGCCTCGTCCGGGACACCGACGTCGTCGGCCGCTTCGGCGGCGACGAGTTCGTCGTCATCACCTCCGGCCTGCGCTCGGTCCGTGATCTCACCGCCACCGGCGACCGGATCATGGCGAGCCTCGCGGAGCCGGCCGAACTCTCCGACGGCTCGACCCAGATGCTCGGCGCCTCGATCGGGATCTCCTACGTCGCCCGCGGCGACGCGAGCGCCGAGTCGTTGCTGCGCGACGCGGATGTCGCGATGTACCGGGCCAAGGAAGACGGCGGCAACCGCTACGTCGTGTTCGACGCCGAACTCCGGAGCCGGGCCATCGCCCGACTCGAGATCGAACGCGAGCTGCGGCGGGCCATCCGCTCGGGTCAGCTCATCGTGCACTACCAGCCGATCGTGTCGACCCACGGCGGCCACATCGACCGCCTCGAAGCGCTCGTGCGCTGGCAGCACGACACCAAGGGCCTCGTGCCCCCGGGCCAGTTCCTCGCCGTCGCCGCCGAGTCCGGCCTCATCATCGAGGTCGGCGAGCACGTGCTGCGCGAGTCGTGCCGGCAGGCCTCGGTCTGGTCGGCGGCCGTCGGCCGTCCGATCCGGGTGTCGGTCAACGTGGCCGAACGCCAGCTCGTCGAGACCCACCTCGTCGACACCGTGCGCCGCGTCCTCAACGAGACGGGCCTCGCTCCCGAGCAGCTCGAGCTGGAGATCACCGAGGAGCTGATCGTCGACAACATCGACGATCGCCTCGAGATGCTCCACGAGCTCCGCTCCATGGGTGTGCTGCTCGCCATCGACGACTTCGGCACCTCGCGCGCCTCGCTCGGCCAGCTGAAGCGACTCGACATGGTGACGACGCTCAAGATCGACCGGGCGTTCGTCATGGACCTCGCGAACGATCCCGTCGACGAGAAGATCGTCACGGCCATCGTCGCCCTCGCGAAGTCGATGGGCATGGAGGTCGTGGCCGAGGGTGTCGAGGACACCGAGCAGGCCACGAAGCTCCGCGATCTCGGCGTCGACCTGCTCCAGGGCTTCCTGTTCCACCGCCCGGCACCCGCCGACCAGATGGCACCGATGCTCGCCACGCAGGCGGAGTGGTTGGTGGCGTCCAGCTGACGCCGCACCGCTCAGCCGAGCGGCAACGCCACCACGTCGACGGCCTCCCAGCGACCGGGGCCACCCGGTCCGATCAGGAACGCGACGGCCGTGCCCACGGCGATCGTGCGATCCCCACCGCGGATGACCGTGCAGTGGAACCCGTGGGTCGACCCGTCGGCGTCGTCGCGCACCTCACCCCAGCCCCGGTGATCGTCGTAGGACACCACCGTGCCGAGGCGGATCGACGCACCGGGACGCATGGGCTCGCTCCCGATCAGGGGACGATCTTGGCGAGCGACAGCTCGAGGATGTCGGTGGCGCCGGCATCACGCAGCGCCGGGATCAACACGTTGATCTCCGACTTCGGCACGACGGTCTCGATCACGAACCCGGCGCCCTTGTAGAGCTCGTTGACGGTCGGCGCCTTGAGCGACGGCAGCAGTTCGACCACGGCGTCGAGCTGCTCGGTGGTGACCACGTTGAGCTTCACGAGCACCTTCGTCCGGGCGTCGAGCGAACCCTGGAGCAGCGTGAGGAGCTGCTCCATCGCGTGGCGCTTCTCCGGGTCCTCGTAGGCTTCGCGGTTGGCGACGAACTCGGTGTAGCTCGTGATGATCGTGTCGATGATGCGCAGGCCGGCGGCCTTGAGCGCCCGGCCGGTCTCGGTGAGGTCGACGGCGACATCGACGATGTCGGGCACCTTCGCCTCGGTGGCGCCGTAGGACAGGCGGATGTCGGCATCGATCCCGGCCTCGGCGAAGAAGCGCTTCGTCAGCTCCGGGTACTCGGTCGAGACCCGGACACCCTGGGGCAGGTCCTTCACCGACTCGATCGGCGAGTCGTCCGGCACGGCCACCACGAGGCGCACCGGCTGCGAGGTCGCCTTGGAGTACTTGAGCTCACCGAGCGACACGACGTCGGAGTCGGTCTCGGCCACCCAATCCCGTCCGGTGATGCCGAGATCGAAGCGACCTTCGGCGACGTAGACCGGGATCTCCTGGGGCCGCAGGATGCGGACCCCGTCGACCCGGGGGTCGGCGATCGTGGCCTTGTAGTCGACCGACGACGACCGCTTGACGGTGAGATCGGCGGCCTCGAACAGGGCCAGCGTGGCCTTCTCGAGGGATCCCTTGGGGAGCACCAGCGACAGCATGGCGCTGACCCTACCGGCGCCGCCGCGCGGCCCCGGCGGGGATTCGGGGTGAGTTCGTGATCCGGGCGATCGGATCGACCGATCAGCCCTCGTCGCCGTCCTCGACCGACATCAGATGCCCCATCCGCTCGGCCTTGGTCCGCAGATAGGCGATGTTGGACGGGTTCGGCTCGATCTCGATCGGCACCCGGCCGGTGATCTCCAGCCCGAAGCCGTCGAGACCGCCGTACTTCGACGGGTTGTTGGTCATCAGCCGCATCGTCGAGATCCCGAGATCGACCAGGATCTGGGCACCGATGCCGTACTCGCGGGAGTCGACCGGCAGGCCCTGCTCGGTGTTGGCGTCGACGGTGTCGTAGCCCTGCTCCTGCAGGTCGTAGGCACGGATCTTGTGGGCGAGGCCGATGCCGCGACCCTCGTGTCCCCGCAGGTACACGACGACGCCCACACCCTCCTGGGCGACGTGATGGAGCGCCTGTTGGAGCTGGGGGCCGCAGTCACAGCGCATCGACCCGAAGATGTCGCCGGTGAGGCACTCGGAGTGGACCCGGACGAGCGTGTCGTCGACCTGGCCGGGATCGCCCATGACGAAGGCGACGTGATCGACCTCGTCGAGGGTCGACTTGTAGACGATCGCCCGGAAGTCACCGTGCTCGGTCGGGATCGTGGCCTCGGACTCGCGTTGCACGAGCTTCTCGGTGCGGCGCCGGTACCGGACCATGTCGGCGATCGAGATGAACTTGAGGCCGTGCTCGTCGGCGAAGCGTCGCAGCTCGGGCACACGGGCCATCGTCCCGTCGGGGTTGACGATCTCGCAGAGCACGCCGACCTCGGTCAGGCCGGCCATGCGGCACAGATCCACCGCGGCCTCGGTGTGGCCGGCACGCTTGAGCACGCCGCCCTCCCGGGCCCGCAGCGGGAAGATGTGACCCGGCCGGTTGAAGTCGGTGGCACGCACGTCGTCCCGGGTCAGCGCCTGGAGCGTCGCCGAACGGTCGGACGCCGAGATGCCGGTGCTCGTGCCGTGCCGGTAGTCGATGGAGACGGTGAACGCCGTGCGCATCGCCTCGGTGTTCGCCGCCACCATCAGCGGCAGGTCGAGTTCCTCGCAGCGTTCCTCGGTCATCGGGGCGCAGATCACACCGGAGGTGTTGTTCACGAAGAACGTCATGGCCTCCTCGGTCGCGAACTCGGCGGCCATGATGAGATCGCCCTCGTTCTCACGGTCCTCGTCGTCGACCACGATGATGATCTCACCGCGGGCGTAGGCCTCGAGAGCCTCCTCGACCGAGTCGAGGACGGAGTCGGGTGCGGTGTGGTCGGCCGGGTCGGGGGTGGCGTTCACGACGGTGCTCCAGTGCTGGATTCGGAGTCGGGCAGGTGCCCGGTGAGCAGGCGCTCGGCGTACTTGGCCATCACGTCGACCTCGACGTTCAAGCGGGAACCCACGTCCTTGTGGCCGAGGGTGGTGACCTCGGCGGTGTGGGGGATGACGGCGACCCCGAGGGTGTCGCCATCGGGATCGACGACGGTCAGGGAGATGCCGTCGAGCGTGATCGACCCCTTCTGCACCACGTAGCGCATGAGGTGCTCGGGCACCCGCACACGGAGGTCGGGGGCGGGGGCGAGGATCTCGCCGACGGCGTCGACGTGGCCCTGCACCAGATGCCCACCGAGACGATCCTGCAGGCGGACGGGGCGTTCGAGGTTCACCGGTTCACCCACGACGAGGTCGCCGAGCGAGGTCTTGTCGAACGTCTCCTGGGTGACGTCGGTGTCCCACCAACCCTCGTCGGTGTCCCACCCGACCACGGTGAGGCAGCAGCCGTTCACGGCGATCGAGGCGCCCATCTCGACGTCCGCGAGCACCTCGCGGCAGGCGAAACGGAGACGCCCACCATCGATCGCGGCCACGGTGCCCAGTTCTTCCACGATGCCGGTGAACATCAGGTCTCCTCGGAGGCTGCGGGGGGTGGTTCGGACGGCGCGAGCACGTCGAGGCGCACATCGTTCCCGAACTTGACCACCCGGTCAAGTTTTCCGCGCCAGGCCTCGGCCATGGTCGGAACACCGGCTCCGGCGAGCACCGGGCGACCATCTTCGCCGCCCAGGAGCGCCGGTGCGAGATAGAAGACGTAGTGATCGACGAGGCCCGCCCGGTGGAAGGCACCGGCCACACCGGCACCGCCCTCCACGAGCACCTGGACGACATCGAGCTCGGCGAGTTCGGCGAGCACGTCGGCGAGTGGCCCCGACATCGATCGGGCCGGTTGGCAGGCGGCGTCGTCGGGCACGGCGCCGAGCACGACGCGGATCGGCGGGCGGGGTGCCGCACCGTCGCTCGCCAGCACGTCTCGCACGGTCAGGCGGGGGTCGTCGGCCCGGACCGTGCCCGCACCGACGATGATCGCATCACACTCGGCCCGCAGCCGGTGGACATCGGCCCGTGCCTCGGGGCCCGTGATCCAGAAGCTCGACGTGTCGGGTGCGGCCGTGCGGCCATCGAGCGTGGCCGCGAGCTTCAACACGACGTGTGGGCGCCCGGTCCGGCGGTGGTGCAGGTAGGGCCGCAGTTGCGCTTCGACGAGCTCGGCACCCGGGCCGACGGTGACCTCGATGCCCGCCGCTTCGAGCCGGGCCACGCCGGTCCCCGCCACCCGGACGTCCGGGTCGAGGACGCCGATCACGACACGGCGGACACCCGAGTCGACGACCGCATCGGCGCAGGGCCCGGTCCGGCCGTGGTGGGAGCACGGTTCGAGGGTCGTGTAGAGCGTCGCTCCACGGGCCCGCTCCCCCGCACGGGCGAGCGCGACACGTTCCGCATGCGGCCCGCCGGGGCGCTGCGTGCCGCCTTCCCAGCTGGTGCCGTCGTCGGCGACGACGACACACCCGACCCACGGGTTCGGTGGCGCGAGCAGACGGGAGTGTTCGGCCCGCGCGACGGCGCGAGCCATGAAGGACAGGTCGTCGACGGTGCTCGGCGCGTCGACCGACATCAGTGGGGGCGTCCCCCGCCGAGCAGGTCGACGGCGTGGGGGATCACGTCGATGACGGCCTCGACGGTCTCGACGGTGCCCTTCGTCGAGCCGGGTGTGTTCAGCACGAGCGCGGTCCCACGGGTGCCGGCGAGTGCCCGCGACAGCCGACCGAGGCCGTTCGGATTGCAGAGCCGCATCGCCTCGGCGAGACCCGGGGCCTCACGCTCGATCGCCGCCCGTGTGCCCTCCGGGGTCAGATCACGAGGGCCGAATCCGGTGCCACCCGTCGTCACGATCACACCGTTGAAACCCTCGGCGAGTTCGATCAGCACGTCCCGCACCGACTCGACCCCATCGGCGATCTGGCGTCGGTCGACGATGTCGAACCCCTCCTGCGCCAGGCGGTCGCTGAGGGCGTCACCGGAGCGATCCTCCCGGGTACCGGCGATGACGCCGTCGGACACGGTGACGACCTTGGCCTGCACGGCCGGGGACTCGGAGCTCATGGCCCCAGTCTGCCGCCTCGGCGGCGGGGCCCGACGGGCCGAGCGGTCAGTCGTGCACCGGCTCGGGGAGCACCGTGGGCGGGACGGACTCGGCCGGAGCCGGATCGATCAACGACGATCCGTCGTCGGGCACGTCGAACGACGGGAGTCCCGGGAACACGCTCGGGATCGGCGCCACCTCGGGCGCCGGTGGGTCGACGGGCGCGGGCAGGGCGACCGGGGCGGGAGGCACCTCGCTCGTCGGGCTCGCGGGCGTGCGGGGTTCGAACCGGACCGGGGTGGCCTCACCGACGGAGACCACGAGGGGCACCTCGGGTTCGGGGTCGGTGGATCGCGGCGCGGCGGTTTCGGAGGCCTCGACCAGCGGGGCCTCGACCACCGGGGCCTCGACCTCGGGCGGGCTGAGGTCCGCACGGGTCGGGGCGGCCTCGACGACGGGGACCGTCACCGGCGCCGGCGTGGGCTCGGGGAGACCCTCGGTCGGTTCGATCGCCAGGGTCACCGACGCCACCACGGCGGGGTCGGCCTCGATCACCTCCGGTGGGAGGAACACGGCGATGTTGGCCGCCTCGGCGTCCACCCGGATGGGGAGGCCGTGGCGCCGGGTCAGGGCGTCGACGAGATGCACCGGGGTGTCGTCCCGGTCGAGCACGCCGATCAGGTACCCACCGTCGACGTGCCCGCCGACCAGGGTGGCGTCCCGCCCGTCGTGGTCGTCGAGGAGTGCGGCGAGCACGAGCGCGACGTCCATCGCGGCGGCACCGACGATCGACACGGGTTCGAGGTCGGCGTCGACGGCCGGGAGGCCGAGGCCGAGCACCGACGAGACGAGGTCGTCGAGGGGCAGGCTCGCGTCCGGCGTGGCGTGGTCGGGATCGACCAGCGTCGACATCGACATGGCGAGGTGGTGCACGCGTCGGGCGCCGAGCTCCAGGCGGGTCGCGGCGGCCGCCCCGTCGGCCGACAGGTGCGGCACGGTGAGGTCGATCGTGTCGAACTGCTCGTCGGCCACGACGACGAGGTCCCGGACGACGTCACGCATCGCCAGCACCTCGACCTCCGCGGCCCACACGAGGGCATGTCTCGACGAGTCCTTCGGCGGATCGTCGGCGACGGCGCGGGCGTCGTGCTCCGGCGCCTCCACCGAGGTGCCGACACGATCCTCGGTGTCGTGGTCGCCGTCGAGCAGGGCGGACAGCCGGCGACCGATCCGGATGAGCAGGCCGATGGAGAACGGCACGACGCCGAGCAGGAGCAGTCGGCGGCTGGCCGACCGTTCCACGGGTTGCAGCGCTCGGCCGGCGTCGTCGATCAGGTCGGCCCGGGCCGGGGTGTGTGCCGCCATCGCCTCACCGGTCACGGCCAACCAGGTGGCGTGGTCGATGGCGACGAGATCGCCGTCGAACGGTTCGACCGACGAGAGTCCGGATGCGGCGGCGTCGAGAGCGACGGCGACCTCCCCGTCGACGAGCGAGAGGCGGGTGCGGCTCACGGCAGCCGAGGCCGAGGCGGTGGTCCGGGCCTCGCGAGTGTCGGCCACGAGATCGGCGTCGAGGGGGCCGCCGTCGGCGACGGCCATCGCCCGGAGCACCTCGAGACGTTCGGCGTCGATGGCGGCGGCCGAGAGGGCGAGGTCGACCAGCGGCGAGGCGGTCGCGACGTCGAGGACGGCCAGACCACGGGGGTCGGCGTCGTCGTCGGGGCCGAGGCGGGCGAGCAACGTGTCGAACCGGTCGACGATCTCGTCGGCATCGAGGTCACCGTCGTCGACGGCGAGGCGCAACCGGTCGAGGGCGTCCCGGGAGGTCCCGTCGAGCCCGGCGGGGTGCAACGGGTCACCCTCGGCATCGAGGATCGGCGCGAGGCGGGCGTCGGTCGTGTCCCGGATCGAGCCGAGGCCGATGGCGGGCTCACTGAGCACGGCGATGCTGTGGGCCCGCTCGTCGAGCAACGCCTCCCGGCGGTCGGCGTCGACTCGGTGGTCCTCGAGCGCGGTCCGGGTGGTCTCGGCCTCGCCCAGGGTGCGTGTGGTCGTCGTCGCCAGCCAGATGCCCCCGATGGCGAGCATCAGCGCGGGAACGGCGACGGCCGACCAGACCAGTCGGCGAGGAGGCAACGCATCGATCACCCGGTCCTTTCGGCTCCGGAACGCCGGACATGAGCCGAACGGCCCACGTCGGGGCGGGACGTTCGACCCGCCGCGACGGGTCAGCGTCGCCGGAAGCGCACGATGCCCATGCCGTCGTCGTCATCGGGCAACCAACGACCGATCCCGACGCCGGCGACGGTGCGTCCGTCATCGACGTCGTCGGGGATCGGATCGGCCACCAGATCGTCGCGGCGGGCCATCACCGCCGTCACGACGTCGTCGAGTTCCGCCGAGGTGAGCGTGCACACCGAGTACACGAGCCGCCCACCGGGACGGACCAGATCCGCGGCGGCATCGACCAGGTCGACCTGGAGTCGCCCGAGCCGGGCGGGTGCGTCGGCGTCGATCCGCCATCGGGCATCGGGGCGACGGCGGAGGCTGCCCAGACCGCTGCACGGCGCATCGACGAGCGCGACATCGACCGAACCCGGCCGCAGCGGCGGACGCACACCGTCGGCGGTGAGCACCGCCACGCCGGCCTCGAGCCGAGCGACGTTGCGGCCGAGCAGGCGGACGCGGGACGGCCGGAGATCCCCCGCCACGACCCGGGCACCACGCCGGGCGAGGTCGGTCGCCTTGCCGCCGGGGGCGGCGCAGAGATCGACGGCGAGCTCGCCGGGCGAGACCTCACAGGCATCGACGACCCGGATCGAGGCGCCGTCCTGGACGTAGCCGTCGTCGCGGACATTGGTCGTGGCCCGCTCGTTCATCGCGAGCAGGGCGCGGTCGGCCGCCTCGGCACCGAGATCGTCGCGGAGCCGCTCGACGATCCAGTCGGGGTAGCTCCAGGCCACCGCGTCGGAGGGCCAGGTGACCTCGGCCGATCCGACCCGCCGCAACACGGCGTTGACCAGGCCACGCACCCGCTTCGGGGCGGCCGAGACCGTGGCCGAGACCGCGGCGTGATCGGGCACGTCGGTGTGGTGGAGTTGGTAGGCGCCCAGACGGAGCAGGTTCCGCACCCGCGGCTCCACCTCGTCGTAGAGGAACGGCTCGATGCGGTGGTCGAGCGCACGCCGGTGGCGGGTGGTGCCGTAGACCAGCTCGGTGACGAGGGCGGCGTCGCGGCGCTCCAGGCCGTCCTCCGTCGCCCGGTCGAGCATCTGGCCGAGCACCAGGTTGGCGTAGGCGCCCCCGGCATCGATGCGGTCCAGGGCGTCGCAGGCCAGGCGTCGGGTCTCGGCGCCCGGGTCGCCGGTCGGGGGCGGCGCGCCTCCGTTGCGGCGTTTCGGACTCACCGGAGCCGGTCCTCGGGACCGGGTCGGGCCCCGTTGGCCCAGGCCGAGGCGTCCATCCGGGGCTTGTTCTCGGGTTGCACGGTGACGAGTCGCCGTCCCCCGTCCGAGCACCACCAGACGAGGTCCTCGTCGACGGTGCCCACCTCGATCGTGGCGGGTCGGGCCTCCGGGCCTGGCGTGGTCGCCCAGATCTTCATCCGGGCGCCACGGAACTCCGCCCAGGCGCCCCCGAGGCGGATGCGCCGATCGACGTCGGCCACGCCGCGGTCGGGATCGAGCCGGAGCTCGTCCTTCGAGATCTTCTCCGCGTGCACCGGCTCCCCGACCTGCGGTTCGGGCGAGCCGAAGCCCTCACGGACGGCATCGGTCAGCAGTCCCACACCCAGCTCGACCAGCCGACCACGGAGGCTCGTCAACGTGTCGTCCTCGGCGATCGGCGTGACGGCCCGACGGTAGACCCCACCGGTGTCGAGCCCTTCCTCGATGGCCATCAGGCAGACGCCGGTCTCGGCGTCTCCGGCGAGCAGGGCGCGCTCGACCGGCGCCGCTCCCCGCCAGCGGGGCAGCAGCGAGAAGTGCAGGTTCACGAGTGGGAGGCGGTCGAGCAGCGGGCGTCGCAGCAACCGGCCGTAGGCCACGACGACCCCGAGATCGGCCTCGACGTCGAGCGCATCCATCGGGTCGGTGGTGACCTCGAGGCCGTGCTCGAGGGCGGCGGCCTTCACCGGGGACGGCTGCAGACCACCACCTCGCCCCCTTTTCGCATCGGCTCGGGACACGACGAGCGGGACCTCGACGCCGGCGTCGAGCAGCGCCGTGAGCGGAGGCACCGCGAGCCCGGGCGTGCCGAAGTAGACGACACGGTGGATCCGATCGGGCGGGAGGGGAAGAACGAGCTCGGACTCGGTTCGGTCGGTCACGGACGTGCGCGGCCGCTCACGGCAGGCTCAACCCGCCGAGCTTCCGCTTCTTCGGCTCGGGGGTCTCGAGCTCGCGGTCCCGCAGCACCTTCATGGCGTCCTTGCGGGTGTCGTCGTCGAGATGGTCGAGCAGCAGCACCCCGTCGAGATGGTCGAGCTCGTGCTGGAACAGTCGGCTCAACAACTCGTCGGCCTCGATCGAGACCTCGTTGCCGTCGAGGTCGTAGCCCGTGATGTGGATCTCCTTGGGCCGGACGATCTCGAACGACATGTTCGGCACCGAGAGGCAGCCCTCGTCGAAGGTCCACTCACCACGGCTCTCCTGGATCACCGGGTTGACGAGTGCCTGGGGGCCCTCACCGATGTCGTAGACGAAGAACCGCCGACCGACGCCGATCTGCGGGGCGGCGAGGCCGATGCCCGGCTCGGCGTACATGGTCTCGAGCATGTCGTCGGCGAGCTTGACGAGGCGACCGTCGATGTCGGTGATCTCGTCGGCAACGGCGCGCAGCACCGGATCACCGACGATGCGCACGTTGTACGGGGAGCTCATGTGGCCAAGGCTACCGTCCCCGTCATGTCGGAACAGCAGGAGGCTCCCCCGGAGTCGGTGGGCCCGTCGCACTACTTCGACGGGGCCCCGACGGTCCCCTCGGCACCGGCGAGTGTGCCCCTGCGCCTTCCCGACCTCACCGTCGATCTCGGCACGGATCGCGGCGTGTTCGCCCAGGGTGCGGTGGACGTCGGCACCCGCTTCCTGCTCCTCGACGGGCCCGCCGCCACCCCGGGCGACCGCCACCTCGTCGATCTCGGGTGTGGCTACGGACCGATCGCCGTCACCCTCGCCCACCGCAATCCCGAGGCGACGGTGTGGGCCGTCGACGTGAACGAGCGGGCCCGCGACCTCACCGCCGCGAACGCCGAGGCCCTCGGGCTCGGCAACATCCGGGTCATCGCGCCGCAGGACTGGCCCGGCGACATCGCCGTGGACCGCATCTGGTCGAACCCGCCGATCCGGGTCGGCAAGACCGTGCTGCATGACCTGTTGACCACCTGGCTCGACCGCCTCGGCCCCGCCGGGACCGCCCACCTCGTCGTCCAGAAGCACCTCGGATCCGATTCACTCCAGCGCTGGATGATCGAGCGCGGATGGGCCACCACACGGCGGGGCTCGCGCAAGGCGTTCCGCCTGCTCGACGTCGACGCCCGAACGAACCCGGAGCACCGATCGTGACCCGCAACCTCTCCCCCACCGAGCTCAAGCGACTGCACCGGGAGTGGCGACGCCGATCCGATCTGCGCTGCGCCATGATCCTCGACGGCGTGCAGCAGCCCTACAACGTCGGGGGCCTCATCCGGTCGACGGCCGCCTACCGGGGCGAGCGGATCTGGGCGGTCGACCCGACGCCCGATCCCTCCGACACGAAGGTAGCCCGCACCGCGCTCGGCTGCGACCGCTTCCTCGACTGGGAGCGGGCCGCGTCGGGTCCCGAGGCGGTGGAGGCGGCCAAGGCCGCCGGGTTCCACACCGTGGCCGTGGAGCTCACCGACGACGCTCGGCCCATGTTCGAGGTCGACCTCGGTCCATCGGTGTGCCTGGTGCTCGGCCACGAGGACCGCGGCGTCAAGAAGGACACCCTCGCCGTCGTCGACGCCTGCGTGTTCCTCCCCCAGCTCGGCAAGGTCGGCAGCCTCAACGTCGCCCAGGCCGGCACGGTCGCCCTGTACGAGGCCAGCCGCCAGCGCCTGGGGTCGTCCGACTAGAGCGCCGGGTGGTCGAACCAGGTCGGGAAGGCGTCGAGCGCGGCCCGATCGCCCTCGACCCCCGCCCGGTCGGCGGCGATGAGGTCGGCCAGGGTCGGCTCGGCGGTCGACCACCACGCGGCGGCATCGTCGGCCGACAGCGTGACGGTGACATCCGCCCCCTGCCCGTCGGTGGGGACGGCGACACCTCCTCGGACGTGGAGTCCGACCCGCTCGCCGTCCACCACCGCGGCGACATGGGTGTCGATCTCGGCCGCGGCCTCGGGGTCGAGCATCACGCGGAGCACCCCGAACGCCGCCGTGCCGAGCGTCGCCGCTTCACGTCGGCCGAGCCGATGGGCGCGGAGGCCTCGAAGGTCGAGCGCACCGTCGAGTTCGAGCGCTCGTGTGAGACACCAGTTGCGGATGTTCGCGGCCGTGGTCCGACGGGCGATCCCGCGGAGGACCTCGGCCTGGCGGCTCCGGTCCTCGGCCTCGCCGGCCGAGGGCTCGGGCACCAGCCACGATGACAGCTCCAGTGCCCACCGCAGATCGTCACCCGTGCACGGCTCGGCCAGTGCGTCGTCGATGCCGGCACGGACCACGTCGGCGCCGCCGAATCCGGCCACGAGGCGGGCGGCCCGATCGGCCGGGGCGAGGCGGAACAGGTTGGCGGCGTCCTCGTCGAACCACCCGACGAGCCCGTTGTGGATCTGGCGGACGTGGTGTTCGACGGCGCCGTAGAAGCGCTGCGTGACATAGCTCCGGTCGAAGCGGGCCGGCAGCCGGATCTCCGCCGCGATCCGGTCGGTCGACCAGCCCTTGTTCATGCCCCGGACGGTCTGATCCCAGAGGAACTGGATCGCATCCCGACTATCGAGCAGGGCGGCGTCGACGGTCTCGGCCCCGGAGATCGGCGGCCCGTGGGCACCGAGCAGATGGTCGGCGCCCAGTGCCCGGAGCCCGTCGAGGCCGCGGAGCAGCACGCGGGGGTCGCGGTACTCCTCGCCGCGGATGGCGAACACGTTGAACAGGGTCGGCCAGCAGATGTTGTTGACGGCGACACCGAGCTCGGGCAGCCAGATGTGGATCGAGTCATCGGCATCCGACGGCGCCGGGATGAGATGGGCACGGAGCCCGGCGATCGTCATCTCGGTCGGTTCGTCGAGGGTGACGGTCGGTGGGACGAAGCCGTTGGTGAACGGCGCGTGGCGGGCGTGTCGGAACGACAACCCGAGCCCGGCGTGGAGCAGACCGTCGGGTCCGTCCTCGGGCAGGCGCATCCCGAACTGGTGGATCAGACCTCGACGGGCCTTGGGGTTCACCTCCCCGGCCTGGCGGGCGAGATTGCCGACGATGCCCGCATGGCCGATCACCGGCACACCATCGGGATCGGTGGCCTCGGCCAGTGCCGCCGACGTGCCGCCGACGTAGTGGAAGTGGGTGTAGACCACCGCGGCGACCGGGGCATCGGTCGCGGTGCGGACGAGCTCCATCGCCTCGGCCATCTCCTGGATCGACTCGCCGGTGTCGAACACGATGAGCCCCTCGGGCCCCTCGACGAACGACTGGTTGGAGAGCCCGTTGCCGACCACGCTCCAGGCACGGTCGCCGACGGCCCACAGCTTCGGGGCGAGCCGTTCGAGATGGTCGACCGCTGCGGCGTGGGCGAGCTGCCCACGTGGACCGGTGGCGACGACGTCGTCGGAGTCGGCGAAGGGATCGGCAGGCGAGGTGCGCATACCCGTGATCCTCGCCCACGGGGCCGGTCGATCACCAGCGGACCACACGAACCCGCCGCCGGGTGGGACGCCGAGCCCGCAGGCGGTGCCGACTCGCCTAGACGCGGCTCGGATCGACCTGGATGCGGACCCGTTCGGCGGGGCGATCGACGAGGTCGAAACGGTCGGCCAGTTCGTCCCAGGTGGGGCACGAGATGCGGTAGCGGCCGTCGTCGTCCGGCCCGACGACCCGGGCCTCCACCTCCCGGAGCGAGGTCGCCAGTTCCGGTGCGCCGGCGCCGGAGATCACGGCGAGCGCCGCGGCCGGGGGGAGTTGCGCCGCGTTCCGGATCGCGCCTTCGGCCTCGGCGAACCCGGCCGGATCGGCCAGCAACGCCGCCCGCACCACCCGGTGCTCGGGCATCCGGGTCTGGAGCACCAGTCGCCCGCCCTCGTCACCCGGGGCGCGTGCCCCGGTGAGTCTCGCCGCCCGGGCGATCAGCGCGAGGGCCTGCTCGGCCGCCCGATACCGGGGCGCGAGGAGTTCGGCGTCGAGATCGAGGAACGCCACCACGTCGGCGTCGTTCGCCCGATGCAGCACGGCTTCGGTTCCGAGCACGATGCGGGTGTCGGGCAACCCGCCGGCGCCGGTCACCTCCGCCACCGGTTCACCGGCGAGCGCGGCGAGCTCCTCGGCGGCGCGGGACGTGCCCAGGCGGAGCCGCTTGAGTGTGGTGCCCGCACAGACCGCACACACGAGGGGCCGTTCCTCCCCCGTGGCCGTGGCCACGAGTCGACCCTCGACTTCGGTCATGAGGTGCTCGCCGTCCTCGGTCCGGACCAGCTCGCCACAGCTCCGGCACGACAGCATCGTGGCCCGCCCGGTGCGGTTGAGCACCGCCAGCACCCGTCCACCGGAACGGATCGCGTCGACGAGGGCCGGGGAGAACAGTCCGGCCCGGGCCGGGTCCTCGGTGCGACGGTCGGCCACGATCACCCGGGGCCACCCGGATCGCTCGAGCGACCGCCCCTCGTCGAGAACCGAGTCGGCGACGGCCAGGGCGGCCACCGACGGCACCGCCGACACCAACAGACACGGCACCCCGTTGCGACGGGCCCGTTCGACCGCCACGTCGCGGGCGTTCCAGGTGGGGTTGCGCTCCTCGCCGAGTGCCTCGTCGTGCTCGTCGAGGACGACGATCGCGGCCAACCCCCCGACGGGGGCCCACACGGCCGAGCGGGTGCCGACGACGATGCCGCCGGAGGCACCCCCGGCCCAGGCCTTCGGATGCCGATGGACCCGGTGGCCGAGCCGCCGGAGCCGTCCGGCGAGATGTCCCGCATCGACGACGTTCGGCGTGATCACGAGCACGGTGCCGTGGCGGGCGACCGTCGAGATCATCTCGGTGTGGTCGGCCGCCGGTGCTCGTCGGACGACGTGGGTGCCCGGTGCGCCGAGGACGGCGGCGACGGTGTCGTCGGTGGTGATGGGCCGGAGTTCGGGGGCGCGGCGTGGCGGCGCCGGCCACGCGGGCACCATCGTCGATGGCGACGCCGATCGCAGGACGGCCCGATGGCGGCCGACCCAGCGGTGGGCGGTCCACGCGGCCAGGTCGATCACGGCGGCGGGTGGCCCCACGCCGGACAGTCTGGTCAGGGTCCGCAGGCGGACACCCTCGGGTGGTTCGACGTCGACGGCGACGATCCAGCCGGCGACCCGTCGGCCGTGCAGATCCATCCGGACCATCGATCCGACCCGCACCTGATCGGCCCACGCCGGCGGGGCGAGGTAGTCGAAGTGTTTGTCGTCGATCCCCGACACGTCGGCCAGGACGCGAACGACCCGGGACCCCTCGGGGATCCCGGGTTCGTCCTCGGCCACCGGCTGCGCGGACGGATCCTTGAATCCGTCGAGTGCGAGCTGGTCGGCCATGTCGAGTGGGTCCGACCCGTCAGGGTCGGCGTGTCAGAGCCCGAGCGCCGACTTCACGTCGGCGGCGCGGTCGGTGTTCTCCCAGGTGAAGGAGTCACCGGCCGGACGCCCGAAGTGTCCGTAGGCGGCCGTGGTGCTGAAGATCGGTCGACGCAGATCGAGATCGCGGAGGATCGCGGCGGGGCGGAGGTCGAAGACCTCGTTGACCGCACCGGCGATCTTGGCCGGGTCGACGTGCTCGGTACCGAAGGTCTCGACCATCACCGACACCGGGCGGGCGACACCGATGGCGTAGGCGACCTGCACCTCGCAGCGGTCGGCGACACCGGCGGCGACGAGGTTCTTGGCGACCCAGCGGGTGGCGTAGGCGGCGGAGCGGTCGACCTTGGACGGATCCTTGCCGGAGAAGGCGCCGCCACCGTGACGGGCCGTGCCGCCGTAGGTGTCGACGATGATCTTGCGGCCGGTGAGGCCGGCGTCGCCGACGGGGCCACCG
>JAHDBV010000182.1 GCA_020630195.1 Acidimicrobiales bacterium
CCGAGAACTCGCCCGCTCGATCGCCGACGTCCGCCACGGACTCGGCAAGCTCCTTGACGGACCGCTCCGAGGGATGTTCGACGGTCCCTCGACCGTGAGCCTCGATTGGTCGGGCCGCGGAGTCGTGATTGACCTCTCGGCCGTTCACCAAGACCCTGAAGCGCTGACCGTGGTCATGATCGCAGCGACCGGATGGCTCCAGGCGTTGCTTGCTGCCCCGGAAGGTGAGGATGTCCCTCGCCGTATCCAAGTGCTTGAGGAGATCTGGGCGCTTCTCGGCTCGGAGCGAGTGGCGAAGTACTACCAGTCGTGCCAGAAGTTGGCCCGTGCCTACGGCGTCGCCAACATCTCTGTCGCACACCGGATCTCCGACCTGCGAGCGCAGAGTGACGACGGCACCTCGGCGGCCAAGGTCTCGATGGGGCTCCTCGCCGACACGCAGACTCGCATCCTGTTCCGCCAATCCAGCGACCAGGTCCCCGAAGCCGTGAACCTGCTTGGCCTCACCGGGGTCGAGGCACGGATCCTTCCCGAACTCGCTCGGGGCCGTGCGCTGTGGCGAGTCGGGGACCACACCGCAATCGTCCAACACCGCATCGGCTCCAAGGAGTGGGCCATCTGCGACACCGACGGAAGGTTGACCGTATGAGACTCCGATGGCGCCGAAGGCGAGACCTTGCTGAACGGCTCCGGCCCTACCTGCCGGACAAGATCACCCCAGAGCCGACGGTCGACGCGGACCCGATCCGGATGTTCCTCCACCGATGGATGATCGAGACGGGCGATCCGATCGAGGTCGTGGCGAAGGGCTTCGACCTGAGCCCGCATGTGGTTCTGGACCTGGTAAGCGGCGAGAGGAGAAGGCTTCGATCGGCAGAGGCCTCCCAGATAATGAAGCGGCTTGGTCTGGATTCCTACTCGAACTCGACTGATTCGGCACCCAGCTGCTGAGCGTTCTCGACAGCCACACGGCGGGTGCGGTCGTCGAACCCTTCCTCGGACTCGGCTTCTATTTCGACCGTGATCTTGACTCCGTCGCCGAGGTGATTTGAGACATTGGTCATGATGTCCTCCAGCTGTCGGATGCCGCGGACCGGGTCGAGATCGAACCGGGCGTAGAACCGGCTGGCTGCGGAAGACTGCCCGTCTTCGTCGCGTAGCCGCTCCCGGATGCCGCTCGGTGTGTCGCCGGGTTCCGACGATCCGGAAGGCGCTGGTGCCCCAGGCTCTGTGGGCTGGGCCGGCTGCTCGGGTGGCACGATGTCCGGCCGGAGTAGGAGGCCGGATCTTGCGGGGCTGACGTGCGCTGCATGGGTTACACCGAACCAGGTGTCGTCCTCCTTGGCGTCTGCGTAGGCGAACGTCTCGGCTTGCCAGTTGATGTTGGCGGTGCCGTTGCTGATGGCGTCGGCGAGGACGTCAAAGTTCGCGAGTCGAGCCATGTAGGGGTGGTTTGCGTAGGCGCTCCAGAGCACCGTGACGGTGATGTCGCCCTCGTCGGACCACAGGGGTACGCGGTCGAGGTCCATCCGGACTCTTACCCCGCCATACGCCGAGATGAGCTTCTCTTCGGACTGGAGCTTGTTCGTTACGCGCTGTGGAAGTGAGCCGCTTCCCGACGGCTTTGTCGTTTGCCAGTCGATGTCTGCTGCGCCAGGAGCTGTCTTCGGTGTGATGACGTGAACGAAGGTCTCATCGATCCGGGAGTTGACTGTTTCGTTGGTCTCGGTGAGCTTCGAGCTTGCTTGTCGCTGCTGATGAGGGGTGAGGTTCAGGGCCTCGGTCTCATCGTTGATTGACTGCCACGCAAGGTAGCTCCGTGCGGCCGAGCGGAGTTCCTCGAGCCTGGGGCCCGACGCAGCGAGGAAGACGAGCAGGTTCCGGTGAAGACGAGGCCCGGCTGATCGCTGAGCGAGCAGAGCTGACGCGTTGACCACTGCAGGGCTGTCGTCTTCGTTCGGGATGTGCTTGCTCGTCGGCGAGAGAATGACAAGACGAACGCCGTCGTCCTCATCGGGCACGTCGCCGGGCCCCTCCGGGAAGACGTGGACGCCGGTGAAGGCGGCGCGGTCGGCCTGGCTGATCTCGAGGAGGCGTCGCTGGACTTCGAGGTCGGCGTCGTCGTCGGTGTAGTTCGATGCTGCCCGGTCGGCCGCCATCCGGGTGACGTTCGGCTGCAGCGAGTACCAGTATTGGGCGCCGTCGACGTAGAGGTGGGTTGCTTGGCCGGAGAGTTTCTTGAGTGCGTCGGCGAACTGGCCGGCTGGTTCGCCAGGCTGAACACAGCCGAGCACGACGTGTTTGATGTCGACGCCGCGTGAACCGTCCGGTCGAGCCGCGGAACCCATGTAGACCGTTCGGGCTGCCCGCCGGGTTGCGGAGAGCCGCCCGAAGTGCTTGTTGTCCTTGTCGATTCGGATCGGAAGCGCGTTTTCGCCGTCAACGTCGGACTTGATGACGGGATCCCAGCCCTCCTCGAGGTACTTCTTCATTTCGCTGACGAGTGCTCCCGAGTCCATCGGGAGATTGCCCGGCATGATCAGCAACGACTGGTCGCCTCGTTGCCAGAGCTGGGAGATGGCCAAGGCCATGAAGCGGAGAACGCCACGGGTTCGCTGGAACTTGTCGAGAGTCGACCAGTCACCGAAGAGGCGGTCGAAGAGCTCCGGGTGGATGGGATACGACAGCTCCATCCGCCGCCGGTAATCGGCTTCGCTCACCCCAGACGGGAAGTCCCTGCCCTCGGTCCGGTACATCTCACTGAACGCTCGGATGACCCCGTCGCGCACTTTGGCGTTCTCCGGCGTGACCGGATCGAACAGCCGGCGCCGGACGATCTCGAACGACTCGTCAGGCGAGGCCGGTTGCCACTGCGCAGCCTTCCGAGTGACGACGTTCTTCAGCTTCTCGAGCGCAGCGCGGCCTCGCTCGCCGCCGACCTCGATATCAGAAGCAGGAATCGAGATCAGGAGGACCACGTTCGGCACGGCAGCTGCTGCCTCGGTGAGAGCCTGGGCGAACGTGAACTGCGTATCGAAGTCGCCAGCGATGCTGCGTTCGTTTCCATCTCGTAGCTGGCGGGCGTACGCCACCCATTCGTCGATGAGGACCACGGCTGGCCCGCACTGCTCGAACAGCGTCTTGAGTGCGCCGCCAGGGTTGGTGCCTGCTTCGTCGTCGGTGCGGACAAGTTCGTAGGCTCGCTTGCCGCCGAGCTGGTAGGCGAGGTGTCCCCAGAGCGTGTGGATCGTGACGCCCTTCTCGGCGACTTGGGGGGCCGAGACAGACATCATCTGCCCGACGATCACTGCGCGCTTGATATCGGCGGGAAGTTCGAGGCTCTCGCTTGCCAGCGCCTCGCCGACGCCGGGCAGCTCGTTTGCTGCGACGCCCGAGGCCAAGTGATAGAGCGCGATCATGCTGTGTGTCTTGCCGCCACCGAAGTTGGTTTGCAGCTCGATGACTGGGTCGCCACCGCCACCCGAGAGCCGCCGGGCCGCCCCGGTGAGCATGTCGGTGAGACCAGCCGTCAGGTAGGTGCGGGCGAAGAAGGCCTTGGGATCCTGGTACTCCTCGTCCGCAGAGCCAGAGGCAACCTCGAAGAGATCTGCGGCGAACTCGGCTTGGTCGAAGCGGCCCGAGGCCACGTCGGCGTGAGGCGTGATCACGTCTCGCCACGGTGTCAGGCCCGCTTGTGGCTGGCCTTCGGTCGGCTTGGCGGCCGTACGCCGCCGTTCTGAGCGCGACTC
>JAHDBV010000008.1:0-76567 GCA_020630195.1 Acidimicrobiales bacterium
CGACGGAGAAGGCCGAGCGCTACTGGAACCGGAACTACGACGTGATCCGCACGGTGTTCGACGAGGACTTCGCCATCGGCGAAGGCATCCAGAAGGGCCTCGCCACCGGGGCCAACGACCACTTCGTGTTCGGCACCTTCGAATGCGGCCTGCACTTCGGGCAGGCCGCGATCGACGCGGCGATCGCCGGGGAGATCCGGGTCTGAGGTCCGGCCGACGGGTCGATCCGTCGGCCGCCCCGCTCAGAGCTGCACACCTCCGTAGCGGATGCCCGTGAGGTGGGCCATCTCGCGGTCGAACGTGGTGAGGTCGTCGACGCGGAAGCTCTGCAGGTCGTCGTGGCCACAGGCCCGGGCGAGCACACCCATGAGCTCCACCGTGGCGGTGAGGAACCGCTCGAGACGCTGTGCGGCGTCGTCGATCACGAGCCGGGAGCGGAGGTCCTTGCGTTGGGTGGCGATGCCGACCGGGCAGTTGTTCGTGTTGCACGCACGCATGCCGAGACACCCGATGGCCTGGAGGGCCGAGTTCGACACGGCGATGGCGTCGGCACCGAGGGCGAGCGCCTTCGCGAAGTCGGTGTGTGTGCGCAGACCACCGGTGATCACAAGGGTGACGTCGCCGCGGCCCGCGGCGTCGAGATGACGTCGGGCTCGGGCCAGGGCGGGGATGGTCGGCACCGAGATGTGGTCGCGGAACAGGGTGGGTGCGGCACCGGTGCCGCCGCCACGCCCGTCGAGGATGACGTAGTCGACCCCGATCTCGAGAGCGGCGTCGAGGTCGGCCTCGATGTGTTGTGCGGACAGCTTGGCGCCGATCGGGATGCCACCGGATGCCTCCCGCACCTCGTCGGCCAGCGCCCGGTAGTCGGCGGGGCTCGTGAGATCGGGGAAGGTCGCCGGCGACACCGCCGCCTCGCCCTCGGGCAGTTCGCGTACCTCGGCGATCTTGCCGATCACCTTGTGCCCGGGCAGGTGCCCACCCGTGCCGGTCTTCGCGCCCTGACCGAACTTGAAGTGGAAGGCCTGCACGTCGCGGACCTTGTCGAGGCTCCACCCGAACCGTCCCGATGCGAGTTCGTAGAAGTACCGGGAGTTCTCGGCCTGCTCCTCGGGCAACATGCCGCCTTCGCCCGAGCAGATGCCGGTGCCGGCCATCTCGGCGCCCTTCGAGAGGGAGATCTTCGCTTCCTCGGACAGGGCGCCGTAGGACATGTCCGACACGAAGATCGGGATGTCGAGCTCGAGGGGCTTCGCGGCGTTGGGGCCGATCACGACCTTCGAGGCGACCTCGGCCTCGTCGAGCAGGGGACGGCGGGCGAGTTGGGCGGTGACGAACTGGATGTCGTCCCACGACGGCACCTGATCGCGGGCGACGCCCATCGCCGTCGTCGGGCCGTGGTGGCCGAGTTTCGAGAGACCGTCGCCGGCCAGCTTGCGGATCAGGGCGACGTGGGGTTCGTCGGGCGTGCCGTGTACGTCCTGATAGGCGCCCTGGTAGGCGTCCCGGTTGTAGGGCTGCGGGTTCTCCGCCTCCCAGGCCAGCAGCTCGTCGAGGTCGATCAGCAGGTCGTCACCCTCGAGCCACGCGGTGAACTTCGGAAGCTGCTCGGCGTTGTTGTAGGCCGAGATGCCGGTGTCGAACCGGTAGTCCCAGCCGTGCACCCCGCAGATGAGGTCCTGCCCGGCGACGTGGCCGTCGGCGAGGGGAGCGCCCCGGTGCAGGCACCGCCCGTAGAGCACCGACGGTGTGTCGTCGGCGCGGACGATGACGAGGTCGACGTTCGACACGAGCACCCCGACGGGCTCACGGTCGGGGACGTCGGTCCAGGTGGCGATCTTGTGTGGCTGCATGTGGTCCCCTTGGTTCGCAGCGGTGAACGTCGTGTCGGGCTCAGAACTTCCCGGAGTTCGACGTGTCGGACGCATCGGGCAACGGTTCGACGTTGTCCCAGTGCTCGACGATCATGCCGTCGGCGAGCCGGAAGATGTCGAAGGCCGCGTAGCCGATCCCGTTCCACACCTGGTGGGCGAGGGTGACGACCATGTCGCCCTGCCCGACGATGCGGTGGATCTTCTCGTAGTAGAGCGTCTCGCCCGCCTCGCGGCTGCGTCGGTCCATCTCGATCAGCGCCTCGACACCGTCGGGGGCGTCGGGGTTGTGGTTGATGTAGGTCTCCGACGAGATGAAGTCGGTGAAGGGGGCGGTCGGCTCGGCGCAGAAGGCCTCGGTCATGAAGCGGCGGACGTGGTCCTTGTTCTGCTCGGTGAGGTGCAGATCGGTGATCTCGGTCGTGCCGTCGATCTGGGTGTGGCCGGCCGGGTTCGTGCCGCCGAGTGCGGCGATCACGTCCCAGTGTTCGATGATCTTGCCGTTGCCGTCGGTGTCGAACAGGTCGGTGGTGACCCAGCGGGCCTCGCCGTTGTTGAGGTCCTGGGCGGCCTGGACGAAGACGAACCGTCCGTCGACGAGCGAGCGGACGATCTCGATGTCGCGTACGGCGTTCTTCTCGATGAAGGGCTCGAAGAACTCGACGAACCCCTCGACCCCGTCGCGGACGCCGGTCGAGTGCTGGGTGTAGCGGTCGCCGGTGTAGGTCTCCACCGCCCGGCGGGCGTCGCCGTCACGGATGCCCTCCATGTACAGGCGGGTGGCGTTGGCGAGACCGGGCGAGGCGGCCGAGGCGATCTCGACCTCACGGCGCATCTCCATGGTCTCGGCATCCATGAGCGCGAGGAAGTCCTGTGTGGCCTCGGCGGTCATGAACGAGCCCATGGAGGCGTCCGCGTCGTGGGCCGAGTCCCACCGCAGCGAGATCGTCCACGTGCCGTCCTCGGCGATCGTCGTGACACGGGAGCCGGCGTTGTAGCCGGGCTGGAGGGGGAGGTAGTCGGCTTCGACCCGGGCGTTGGCGGCGGCGAAGGCCTCGGCTGAGGTTCCCTCCGCCAGTCGGAGCGTGATGGTTTCGATGACGGCCATGGGCCGAACCTACGAGCGGTGCTCCGTGCCGGGAAGGTCACGGCCCGACGGTGTGTGGTCGAAACCGGACAGGTCGTCGTCGGACGTCCCGGAGGTGGATTCCGGTCACGCCGGGCGCGCCCGATCGGCGGCGGCGAGACTGCCGAGGGAACGAACCCGGCATGTGGCCGGTTCGTGCCGATGCAGCGTCGAGCCCGGAGAGATCGCCCATGACCAGCCCCGCCCCCGCCGACCACGAGTGGCACCACATCCTCGGACCGGACGACCTGCCGGAGGGTCGGGTGACCACGGTGCACGTCGAGCATCACACCTACGCCGTCACCCACCACGAGGGCCGCTACGGGGTGCTCGACAACCGCTGCCCGCACCAGGGCGGCCCGCTCGGCGAGGGCTCGATCGAGAACGGGCATCTGCGGTGCCCGTGGCACGGCTACGACTACGACCCGACCACCGGCGAGCCCCCGCCGCCGTTCGATGACGCGCCCGCCTGCTTCGCCACCGAGGTCCGGGACGACGGTGTCTGGGTCGCGCTGCCGACGCCGTCCGCCCCGCCTCGCACGGCCAGCGACGTCGTGGTCGAGACGATGGTCGACTTCGGTGTCGACACCGTCTTCGGCATGGTCGGGCACTCGAACCTGGGTATGGCCGACGCGATGCGCCACGCCGAGGACCGGGGAGACCTCCGGTTCTTCGGGATCCGCCACGAAGGCGCCGCCGCGTTCGCCGCCTCGGCGTACGGGAAGTTGACCGGTCGGCCGGGGGCCTGTTTCGGCATCGCCGGACCGGGCTCCACCAACCTGCTGACGGGCCTCTACGACGCGAAGGTCGACGGCGCACCGGTGCTCGCGATCAGCGGCCAGGTCCCGTCGCCTTCACGAGGCCGCGGTGCCTTCCAGGACCTCGATCTGTCCGCGGCGTTCAACGACGTGGCGGCGTTCTCCGAGACCCTCTACCCCGCATCGGATCACGCCGAGTTGACGAGCCTGGCCTGCAAGACGGCGATCGTCGAGCGGACCGTGGCGCATCTCGTGCTGCCCGACGACGTGCAGACGATCCCGTCGGACGCCGCGGCCGGCACGGCCGTCGGACGCGTCGTCGAGCGGGCCATGCCGCCGGTCGCCGATGCCCTCCGGGACGCCGCGGCACGTCTGGCCGCCGCCGAGCGGCCCACCTTCATCGTGGGTGCGGGGGCCCGGGACGACATGGCCGAGATCATCGAACTCGCCGAACACGTCGGTGCACCGATCGCCACCACGTTCAAGGCCAAGGGGCAGATCAGCGACAACCACCCGCTCGGCTGTGGCGTGCTCGGCCGCAGCGGCACGCCGGTGGCCAGTTGGTTCATGAACGAGAGCGACCTGCTCGTGGTGTTCGGGGCCTCGTTCTCGAACCACACCGGTATCAGCTCCTACAAGCCCATCATCCAGATCGACGACGATCCGATGGCGCTCGGCCGATTCCACCCCGTCGAGATCCCCGTGCTCGGCAACGCCGCACTCACCGCGGCGGCGCTGCGGGGAGCGGTCCCGGCCGACGGAGGCGTCGATCGGCGGCCCGAGGTGGCCGAACGCTGGGCGATCTGGCGTGAGGAGAAGGCACGCCGTCGGGTCGACGACAAGGGGCACGGACTCTCGGCGGCGGCGATCTTCGAGTCGCTCGGCGGGGAGATCGCCGACGACGCCGTGATCTGTGTCGACGTCGGCAACAACACCTACAGCTTCGGCCGGTACTTCGAGGTCGCCGACCAGACGGTGCTGATGTCGGGCTACCTCGGATCGATCGGGTTCGGGTTCCCGGCGGCGATGGGCGCCTGGGCCGCGCTCGGGACCGAACGCCAGATCGTGTCCGTCAGCGGCGACGGCGGCTTCGGGCAGTACGCCATGGAGCTGAGCACCGTCGCCAAGTACGGCATGAACCTCACCCACGTCGTGCTCGACAACCACGAACTCGGCAAGATCAGCAAGGAACAACGAGACGCCGACTTCGACGTCTGGCAGACGAGCCTCCACAACCCCGACTTCGCGTCGATGGCGGAGCTGTTCGGTGTCGACGCGCACCGGGTCACCACCGCGGATGAGCTCGCTCCCGCCCTGCGGGCCGCCTTCGACCACGTCGGCCCGTCACTCGTCGCCATCCAGCAGGATGTGACCCTCCTCTGACCGACCCGGTCCGACCGTCATCGCCCCACCGGAGCCCACCATGCCCCTCGTGCCCGACATACCCGCCGCCCTCGTTCCCACGCGGCTCGCGCTGCATCGCCTCGCCACCTACGTCGTGGCGCCAGCCCGTCACGTCGTCACCGGACGATTCGGTCTCCGGGCCGTCGAGGGTGGCTACGGCACCCCGCCGTTCGAGGGCCGCCGGATCTGGGTGCAGGGCACGACGATCTTCGACGAGCGGGACGGTGAGGTGCGCAGCGCCCCCGTCACGTCGTTGCAGGCCGCCGCCGACTTCCTCGGCACCGCCATCGACCCGACCACGGCCGCCGAAGGTGACTCCCCGGCGCTCGGCGACGTCGACGCCGACCTCGGCATCGACCCGGCGTCGTCGGACTATCTCGGGTGGTGGTTCGCCAACGCCTTCGAGGCACTCACGACCGTGCGAGGCGACGACGCCTCGGTCGATGCCAGCGAACCCCAGCTCTGGCCGGGGCACTTCGACCCGGCGATCGAGATCGGTGACGAGGACCATCGGGGGAGCTACGGCGCCTCGCCGGGCGACGACGCGATCGACGAGCCCTATCTCTACCTGTCGTTGTGGTGGCCCGACCGGCTGGGCCTGGACACGGCCGACCCGTCGTGGAACGCACCGAGCTTCACGGGTCGGGTGCTGCGGGTGTCGGACTTCCCCGCCGACGTCGATCCGGTCACCACGGCCACCACGTTCTGGCGTGACGCGAGGGACGCCGCCGCGCTCGGGTGAGTCGCCGTCGGGTCAGGCGGCGTAGGCGGTGACGATCGGCGCGAGCTCGGTCGGGTTCGCCCCGTGCAGGATCACGCCGTCGGCCCCGAGATCGAGCTGGCGTCGAACGGCCGCCGCACACTGCTCGGCGGTTCCCCGCGCCGCGGGGGCCAACCACTCGTCGGGGAGCAACGTGGCGATGTGTTCGAGCTGGGTGGTGTCGGCCTTCGCATCGATCGCGCCCGGGAACGTCGCCACCATCGGATCGGCCCGGAACCGCTCGAGGACCGCCGGATCCCATCGGTTGGTCCGAACCATCAGATCGCCGTAGGCCTGCAGGTAGGTCGCGAGGCGGCCCACGGTCTTCTTCAGCCGGAGCGGCTCGGGCAGGTGATCGCCGATGGTCGCATAACACGACCACACCCGGACCGACGCCGGGTCCCGTCCGGCCCGCTCCGCGGCGTCCTTCACCGTGGCCACACAGCGGGTGAGGGTCTCGTCGGTGAAGAACGTGTGGAGGATGACGTCGTCGAACGCCCGGCCGGCCAACGCGAGGCTGTTCGGTCCGAACGCGGTCAACCCGAGCGGGATGTCCTCGTCGAAACCGGGATCCAGACGGAGCACCGGCCACGATCCGGCCGGGCCGTCGTGGCCGACCACGGTCTCCCCACGCCACAGGCGGCGCATGAGCCCCGCGAAGTCCTCCATCTGGGCGGTGGTGATCCGGCCCATGCCGAACGCGTCCTGCATCCGATCGATGCCGCGGCCGAGACCGAGCGTGAACCGGCCGCCCGTGAGGAAGTGCATCGTGGTCGCATACGACGCCGTCACGATCGGGTGCCGGGTGTTGTGGTTCGTCGCACCCGTGATGATCCGGAGATCGGTCGAGACGGCGGCGACGGCACCGCTCAACGTCGCCGCCTCCTTCACGTTGAACCGTTCCGAGATGAAACAGGCACCGAGCCCGAGGGCCTCGGCGTCACGCACCTCGTCGAGCAGCTCCCGTGGACTCCCCGGCGCACCGGCGAGGGTGTAGAAGCCGAGCTCGTCGTGGCGTGCCATGACCGAACCCTACGAGACCCGTCGGCGCGGTCTCGAACCGCCACCGATGGCCTCTCGGCGTCACCGGGCGGGTGCCGGCCGCCCGGCGAGTGCACGGATGCGGCTGCGATTGCGCCATAGGTGCACGAACATGAGCACGATCGCGAGCAGGCCGGTGGCGGTGTGCACGGTCACCCAGATCGCCGCGCTCGACCATTCGAGCCAGATCGGGAAGCCGGTGACGGTGCACACGGCGGTGAGCGCCCCCAGCACGGCGTTGAGGACGCCGAGCGAGAACTCCCGGTCGTCACGGCCCCGGGAGACGACCCGCCGGATCCAGCTCGCGTTCGACGCGAGGTGCACGGCGATCACCGGGACGAGCGCGATGCCGATCCAGCTGTGCAGCGTGTAGTCCGGTCCCTCCCGGGTGAGGAACTCGACGATGAAGCCGACGAACAGGCCGACATCGACGACGATGCGGATGATCCGGCGGCGTGCGAGTGACTCGAGGCGATCGATCATGGTGGTGACTCCCGTGGGCGACGGTGGTGCCGCCCGCCGTTGCATCCCACCACGCCGGCGTCGAGGCCACATCGGTGCCACATCAAGATCCGATCAAGTCGCGACATGGCGCCGGCTTGACCCGTGAACGGGACTGGCGGACGCTGGTCGCCCACGACGACGGGAGCTCCGCATGCCGCTTCGCCCCCGGGGTGTGAACCACCTCGCCCTCTCCACCACCGACATGAAGGCCCAGCTCTCGTTCTGGTGCGACGCCCTCGGGTTGCCGCTGAAGGCGCTCTACTGGATGCACGGCGTCGAGGGCGCCCTGCACGGCTTCGTTGAACTCGCCGAGGACAGCCACGTCGCCTTCGTCCAGCACCCGGACAACACCGACGCCGTCGAGTTCGGGGTGAGCCACGCCGACGGGCCCGGTGGTGGTGTGCGGGGCGGCACCATGCAGCACGTCGCCTTCCACGTCGACACGCTCGACGAGGTGCTGACCCTGCGGGACCGGCTCCGCAGCCGTGGTGTGCAGGTGCTCGGACCGATCGACCACGGCTTCGTGCAGTCGATCTACTTCGAGGGGCCCGAGGGCCTCAACCTGGAGGTCGCCGCGGGCGCCGGGATCGACGCCGATGCGTGGATCGATCCGGAGGTCACCGCCCTCTGCGGGATCGACGACACCGAGCTCGCCGCGCTGAAGGAGCCGGCGCCGTTCGAACGACCGGCCGATCCGGTGGCCCAACCGGCCGAACCCCACCCGACCAATGAGCGGGCCCGCCAGCATCCCGAGCACCACGCCCTGGTGATGGGGCTCGCGGACGAATTCGTCTGGGATCGCCTCAGCGAGACCGAACCGCCGGTGGCCCCGGCCTAGCGTGACATCCATGGATCTGGAGGCGCTCGTCGGCGCGGGCTTCGACCTCGACGCGAGCCGATCCCACGCCGCCCACGGTCGGTTCTACACCGACCCGGCCGTGCACGAGTTCGAACAGGAGCGGGTCTTCGCCCGGGAGTGGTGCTACGTCGCCCACCGGAGCCAGCTCCCGAACCGGGGCGACCATCTGGTGGTCGAACTCGCCGGGCGATCCGTCGTCGTCGTGGCCGACGGTGACGGTCATCGGGCCTTCCACAACGTGTGTCAGCACCGGGGGCACCAGCTCGTCGCCGAGTCGGGTCACACCCCGAACGTGCTCGTGTGCCCCTACCACGCCTGGAGCTACGCCCTCGACGGCCGTCTGCGCGGCGCGCCCCACGCCCGTGACGTGCCCGACTTCGATCGGTCGTGTGTCTCATTGACCCCGGTCGGGCTCGACGAGATCGGCGGCTTCCTCTTCGTCAATCTCGACCCCGATGCCCGTCCGCTGCGAGACGTGGCACCGGGCTTCGAACCCCGCCTGCGCTCGATGGTGGGGGAGAGCGAACACCTCCGCCTCGCGTCGGAGTCCCGCTTCGGCATCGAGGCCAACTGGAAGGTCGTGACGGAGAACTTCCTCGAGGCGTACCACGTCGAGTTCTCCGGCCCGGCCCACCAGGCACTCGGCAACATCATCGACCCGTCGACCTATCGGTTCGAGATCGACGGCCGGGTCATCGAATACACCGCGGGTGGCGGTGCGCCGGAGGTGCTGCCCTACGAGGTGCACGGCACCGACGACTTCACGTCGACCGCCGGCGTGCCGTTCCACCAGATCTTCCTCTACCCGAACATGACGTTCTCGGTGTTCCCCGGGACGAACATGGTGTTCGTGTTCGACATGTCACCGAGCGGCCCCGAGACCACGGCCGAACGCATCCAGTACTTCACCCTCGACGGCCATCTGCAGCGCCCGTCGGACCAGGCCGAGGCCTTCATCAGCCGGGAGCTCAACCACGAGGACATCGCCCTCGTCGAAGGGGTCCAGCGCGGGCTGCGCTCACCCGGGTATCGGCCGGGCCGGTACATGGTCGACGCCGCCGGTGAGGCCGGCTGGGGCGAGCAGTTCGTGCACCACTTCGTGCTCACCCACCTCCGGGCGCTCGGGGTGGTGCCCGAGGCCTGAGGGGTTCAGCGTAGCGGGATGCCGTCGGTGTCGCCGTCGGCCCGGGCGCCGTGGATGCGTCGCTCCGCCTCGGTGATCTCGACGTCGTTGATGCTGGCTTCCCGGCGGCGCATGAGGCCGTGCTCGTCGAACTCCCAGTTCTCGTTGCCGTAGGAACGCCACCAGCGGCCCTCGAGGTCACGGCTCTCGTACTGGAACCGCACGGCGATCCGGTCGTCGGTGAACGCCCACAGGTCCTTGCGGAGTGCGTAGTCGGTCTCGCGAGCCCACTTGGCGGCCAGGAAGTCCCGGATCTCGTCGCGGCCACGCAGGAACGTGTCACGGTTCCGCCACTCGGAGTCGACGGTGTAGGCCATCGCCACCCGCTCCGGATCGCGGGTGTTCCAGGCAGCTTCGGCCGCCAACACCTTCATGGTCGCCGTCTCACGGGTGAACGGTGGCACGGGTGGCTTGGTCTCGGGGGTCGTCATCGCGGGCGCTCCGGGGCTCGTCGGGCCCACGGAACCGACGACGACGGGCCGGCCATTCCCCACGGGCGTCGGGCGTCCCCGGAGGACTAGGTTCGCCGTCCATGACGACGGTCGAGGTGTTCCTGGACGGGCTGGATTTCGGAGAGGGACCGCGCTGGCGCGACGGGCACCTCTGGTACTCCGACTTCTACCAACACGCCGTGTATCGGGTCGACGGCGCGGGGGAACGCACCACCGTCGTCGAGCTCCCCGATGCGGGGCAGCCGTCCGGGCTGGGCTGGATGCCCGACGGCTCGCTGCTCATCGTGTCGATGCTCGACCGGACGGTGTTGCGCTTCGCCGAGGGTGTGCTCACGACCCACGCCGATCTCGGTGCGATCGCCACGTTCCACTGCAACGACATGGTGGTGGCCGCCGATGGCTCGGCCTATGTCGGCAACTTCGGCTGGGACATCGCCACCGATCCGCGGTCGGTCACACCGGCCAAGCTGGCGCTGGTCCGTCCCGACGGCTCGACCGCCGTGGCCGCCGACGACCTGTTGTTCCCGAACGGGATGTTGATCACCCCGGACGGGTCGACCCTGATCGTGGGCGAGAGCTACGGCGCCCGCTACCGGGCCTACGACGTCGCCGACGACGGCTCGCTTTCGAACGAGCGGGAGTGGGCGTCGGTACCGAAGACCGCCCCCGACGGCTGCGACCTCGACGCCGACGGTGGCATCTGGTTCGCCGACGCTCTCGGCGGTCGGGTGGTCCGGGTGCTCGAGGGCGGCGAGATCACCGATTCGGTCGAAGTCGGCGACGGTTGCTTCGCCTGCGTGCTCGGCGGCGACGACGGGCGCACCCTGTTCGCCCTGTGCGGCCCCGGCTCCCACCCCGACGCCGTGGCCGGCAAGGGTCTCGGCTCGATCCGCACCTTCGACGTCGACGTCCCGGCGGCGTGGGCCCGATGACCACCGACGGCGTCAACTTCGGCGACCTGCTCGACGAGATCGGCCCGTCGCTCGGTGACCACCCGGCGATCGTGCACGACGACGGTGTCACGAGCTGGCGCGAGTTCGACCGGCGGACCAACGCCCTGGCCCGGGCGATGCGGGACCACGGAGCCGCCCCGGGCGACCGGGTCGCGTTCTTCCTCCACAACGGGCCGCACTACATCGAGCTGCTGGCCGCCACCTTCAAGGCCCGCCTCGCCCACGCCAACATCAACTACCGCTACGTCGCCCACGAGGTCGCCCATCTCGTGCGTGACTCCGACGCTCGGGTCGTCGTGTTCGACGCACGCCTCGGTGAGGTCCTCGCCGCGCTCGACCCGGAGCTGCTCGCCGGACGGCTCCTCGTCCGCGTCGGTGGCGACGGGCCGGTGGTCGACGGGGCGGTCGACTACGAGGCGCTGCTCGACGGGGTCGACACGGCACCACTCGGGGAGCAGCGCTCACCGGCCGACCCGATCTTCATCTACACCGGCGGCACCACGGGCTACCCGAAGGGTGTCGTCTGGGAGACCGGTGACATGGCCCGGGTCATCTTCGGTGCCGAACTCGTGGACCAGCCGTTCACCGTCGACCGGGTCGCCGCGCTGACCCGCACCCCGGATCGTGTCGTGCCCTACGACGTCGGACTCGTCGCCTCACCACTGATGCACGGGGCCGCGCTGTGGATGGCGATCACGATGATGTGCAACGGCCACACCGCCGTCGTCGCCGACAACGCCGGCGGCTTCGACGCCGACCGCCACCTCGACCTCATCGAGGCGAACGGGGTCAACGGCATGATCCTGGTCGGCGACTCGTTCGCCCGGCCGTTGATCGCCGCGGCCGAGGCCCGACCGGGATCGCTCGGCTCCCTGCGGATCATGGGCTCGACCGGTGCGATCTGGAGTACCCCGATCAAACAACGGCTCCTCGAGCTCCATCCCGGCATGGTTCTGCTCGACCTGCTGGCCTCGACCGAGGCCGCGTCGATCGGTTCGTCGGTGACGACGGCGGCCGGCGGCGTCGAGACCGCCCGGTTCGAGCTCGGGCCGAACTGTCGGGTGTTCGACGACGACGATCGGCCCGTCGAGCCCGGGAGCGACACCGTCGGCTACCTGGCCGTCGGTGGTCCCCAGCCGGTCGGCTACCACAACGACCCCGACAAGACGGCGGCCACCTTCCGCACGATCGACGGGGTCCGGTACTCGTTCCCCGGTGACATGTGCACGGTCGACGCCGACGGCGGGATCACGCTGCTCGGACGAGGCAGCAACTGCATCAACACGGCGGGCGAGAAGGTGTTCCCCGAAGAGGTGGAGGAAGCGGTGAAGACGCACCCGGCCGTGCGGGACTGCCTCGTGGTCGGGCTCGAGGACGAGACCTGGGGCCAGGCCGTGGCCGCCGTCGTCGAAGCCGACGATCTGGACACCGACGAGCTCCGGGCCTTCCTGCGCGACGGTCGCCTGGCCGGCTACAAGATCCCCAAGCGGGTGGTGGTCGTCGGGTCGCTCGCTCGCAAGGCCAACGGCAAGGCCGACTATCCGGCCGCTCGGGCGGCGCTCTCGTGAGCGGCCGGGCCGACGACACCGTCGCACTCATCACGGGTGGTGCCTCGGGGATCGGGTTGGCCACCGCCCATCGGTTCGCCGAACTCGGCGCAGCGGGTGTGGCCCTGCTCGACCGGGACACGACGGCGCTCGATTCGGCGGCGGTCACCCTGGCGGATCGCTTCACGGGGCTCGCCGTACAGACGATCACGCTCGACGTCACCGACGCCGCTGCGCTGGCGGCGGCCTTCGACGACGTGGTCGAGCGCCACGGCCGGCTCGATCACGTCGTGAACAACGCCGCCCGCATGACCGGCCTGCCGGTGTTCCCCGACCTGGCACCGCCCCGGGTCGCCGAGGTGCTCCAGCTCAACGTCGAGGCCGTCGTCGTCGGGTGCATGCTCGCTCACGAGCATCTGGCCGACCGAGGTGGGTCGGTCACGTGCACGGCTTCGGGTGCGGGCAAGGTGCCGTTCCCGTCGGACCCCCTCTACGGAGCCAGCAAGGCGGCGGTGATCATGTTCGTCCGGTCGGCCGCGGCGACCTTCGCCGAGTCGGGGATCCGCCTCAACGCCGTGTGCCCGTCGCTCGTCGACACCCCGATGCTGCACGGCAGTGTGGAAGGTCGCCCTGAGCTCGCCGCAGCCCTCGCCGTGGCGCCGACACTGTCGGCCGACGAGGTGGCCGAGGTGCTCGTCGGGCTGGCGCTCGATCCCGACGCCGTCGGACAGACCCCGAGCGTGCTGCCCGAGACCTGAGCGACGCGGCCTCGTCGAATCAGGCCCGTCGGGTCAGGCTCGGCGGCGGTGTTCGGTGAGGAACTCGATCGCCCGGCCCCGGAGATCGGCCGGTGCCTCAGGCACGACGACCGGACCGCCGTCGCGGGTCGGCAACGCGATCGTGGCGGTCGCGAATGCCGTCTCCTCGCCGCGCTGGTTCACCGAGGCCACCCGCACGTCGACCGTCGCCAACCCGTCGGGTGACGAGGCGGCGTCGTGCGCGGCTTCGACGGTGCCGGTGAGGGTCTGGAGGTCGCCGAGGTAGTTGAACTTGCGGATCTCGTCGTGCTGGCGGAGCACCCAACCGTCGTCACCGCAGAAGTCGGTGAGAGCGTGGTGCAGCCAGAACTCGCGGGTCAGCCCCCAGTCGTAGGCCTGTGGATTGCCGACCTTCTTCGCGAGGTCGCCGTCCCAGTGCACCCGCGCTTCGGTGTCGAACGCTCCCTGGGCGTTGCGGGAGTACATCATCGGCATCCGCGCCCGGTCCTTGGCCGCCACCCGACCGGTGGCGAGCATGCGCTGCGGGGCGAAGCCGTACCCAGCGGCATGGGTGAGGATCATGTCGGTCATCACGAGTGGCCCCTTCTGGAGGGGGCCGAACGTCTCGCCGGCGGCGACGTCCTCCCAGTAGCGGGGCTCGGCACCTCGGGGTGCCTCGGCGAGGTAGGCCTCGTCGATCGGACCGAGGTCGTCGCGGTCCCAGTGAGCGGCCTCGATCTCGGCGTACTTGCCCTTCTCCCGAGCCGTCTTGCGCTCGGCGATGATCCGCAGCAGCCGGTAGACGCCGACCACCTCGGCCCGCTGGTTGAACTTCACGTAGCGCCGGGTGATGTGCACGGTGCGCCCGCCGAACTCCGATTCCTTCACCTCGAGGGTCTCCTCACCCTCGAAGCTGTAGATCGTGTCCCCCGGGTACATCGGGCGGTGCCAGGTCCAGGTGCCGCCCGACATGAACGTCTGGCAGCCCTTGAACGCCCCCCGGGCCCGCTTGCGGACCTCGCGGGGGATGCGCTCGCCCCGCAGCGGGGCGTTCACGATCGCCGCCATGATGTTCGGCGCGATCACCTCGCCCCAGCGGCTCGTGCGAGCGTGGTCGGGATCGATGTAGAGCGGGTTGTCGTCGCCGATGCCGAGCGCGAAGTTGCGGATCGAGTCGACCGAGAGCGTCGTGTGGAACTCCTGGTGCGGGCTCGGTTCGTCGAGGCCGACGACTTCCATCTGCCGTTCGATGTCGGCGTCGGTGATCTGTCCGGTGGTGTCGCTCACGTCGTCCCCCCTGCCGGCCCGGTCGGTCGGCCGGGCGGACGAGGCGACCGTAGTCCCTACGACCTCGACGGTTCCTCTGCGGCCTCTGGGAGCGCTCCGGACCTCCGGACTAGGGTCGCCACCGTTCACTCCGAAGGGGGCTCGTGTGGACGTCGGCTTTCACCAGATCTTCTCGTCCTACGGCTGGGACGGCATCACCGATGCCGAGGTCTACGACCAGGAGGTGCGGTTCGCCCGACTCGCCGACGAACTCGGCTTCAGCTGTCTCTGGCCGACCGAGCACCACTTCCACGACTACTCGTTCTGCCCGGACAACACCCAGTACCTCGCCTACATGGCCGGGGTGACCGAACGGATCGACCTCGGCACCGCGGCGGTGATCCTGCCGTGGAACGATCCGCTGCGGGTGGCCGAGAAGATCTCGATGCTCGACCAACTCACCGGCGGCCGGGTCCGGTTCGGGATGGGCCGGGGCCTGTCCCGCTTCGAGTTCGAGGCGTTCCGCGGCGTCGAGATGGGGGAGTCACGCGAACGGTTCGACGAGGCGTCCCTGATGGTGACGACGGCCCTCGAGACCGGCTTCATCGAGGGCGACGGTCCCTTCTACCCGCAGGTCCGCAAGGAGATCCGGCCCCGCCCGACCCGCTCGTTCGTCGGGCGGACCTATGCCGTGGCCAACTCGCCCGACTCGATCGAGGCGTGTGCGGCGTGTGGGGCGAACATCATCATGTTCGCCGAGTCGAACTGGGAGAAGCGGCTGCCCGCCCTCGAGCGGTATCGGGAGCGCTTCGAACACCACCAGGGACGTCCGGCGCCGATGCCGCTGACGGCCGACTTCGCCTACTGCCACGAGGACGCCGACACGGCGGTCGAGGTCGCCCAGGAGGCACTCGCGAACTACCTGTCGAGTCTGCTCGAACACTACGAGCTGACGGGCTCCCATCTCGACGGACTCAAGGGCTACACGGGCTACGGCAAGCAGGCCGAGTACCTCCGGGAGCACGGGTTCGAGAAGTTCATCGACGGCTTCCTGGCGGCGAACTCCTACGGCACCCCCGGCCAGATGATCGATCGGTTCCGGGCCCGGCGGGAGATCATCGGACCGTTCGAGCTGGCGACGTGTTTCCGCTTCGGCGGGCTCGATCCCGAGGCCGTCGAGGCCAGCATCCGGCTGTTCGCCGCCGAGGTGTTGCCGGAGCTGGCGTCGTGGGACTGAGGGTGACCCTGAGCGGAGCGAAGCGATGGAACCGAGCACGTCGAGAGGGAGCGAACGATGAGTGAGCAGGAGAACGAAGCACCGCTCGAGGGTGTGCGGGTCGTCGAGCTGGGCGTCTGGATCGCCGGGCCCGCGGCGGCCGGCATGTTGGCCGACTGGGGCGCCGAGGTCGTCAAGGTCGAGTCGACGAGTGGCGACCCGCAGCGTCACATCCTCGCCACCGTCGGACGGGAGATGCCACGCCTGCCTCCGTTCGAGGTCGACAACCGCGGCAAACGCTCCGTCGTGCTCGACCTGAAGACCGACACCGGCCTGCGGGACATGGACCGGCTCCTCGCCGAGGCCGACGTGTTCGTCACCAACCTGCGGGTCGAGGCGCTGCGTCGTCTGGGGCTCGACCCCGATGCGGTGCGGGCGCGGTTCCCGTCGCTCGTCTACGGCCTCGTGACCGGGTACGGCACCGAGGGTCCCGAGGCGGATCGGGCGGCCTACGACGTGGCCGGCTTCTGGGCCCGGTCGGGTGTGGCCAACGCCTTCACCGCGCGGGAGGGTGAGCCCCCGTTGTGTCCGCCGTCGTTCGGCGACCACATCACCGCCACGGGGCTCGTCGGTGGGATCTGTGCGGCGCTCGTGGCCCGGGGCCGCACGGGGGAGGGGCGCCTCGTCGAGACGTCGCTGCTCCGGTCGGGCATCTGGGCCAACTCCGCCGACCTGGCGCTCCAGCTGCAGAACGGCACGGCCGGTCGGACCCTCGCCCGTCACGAAGCCCCCAATCCGATGCTCAACGGCTACCGCTGCGCGGACGGCCGATGGTTGTGGCTGATCCTGCTCGAATCGGACCGGCACTGGCCGGCGCTGCGGGCGGCCCTCGGTGACGAGGAGGTCGCAGCCGACGAACGTTTCGCCACCGCCGGCGGCCGCGCCAAGCATCGCCGGGAACTGATCGCACGGTTCGGCGAGATCTTCGCCACCCGGACCCGGGCCGAGTGGGGAACGATCCTCGACGAGCACGGGGTCTGGTGGGCGCCGCAGGCCGACCTCGCCGACGTGGCGGCCGACCCGCAGGTGGCGGCGTCGCGAGCCATCGTCGAGCTGCCGGCATCGGACCACGTGCCGGCCGCCCCGACGGTCGCGTCACCGGTCGACTTCGACGGTCGGCCGATCACGATCCGACGTGCCTCACCCGTCACCGGCGAACACGGCGCCGAGGTCGCCGCCGAGTTCGGGCTCGAGTCGCCCGGCTCCTGAATGGTGGACGTGTCGGGCAGTGCGCCTCGTCCTGGGCGATGATCCCGGGATGGCGAGCGCTCTCGACGTCCTGATCACCGACGACCTCGTCGAGCGGTTCGCCGTCGACGGAGTCGTGCCCGTCCGAGGGGTGTTCGACCCCGCCTGGATCGACGTCCTGCGGACCGGGCTCGAACGCCACCTCGCCGCACCCACCGAGCGTGCCCGCACCTGGGACCGCGACGCCCACGGTCGCACCATGTTCTGGGACGCGATGGCCTGGCACGGGGTGCCCGAGTACGAGCAGTTCGTCCGGGACTCACCGGCCGCGGCCGTCGCGGCCCGCATGCTCGGGTCGAGTCGGATCCACTACTTCTTCGACGCCGTGTTCGTGCGTTCGGCCGGCTCGCAGTTCCAGACCCCGTGGCATCAGGACGAGCCCTACTGGAGTGTGGAGGGGTCCCAGACCTGCACCGTGTGGATGCCGCTCGTGCCGGTGGCGGCCGAGCACGCCCTCGCCTTCGTGCCCGGCTCGCATCTCGGCACGACGGTGTTCGATCAGTACGACTTCGGGTCGCTCAATCCCGACGACAAACACGACGTCGACCGGAGTGACTTCTCCGCTATTGCCGAGGCCGACATCCCGGACATCTCGGCTGATCCCGAACGGTTCGGTGTCGTGAGTTGGGACCTGGAGCCCGGCGACGCCGTCGTGTTCAACAGCCGCATCCTGCACGGCGGTTCGGGGTGCCTGCCCGAGGGTCGTGACCTGCGGGTGTTCACCTCCAAGTGGCTCGGCGACGACGTGCGGATCCGGTTCCGCGACGTCGGGATGGATCCCGACTTCAGCGGGATCATGCGGGATCACGGCCTGGCCGACGGCGACCGTCCCGGCACGGACCTGCTGCCCGAGATCGCACTCGGCTGACCGAGCCGGGGACCGGGTCCGTCAGCTGCGGGGCCGCTCGTGGTCGGGGTCGTAGATCCCGTGGGCGTGACGGACGGCGGGGGCGTCGACTCCCCATGCGTCGATCGTGAAGCCGTCCATCCGATCGGCGAAGCGGCCCTCGACATAGCCGAGGCAGACCCGTTCGCCGGTCCGGAAGCCCATCGAGGCCGATGTCACGAACCCGGCCAGCTCACCATCGACGCGGATCGGGGCCGACGGTGGCGGATCGCCGGCCGGTCCCGGGGCACCCGAGACGTCGACGGTCCAGGTCCCGTAGCTCCAGTCGGGCACCCGGTCGGCCAGCGCGGCGGCGGCCGCCCGACCGATGAAGTCGGGCTTGGTGAGATCGACGAACCGCTCGATGCCGACGTCGAACGGGGTGTACTCGACGCCGAACTCGCTGCCCCAGCCGTGATAGCCCTTCTCGACCCGCATGGCGTTGAGTGCGTAGGAGCCGAAGTCGCGGAGGCCGAGGTCGGCGCCGGCCTCGTGCAACGCCTCGTAGAGGGCGACGAGATCGCCGTCGTCGACGTGGAGCTCCCAGCCGAGTTCGCCGACGAAGCTCACCCGGAGTGCGGTGCACACGACGCCGGCCACGGTGATCTCCCGAACCGACATCCAGGGCGCCGCCTCGCGTGACAGGTCGTCGTCGCTCAGCCGTTCGAGCAGGGTGCGCGACGACGGCCCCATGACCATGAGGGTCGACGTGTGCCGGGTGCCGAGGCGGACCTCGACGTCGTCGGCGAGACCCACGTGGCGCTGCAGCCAGTCGAGATCGCGCTCGCGGGCCGCGGTGGGGCCGAGGAGCAGGAAGTGGTCGTCGGCGAGGCGGGCGATGGTCGCCTCGGTCCACACCGTGCCGTTCGGCCGGAGGAAGTAGGAGAGTCGGACCCGACCGACACCCGGCAACCGGGTGCACGTCATGCGGTCGAGGAAGGCCGCCGCATCGGGCCCCGAGACCTCGAACCGGGTGAACCCGCCGTGGTCCATCACCCCGACACCGTCCCGCACGGCTCGGCACTCCTCGGCCACGACGTCGTGCCAGTGCTCGTCCCGGTAGCTGAGGGTCTCGTGGGCGTACTCGTCCGAGCCGAACCAGAAGGCCCGCTCCCAGCCGGCGATCTGTCCGAACCGGGCACCCTTCGCGGCGAGGGTGTCGTAGAGCGGGGTCTGCTGCACCGGGCGGGCCGTGGTCCACATGCGGTGCGGGAACGGGGCGCCGTACTGGTGCTCGTACATCTCCCGGACCCGGGCGTTCGGGTAGCTGTCCCGGCCCGATCCGGCGGTCGCCCAGGCGCCGAAGCGGCGCGGGTCCCACGGCCAGACGTCCCACTCGGTGTCGCCGCCCGTGATCATCTCGGTGAGCACCTTGCCGGCGGCCGCGGCGTGGGTGATGCCGATCTGGACACCGACGGCCTGGTACCAACCGTCGACCCCGGCCACCGGTCCGATGAGCGGGTTCATGTCGGGGGTGTAGGTGATGGGTCCGTTGACGAACTCGGCGATGCCGACCTCGCCGAGGATCGGGACGTGGGCCATCGCCTGTTCAGCGACCTCGACGATGCCGTCGGTGTCGGCGGCGAAGAGCGACGAATCGAACACGTCGGGCCGGCCGTTCTCCCAGACCGTGCGGCCCTCGTGGCCGTAGTTGCCGAACAGGAAGCGGTCGTTCTCCTGGCGCAGGTAGAACATGATCTCCGGGTCCCGGACGAGCGGGAACGGTTCGGTCAGCTCGTCGAGCTGTGGCACCGCGCCGGTGACGAGGTACTGGTGCTCGAGCACGGCCAGTGGGGCGTCGATCCCGGCCATGGCGGAGATGTCGGCGCCGTAGAAGCCGGCGGCGTTGATCACGATGTCGGCCTCGATCGTGCCCGGACCCGCCGAGCTGTCGACATGCACCCGCCAGCGGGCGTCGTCGCCGGGGCCGAGTCGGTCGATGCCGACCACACGGGTGTGGCGTCGCACCGTCGCGCCGAGCGCACGTGCCCGCCGAGCGAAGCCCTGGGTCAGTCCACTGGGATCGATGTCGCCTTCGTAGGGGTCGAGCAGGCCGGCGATGACGGTGCCGTCGTCGTCCCAGAACGGGTGCATGTCGGCCATCTCGGTGGGCGAGACGATCTTGAGGTCGAACCCGAGGCCGGTGGAGATGGCGACGAGATGATGGAAGTGGTCGAGGCGTTCGGGGGTGTGCCCGGGCCAGAACGCCTTGGTGTGGCGGTAGGTGATCGGGTCGTCGGGGTCGTCGGCCAGTTCGGAGTAGAGCCGCCACGCGTAGTTTCCGGCCCGTTGGCCCAGCCACGAGTTGGAGAAGGTCGGCACGTTGCCCGCGGCGTGCCAGGTCGACCCCGAGGTGAGTTCGTGTTTCTCGAGCAGCACCGCATCGGTGCGGCCCGCTTCGGCGAGGTGCCAGAGAATCGAGGCGCCGACGGCACCACCGCCGATGACGACGATCTCGTGCCGGGCGTCGGTCGAGGGGGCACTCACGTGGATGGCTCCAGATGGATCGGGAAACGGGTGCGGATGGCGGCCTCGGCATCGACGGCGAGGTGGTCGGGTCGGCCGCCGGCGAGGACGTCACGCACGCGGGCCGCGGCGAGGTCCCAGAGTTCGGGCGAGCCGGCGGCGACCCATTCGTCGACGGAGCGACGGTCGCCGAGGCCCGGGTAGACGTACTCGGACCGCATGAGCTCGAGGGTCTGCGCCTGGCCGAGGTAGTGACCGTCGCCGGTGACGACGTCCTCGACGATGGCGAGATCGAGATAGCCGGGATCGACCTCGACGCCGCGCACGCTGCGCAGGATCGCGCCGCACATGTCGTCGTCGATGACGAGGCTCTCGGGGCTCGCCACCATGATCGAGCCGAGCATGCCGACCGAGAGCTGGACCATGTCGGCCCCGGCCTGGGCCGACAGCGCGACCGTGTAGCCCTTCTCGTAGCCGGCCTGGCTGTCGGCGGTCTTGGCGTCGGTGATGCCCGCCGACACGGCGTGGGGCAGGTCGAGATCGCGCAGCAGCTGGGCGGCGGCGGCGCTCGTGACCGCCGCTTCGCCACTGCCGCCGGTCATCGCCCCGCTGCGCAGATCGGAGATGAACGGCATGAACGCGTGGATGCAGGGATGGCCAGGCCGGATGGCATCGGCGAGCACGACCCCGGCGAGGATCTCGGCGAGACCCTGGGCCAACGATCCGGCGAGCGACGGCGGGCTGGTCGCACCGGCCTGGCCGGCCGAACAGGTCTGGATCACCATGCCGCGCTCGATCGCCCGCTCCATGATCTCGCACCCCTCCGGCGAGAAGCGCAGTGGCGGCACCACGTGGACGACGACGGCCATCGAGAACGGTTGGCGGGCGAAGGCTCCCTCCGAGCCGAGGGCGACGTCGAAGAGGTCGACGACGGGGTCGACGGTGTCGACCGAGGTGAAGCTCACCCCGGTCGGCTTGGAGGTGGCGGCGGTGATGGCGAAGGCCGTGTTGAGGTCGAGTTCGAGCGGGTCGACGACGTCGCGGGCGACGAGTGTACGGAGCCCGTAGTGGATGTTCGGGCTCGTATCGAGCACCCGCATCATCGACCAGAGGTCACCGAGCTCGGAGTCCCGGAAGCCGCCGGTCTCGGCGTCGAGCACACGGACCGCTGCGCCGCCCGTGCCGACGTGCACATGGCCACCGCCGACGGTGAGCCCGCGATCGGCGGTGAATCCGGGCAGGTCGACGCGGGACGGGGCTCGTTCGAGCGCGGCCTCGACGACGGCACGGGGGAACAGGAGTCGACCGTCGTGGCGTTCGGTGGCGCCGGCGGCGAGCAGGCGGTCCCGGGCGGCCGGGGGAGCGTCGGCCATGCCGATCGTCGCGAGGATGTCGAAGGCGTGGTCGAGGACGGCGTCTCGGTGCGGATCCGACAGCGGGCGATACGCACCGCCCCTGGGCGGGGCCGTGATCGGCGGCGGCCCGGCCGGTTCGCGACGCCGGCGTCCCGCGCGGCTCAACGCTCGGTCCTCTGTCGGATGGGCGGCTGCCGGTCGGAGCCGGGGTGGGAGCTGACCAAGACGGATGATCCTGCCACGGTCACCCGAGCGACGGCGGGTTTCGGTACGCCGGTCATCACACTGCGGAAGCCCGGCGCCGACTCAGGCGAGGTACGGCGTCGCCGGGTTGATCAGGCCCGGTCGCAGCTCGTATGCCTCGGTCGGGCCCCACGTGCCGGCGTCGGGGTGGCTGCCCCGGACCTCGTCGATCTCGAGGACGAGCGTCCGGGTCGAGTACTCGTCGGCGGCCGGTGACGCCTCGACGCGGCCCCGGCCGGTCAGATGCAGGGTGCGACCCGTCGTGGGGTCGAACGTCATGACGCCGAGCCGGTCGTCGAGCAGCAGGTTGCCGAGCGTCTGGAACATGCCGTTGCCGGTGTAGTCGGGCATCGAGATGGTCCGGTCGTCGACGACCGTGACGAACCCTGGCGGGCCGCCCCGGTGGGTCGGATCGACCCCGTGGCGTTCGTGGAAGCTCGCGAGGAACACCATGTCGGTCGCGGCGAGCTGATCGCAGTCGTCGGCCGAGAGCCGCTCGTCGCGACGCCCCGGCCGGCCAGCGGCGCTCGACGGTCGTTCCGGGTCGTGGTCGCGCTTCGCGATGTACTTGTTGCAGAGGCCGAAGTTGCGGTGCATGCGGTAGGTGATGCCGCCGCGGGCGTCGACCTCGGCCATGCCGAGCGACTTCGCCCTCCGCCGACGCGACGGCTCGAAGTAGAGGACGCCGAGGTGGCCGGTGGCGGCGATCGCCGGGATCAGCGGGTCTCCGTCGACCCGTGCCGTCGAGATGCCCACCGTCGTCGGGTCGAGCACGGTGAACAGCTCGCCGGCCCGCCCGAAGAACGGGGAGGCCCACGCTCTGCCGTCGGCGTCGATGGAGGCGCCGACGGAGAAGGTGCGTCCCGACACGAAGCGGACCTCGTTGTCGCTCAGCTCGGGCCGGAACGCCTCGTCGACCATGCGATCGAAGGCGACCGTGTCGACCCCGGACTCGGCCTGGATCCGGGCTTCACCCTCGTGGAAGTTCCGCAGCGTCATGGTCCGACGCTACGTCGGCGTGGTCGGTGCCGTCAGTCGTCGCCCAGCACGACGGCGGCGATCGCGACGTCCTGGGCGGCGATGCCGGTGAGATCGGCGACGGTGCGTTGCCCCGCGGTGGTCCGACCCCGCGCGGTGCCCGCCAACACGGCGCCGAGTTCGACCACCGCCGCGGTCGGCGGCAGCATCGAGCACTCGCCGTGATCACGACACTGGACCACGCTGTCGGCCACGACGAGCTCGGCGGCGGCCAGCAGATCGGGGGAGAGTTCGTGTTTGCCCGGGGCGTCGGCTCCGACCGCCGTGATGTGGGTGCCCGGGCGGATCATGGCGGCGTCGAGCAGCGGCTCGGTGGCGGCGGTGACGGTGGCGATCACGTCGGCCTCGGCGCAGGCCGAGTCGAGATCGGGGGCGACCGAGGCATCGTTGCGGGCCGCCACCTCGGCGGCCCGGGAGGCCGAGCGACCCCACACCCGCACCTCGTCGAGGTGGGGGAGGAGGGCACGGTGCCAGCGGATCTGCTGGTCGGCCTGGATGCCGGTGCCGACCACGAGCAGGCGGGTGGCGTCGGGCCGGGCGAGTGTCCGGGAGGCGACGGCGCCACCGATGCCGGTGCGCACGTCGGTCAGGGTCATCTCGTCGTGCAGCACCGCCCGCACCTCACCCGTGCGGGCCGACAGCACGATCGAGGCGCCGTTGTTCACGGGCGGACCGGTCGGGTCGTCGCGATTGCCCGGGAATCCGGTGGCGATCTTCACGACGAACACGTCGTCTCCCCGTCGGTGCCCGATCTTCACGTGGCAGTCACCGCCCACAGCGTCGAAGACGAGATGCCCCACCGGCGGGAGCTGGACCTCGCCGCGGCTCGCCGCCACGTAGGCGGCCTCGACGGCGGCGGCCGCCCGGTCCGGGTCGAGTCGTCGGGCCAGCTCGTCCCGGTCGAGCACGATCACGAGATCGTTCCCGCGTGGGCCTCGAGGTGGGCGGTCATCGCAGCGAGTCCCTCATCGAGGCCCCGGCGGCCGTAGCCGAGCCGGAACCGGTCGGTGATCGTCGGGCCGACGTCGGAGCGGTAGATCGACGACGGCAACAGCAGGACCCCGGCCTCCTCGACCAGGCGGCGACAGAACTCCTCGACACCGTCGGCGCCGAGATACCGGGGGAACCCCATGCAGGAGCCGTCGGGGCGGACCCACTCGAACCGGTCGGCGAAGCGAGCGAAGAAGGCGTCCCACTTCGGCAGGTTCTCGTCGATGATCCGGTTGTTGCGGGTGATGATCTCGTCCTTGTGCTCGAGGGCGATGATCGCCAGGCGTTCACTCGGGCCCGAGTTGCAGATCGAGGTGTAGTGCTTGAGCTTCTCCATCCGCGCCAGCAGCTCCCGGTCCTTCGAGGCGATCCAGCCGATGCGCAGCCCCGGCAGGCCCATCGACTTCGACGTGACACCGAGCGAGAGCCCACGTTCGTAGACATCCGCGACGAACGGCAGATGCTCGGTCCCGGTCGGGCCGAGTCCATGGAAGATCTCGTCGTGCAGCAGGTGGATGCCGTGGTGGCGGCAGAGCTCGACGAGGGCGTCGTAGCGATCCCTCGGCAGGATCGTGCCGGTCGGGTTGTGGGGGAAGTTGATCGTGAGGAGCCGGGTCGACGGGCGGATCTCGGCCGCGACGCGATCGATGTCGAGCGACCAGCCGTCGTCGGGGTCGAGTGGCACACCACTCACCGAGCCGAGTGCGCCGGGCAACGACTCGTGGCTCTGGTAGTTGGGGGTGACGACGATCGCATGGGCGTCGGGGTCCATGAGCACGGCGTTGGTGGCGAAGATGCCCTCACTCGCCCCGGCGAAGCACAGGACCTCACCCGGCTCGATGTCGTCGTAGGTGGCGGCGATCGCCTCCCGCAGGTCGGGTGCGCCCCAGGTCTCGGTGTAGCCGAGCCACATGTGCTCGAAGGCGTGGCGCTGCTCGTCGGTGGCGAGGGCGAGCAGGTCGGCGAGCGACATCGCCTCGGCGTCGGAGGCGGTGAGGTGGTGCTCGGCGGCGAACTCCCACCGCGCGAAGTGGGTCTCGAGACGGAACTCGGGGAGCTGCATGGCGGCGCAGCCTAGGAGGGCACTGGTGGCCGCTTCACGAGACCTTCACGGTCATCTCGGTACACGTGACACCGATGGAGATCCGAGGAGCACACCCCATGTCCCATGATGACTGCGATCCCCGATGCCGTCGACGCCGCACGGTGGTGTTCGCCGTGGCGCTCGCCGTGGCGATGGTCGCCGGAGCCTGTGGCCGGTCGGACGCCGCGGCCGGCCCGGCCTCAGGCACCCCGACGACGGTCGCGTCGGCGGTGGTCGATGGTGGGTCGACCGAGTTCGTCGACGACGGCCCACTCCACGGACGGCTCCTCGGGCTGGGCGACTCGATCTTCGACTGGCTCCACGAGGACGGGCAGGAGGTCCCGCAGGTCGCCGCGGCGGCGCTCGGCCTCGACGTCGTCAACGAGGCCGTCGCCGGCGCCCTCGTCGCCAATCCCGAACCGGAGCTGGCGGCCGAGGGCCTCGACATCCGGGCCCAATACGACCGACTCGGCGACACGGCGTTCGACTGGGTCGTGATGAACGGCGGCTTCAACGACCTGAGCAACGAGTGCGGGTGCGGGGCGTGCGCCGAGGTGCTCGATCGCCTGATCACCGACGACACCCGGTCGGGCGAGATGGTCGACCTGATCGAACGGATCGTCGCCGACGGACCGCAGGTGCTGTTCGTCGGCTACGTCGACTTCCCGGACGAGTCCGGCCTGACCGACTGTGAGGAACGACTCGCCGTCTACAACGAGCGCCTCGGGCGGCTCACCGAACGTGTCGACGGTGCCTGGTTCGTCGACGGCGCCGAGGTCGTACGAGGCGAGATGTTCGATGCCTTCGACCCCGATCTGCTCCATCCGAGCGTCGAGGGTGCCCGTCTCCTCGGGGATCGGGTTGCCGCGAGGATCGCAACGGTCGACCCCCGGTTGGACGCGGATGTCGCCGAGGAGCGCGAGGACCCGGCCGACGTGTCGACCGAAACGACCCCGCCCGGTGTGGACACCGAGTGGATCGCCACCGGTGGACTGCACTACCCGCTCGAGTGGATCGAGGACGAGAGTTTCGGCGCCGGATTCTCGATGTACGTCGCGGCCTGGCCGTTCCAGCAGACCCACGCCGGACCGGGCTACCAGACCGGCCTCCCGTCGACCTGGCTCAGTGCCGGCAGCTCCGATGGCGCCGGGGTCTACTCGACGATCGAGGGTGGCCTCGGCTGGTGGACCGGCACCCGGTTCCCGATCGAAGCACCGAAGTTCACGATGGGCGGCGTCTCGGCGGACTTCTACGAGTGGGCCAACGGACCGGGCGCCGGTGGCGGCACCGGTGTCGACGTCGACTCCCAGGAGTGGCGATGGGATGAGCCCGAGGGCAAGTACGGCATTGCCCAGCTCTCGAACCGGGTCCTCTTCCCGCCGGACGCGCTGAACCTCGACGCCGACGCCGACGGCGGCCTGTTCGGCTACGGCTACCACCCGCTCCCGATCGTCGACGCCCGCACCGTCGACGGGCCGGAGGGGACGATCGAGGTCGGCGACCAGAGCTGGACCGCCTTTCTGAGCACGGCCGACTTCCAGGGCCCGCTCGCGTTCTTCCTGCCGGAGTTCTTCACCAAACCCCTCGTCCACGACACCGAGTACGCCGGTCGATTCGGGACGAGCCCGTTCTTCGACTCGAACCCCTCCTCGCCGAACCACCCCGTCGACGTCGAGACCCACGATGTACCCGCGGCCCAGGTGGCGGCGTCCGACGGCACGGTCTACGCCAAGATCCCGGCGACCCAGTTCCCCGACAACGGAACCGGCGACGACTCGATCATCCTGGACTCGATCACCTCCTACGGCTCCGATGCACTGGGCGCCGCGGTCGCCGAGTGGTTCGAGGGCGGGCCGGCTCCCTCGGGCGCCTTCGCACCCGACGCCGCCGTGGTCAAGGACTTCGAGCAGCTCGAGACGCGGGACCACTTCGGCTGGACCATCATCCCCGTCGGGCTCGAAGACGGCTCACCGGAGCACCTCATCGACTTCGCCGCCTTCACCGACGTCGATCTCACCGACCCGACCACGTTCCGCTACCGCTTCGACCTCGACTGGGTCGACCGGGTCGACGGGCAGTTCGTGATCCCGCAGTACTACCGACTCGTCGACGACGACACGGCACCCTTCGGACGGATCTGGACGCCGGTGCGCGAAGCCGACGTGCCGCCCGAGACCGGGCTCCTCGACTTCGTGTTCGACGCGGCGGGCGTCCGAGGCGACACCCGGCCCTTCGAGACGCCGACCGACCCCGACAGCCCGTGGATGTCACCCGGCCCGAGCAGCGAGACCTTCCGGTCCGAACTCGGCGACGGGAGCGTCGTCACCTATGCCTGGTACCGCTTCGTCGACCAGCCGGCGATCGTGCACGCCGGCTTCACCGACGCCGAGCGGGCTGCCATGCAGGAGCGGGTGGAGGCGATCCACCGCGAGTGGGGTCCGGATCGGACCTACCTCGCCCCGCCCTCGACCGGCGAGCTCGCGTCGCTCGACCCGGGTGTGCTCGTCGAGCCGCCCCCGGGGCTGGAGATCGGGTACGTGCCGATCGTGACGCGCCAGGAGCTCGCCGGCTGAGGCTCACTCGCCTGGCGAGCCCGAGCGCCGCTGGACCGTTGCGGCGTCGGTCAGCCCGTGGGTGCGCTCTCGTTCCGTACGCCGCTCGCCCCGATACCGAGCGGTGCACTCCTGCCGCCGGCGCGCGCCCTGCCGACCACCTCGCGAAGCGTGAACGGCGCGGCGAGGTCGGCCGGGCTGGAGTCGGGTCCCAGCTCGCCGACTCTCACGTAGTCGCCCCGATCCGAGGCGAGCCGGAACTCGACCAGCGCACCCGCGGGCTCACCCGGTCGTCCCGTCGCGCCGAACCCGTGACCCTCGTTGGTCTGGCCGTAGGTGACGGCCTGGAAGCCCATGCGATGCAGCAGCTTGTCGCTCGCTCGTTCGAGGACGTCGGGCCGCACGGAGAGCATCCAGTTCTCCTGCTGACGAAGGGCGTCGATCTGCATGCCGTTCAACATGACGATCCGTGGGGTGTCGGTGTGGTTGATGCCCGTGCTGTGCAGGATCCGGCCGTCGATCATCACGATCGTTCCGGCCTCGGCGTCGAGATTGATGGCCGGGGGCAGCACACCGACCGGCTCGCCCGAGCGCATCGCGTCGGTGAGCACCCGATGACTGCCCGGGATCAGCAGTGTCCCGCCGTTGGTCTCGTCGATGTCGGTGAGCGGCGTGAGCAGATTGAGGGTGAGCGGGTGCGGGGAGTCGGGGGCGATGCCCTGGTCCTGGTGGAGCGCTTGTGGGACCCCGCCCTCGAGCGAGATCGCGGCGATCAGCGAGGCGCAGATCCAGCCCTTGCCCAGTGCCTCGTCGACGAGCTGCTCGATGAGCGGGCCGCCTTGCACGAGGTCGGGATCCTGCTCGATCAGTTGCTCGAAGCACCGACCCTTGTTCACGCAGCAGTTGATGTTCTGGCCGCTCTGGGTCTTCTGGGCGATGCCGGCCAACCGCTCTCCCTCCGCCTGGGCGAGCACGCGGTCGCGGAGCATCTCGACCCGGTCGGGAGCGATGGCGCCGTCGATCTTGCAGTAGCCCCAACGCACGAAGTCGCGTCGCAGTCGATCGATGTCGCGTGTCGCGATCGGCAGATCGACGTCGGCCCAGTCCGGATGCTTCGCTCCGGTCGTGGTGTCGTAGTACGACCCGGGACGGAACTCCCACTGGCCCCATTCACTGCTTCGCTTCGGCGGCACGAAGTAGATGTCGGGATTGTTGGCGAGGACCGAGGCCATCGGTTCCTTCGTCGTCACCTCGTCGTGGTACATCCGTGCCTCGGGAGCGGAACGAGCCGCCACGTCGGCGGGATCGAACTCGGTCGGGATCGACACTGCTCGCATCTCGGCACCAGCCTTCGTCACTCGGAGATGCTGCCGAACGTAGGTCGGCACCGGCGGCGGCGCCACCGGCGGCCGTCGGTGACCGGCGAGGCGGACGGCCACGACACGGCCGGGGGACGCCGCTGAACGCTCGTCCAGGCCGGTGCTAGGTTGCGCGGCCATGACGCAGCTCGACTGGCACCAGGACGCCCCCGGTCTCGACGATCTCGTGATGCTCGACCGGGACCCGGCCGACGACGAGATCGATCAGGTCGCCGTTCGGGGCTACCGACTCGGTCGAGTGCGGTCGGAGATGGAGCGCTACGGCGTCGACGCCTGCCTCCTGTTCGACTCGGTGAACATGCGCTACGCCACCGGCACCCGGAACATGCAGGTCTTCTCGTCCCGCAACCCGGCCCGCTACCTGTTCGTGCCCCTCGACGGGCCCGTCGTGCTGTTCGAGTTCACCGGATGCGAGCACCTGTCGGCCGATCTCGAGACGATCGACGAGATCCGCCCGGCCACCACGGCGAGCTTCGTCGCCGCCGGCGATGCCATCGCCGGGAGAGAGCGACTGTGGGCACGGGAGATCGCGGAACTGATCCGGACCCACTGCGGGCCGACGGCGACCGTCGGCATCGAACGGGTGAATGCCGGGGCGGCGATGGCCCTCGCCGGGGAGGGCTTCACGATCGTCGACGCCCAGCAGCCCGTCGAGCGGGCCCGGGCCATCAAGTCGGACGAGGAACTGAAGTGTGTGCGCTCGTCGCTGCGAGCCACCGAGATCGCCGTCGGCCGACTCCGCGACGCCATCCGGCCGGGCCTCACCGAACAGCAGCTCTGGAGCGTGCTCCATCAGGCCGTCATCGCCCAGGGTGGTGACTACGTCGAGACCCGACTGCTCAACTCGGGGGAGCGGACCAACCCCTGGTTCCAGGAGACGAGCGGCCGGGTGATCCAGCCGAACGAGCTCATCGCCCTCGACACCGACGTCGTCGGCTGCCACGGCTACTACTCCGACTTCTCCCGGACCTTTCACGCCGGGCCCGACGAGCCGACCTCGGCGCAGCGCGAGCTCTACCGGCTCGCCCACGAGCAGGTGCACCACAACATGGCGATCATCCGGCCGGGGGTGAGCTTCAAGGAGTACTCCGACCGGGCGTGGGACATCCCGGCCCGATTCGAGGCCCACCGCTACTACCTGTCGGCCCACGGCACCGGGATGACGGGTGAATACCCGTACCTCTACCACCACCGGGACTACGAACACGCCGGTTACGACGGGGTGTTCGAGCCGAACATGACGATCTGCGTCGAGAGCTTCATCGGCGCCGACGACGGCGGTGAGGGGGTGAAGCTCGAGCAGCACTGCCTCGTGACCGAGACCGGGCTCGAGGTGCTCTCGACGTTCCCGTTCGAGGACGCACTGCTCGCTCCCTGAGTCGGATCGGCGGCGGGTGTTGCCAGCGACTGAACGATCGTCCAAGCTTCCGCCCGTGGAGACCACACGCACCCGGATGCAGCGACCACGCGGCTACGACCCCGAGCCCTTCGACGTGCCGCCGATCTTCCAGTCGCCGCCGAAGCCGGTGTCGATGCTGCGATGGATCGTCACCAAGTTCATGTGGCCGCAGTCGTTGCTGTGGATCGGCCTCGCCGCGGCGACCTATCACCTCGTCACGCCCGGCCTCGACCGATTCGCCTCGCTCGGGGTCGACGACGTCGCGATCCTGTGGGCTCGCAACATCGTCCTCATGCTGCTGACGATCGGCGGCCAGCACTGGTGGCTGCACATCCGCAAGGCGCAGGGCACGCAGTTCAAGTACGAGGGTCGCTGGCTGGCGAAGGGTCGCAAGAGCTTCACGTTCGACGACCAGACCCGCGACAACATGTTCTGGACGCTCGTGAGCGGTGGCCTCGTGGCGGCGGCCTACGAGGCGATCATGTTCCGGCTCTACGCCGGCGGCGCCATCCCGCAGCTCGATGCGCTGTGGGCCATCGGTGCGATGACCTTCGCCGTGTTCTGGATCGAGGGGGTGCACTTCTACCTCAACCACCGGCTGTTGCACCTCGACCCGCTCTACGGGTGGTTCCACTCCCTGCACCACCGCAACGTCAACACCGGACCGTGGTCGGGGATCTCGATGCACCCGGGCGAGCACCTGCTCTATTTCTCGCTGCCGTTCGTGTTCCTGTTGCTGCCCGGCTCGCCGTTCATCATCACGTTCTGCAGCGTCTACCTGATGATCTCGCCCTCACCGTCGCACTCCGGCTTCGACCGGTTCGTGGTCACCGAAGGCACGAACGTGCACGGCGGCGACTACTTCCACAATCTCCATCACCGCTACTTCGAGGTGAACTACGGGATGTTGCTCGTGCCGCTCGACAAGTGGTTCGGCACCCTCCACGACGGCAGCCTCGAAGCCCACGAACGGATGAAGGACCGACGCAGGAGCCGAGCCGAAGGCGAGCCGTGTGATCGGGCGAACTCGGCTGACAGCGCCATGCCCGGGACCACCGACAGGAGCACTCCGTGAAGCGCATCTATGACTTCGGTCGAGCCCCCGCCACCCGCAACTACACCGTCCGTGACCTCCAGGATCTCAAGGGTTCGGGGACGACCCTCTCGATGAGCAACCCGGCGAACGCCGCCGAGCTCGAGGTGTGCGTCGAGGCCGGCATCGACCTGCTCGTCGTGTGGGCCGAGCAGCTCGAGGAGTGCCGCCGCATCGCTCCGAGCCAGTTCATGGGCATCGGCTCGACCTGGAAGGAGTTCGGCACCTCGGACGAGATCCTCGCCCACGCCGTCGATCTCATGGGTCGGGGCGGCGACGTGTACTACACGCTCCGCAGCTACGAGGTCATCGAGAAGCTCGCCAACGAGGGGATCCCGGTGCAGAGCCACATCGGTCTGATCCCGACGTTCTCCCACCACGCCGGGGGCCTGCGTGCCTACGGCCGGACGGCTGCCGAAGCGATGGAGATCTGGCAGACGATCCGTCGACTCGAAGACGCGGGCTGTTTCGCCGTCGAGGTCGAGTGCATCGCCGAGGAGTTCCTCCCCGCGGTCAACGACAAGACCTCACTCGTCACGTTCTCGCTCGGCTCCGGACGGGGAGGTGACGCCGTGTTCTCGTTCGTCGCCGACGTGTGCGGCGAGGCGAGCGAGGAGGCCCGCCCGCCGAAGCACGCCCATGCGTTCGGCGACGTCGGTCGCCTCCATCGACAGATCCACACCGAGCGGGTGGCGGCCATGAGCGAGTTCCACGACGAGACCCGAGCCGGCGCATTCCCGTTCGACGCCTGCAACACCTCGATGCTCGAGGGCGAGCACGAGAAGTTCCTCGAACTGCTCGACGCCGCCACCTGACGGGGTCGGAGGTGCGCCCGGAGCGAGGAGCGATGGCTCGGGTCAGATCACCTCGCCGGTGAAGGAATCGGTGATCAGGTACTCATAGGGGCGGCGCCGCACCTTCTCCTGCCAGGCCCGTTGGATCTGGAGGAGCTTCTTGATCTTGGGGAAGTCCTTCTGGTTCTTCTCCCACTTCTCCGCCACGACGGCGGGGTCGATGGGCTCGTCGAGCACCTCGTTGAACGTCTCGATGGCGGGCTGGACCCAGGCCTCGGCGTCGACCCGTCGGAGGAACACCGCCACCTGGGTGAGCTGATTGTGCACACCCCGATAGGTCTGGAGGATGTCGTTCGTCGCCTTGCCGAGGGCCGGGCGGAGCACGGCGGGGACGAGCTGGGCCGAGAGGTCGGCGAGTGGGTCGATCAGCGTGCCATCGGGCTCGAAGCGGGCGGGCGAGGTGACGTCGAGCAGCCACAGCTCCCCGTCGACCCGGGCGAAGTTCGGGATCTGGGCGTCGAGCATCACGTCGTCGCCGCCGCAGGCCTGCACGAAGTCCCGCACGGCCACGAGCAGCGGATGCCCGACGGTCGGGGTGTCGGTGGCGAGGACCGTCTCGGCGAGCTGGCCCTTCGGCACGATCGGCTGCACGACGTAGCCGACGTGCTGCCCGTCCGGGCGCCGGACCCGGCGGGTCTCGGTCGGGAGCACCCGATGGCCGCGATCGGTGACCCGTCCGATGAGTGTCTCGATGGCGGCGAGCGGCTCGTCGATGCGATGTGCCTCCGCCATGGGGATCAGGCGTTTCGCCACGAACCGGGGTTCGTCGGTCGGCCATCCGAGGGCGATGCTCACCTCTCCGAAGCCATACGCGGTCAGCCCGTCGAGGGAGCGGTTGCGCTGTGCCTCCTGCACCCGGGCTTCGAGCGCGAGGAGCTCCTCGTCGGACACGTCGGGCGGGGTGAACGGATCGGTCGACATCGCAGGGGCCTCCTCGGTCAGCGAGCATGGTCGCGAGCCCGACCGCCCAGTGGCAAAGCGGAGCGACCACACTTTCGCCGTGGCCGGTGGCGTCCCTACCGTGACGCCCATGACGACACCGCTCGACGACGAGCAGATCGAGGCGTACTGGCGGGACGGCTACGCCTTCCTCCCCGACGCGGTCAGCCCGGCGCAGCTCGCCGGCCTCCGTGCCGACATCGCGGCCTGGGAGGAGGAGAGCCGGAGCCACGACGCCGCTTGGGGCGAGACCCTCGCGCAGCGTCCCCGGTTCGACATCGCGCCGGACCACAGCGCCGAGACTCCGCGACTGCGGCGGGTGGCATCGCCGGTCGAGGTGTCCGACGTGTACCGCGACGTCATGCGGGACAACCGCGCGCTCGACGCCGTGGCCCAGCTCATCGGGCCGAACATCGAGTTCAACAACTCGAAGATCAACGCCAAGCAGCCCGGCTCGTCGACGGAGGTGAAGTACCACCAGGACTTCATGTTCCAGCCTCACACCAATGAGGACCTGATCGCCTGTCTGGTGTTCCTCGACGACGTCACGCTCGAGAACGGTCCCCTCAACGTCGTCCCCGGCACGCATCGGGCGGAGCTGTGGGATCACTGGCACGACGGGGTCTACACCGGTGCGGTGAGCCCGGAGGTCGAGGCGGCCCACGTCGGGGCGGCCGTGCCGATCCACGGCCCCGCCGGCTCGGCCTGTCTCATGCACACGCGCTTGCTCCACGGCTCGGCCCCGAACAGCTCGGACCATCCCCGTACTCTGCTGATCCTCGAGTACCGGGCAGAAGACGCCAAACCGCTCCAGGTCAACCACCTGCCGAGCGTGTTCGACGGCGAGGTCGTGCGTGGCGTGCGGACCAACCGTGTGCGGTGCTCCAGCTATGAGATGGAGTACCCCGAAGTGCCCACCGGCGCCTCGTTCTTCTCCCAGCAGGCCAAGGCCTGACGCTGGTCCGCCCGCATGCCAAGGTGAGCGGATGCTGACCGTCTACCCGGCCCGCCGCATCCACACCATGAACCCGTCGTTGCCCGAGGCGACGGCGGTGGTGGTGCGTGACGGCACCATCGTCGAGGTCGGCACGATGGACACCATCCGGCCGTGGCTCGATGCGCACCCCCACGAGATCGACACGGCCTTCGCCGACAAGATCCTGTTCCCGGGGTTCATCGACCCGCACCTGCACCCCTCGCTCGCCGCGACGTTGCTGCCGATGCACTTCATCACGGCCATGCCGTGGCGACTCCCGGATCGGGACGTGCCCGCCACCCGCGGCCACGAGGCGTTCCTCGACGAACTCCGGCGACTCGACGCCACCGAGCCCGCCGGCGAGCCCGTGTTCACCTGGGGCTACCACGAGTTGTGGCACGGCCGGATGCATCGCTCGATGCTCGACGCCATCAGCACCGACCGGCCGATCATCGTGTGGCAGCGGTCGTTCCACGAGATCTTCATGAACGTCGCGGCGATGCGCCACTTCGAGCTCGACATGACCCGACTCGAGGCGCACCCCCAGGTCGATGTCGCCGCCGGACGGTTCTACGAGAACGGCATGTACGTGGGTGCGGTGGCCATGAGCGGTCATCTCAACGACCACGACCGCTTCCGCCACGGGCTCGCCCTCGCCAAGGCGGCGGTCCACCAGGGTGGTCACACCACCATCGGTGACCTCACCGGCTCCCAGTTCGACACCGACGTCGAATGGGCGGCGCTCGACGAGGTGCTCGGCGGAGACGACACCCCGTTCCGTGTCCAGATGATCCCGGCGGGCGCCCGGACGCTGCGCAACGAGGACGACCGGAACGACCCGGCGGGCTGGCTCCGACGAACCGCCGAGCGTCGCGGCTCGGACAAGCTCTACTTCCGGAACAACGTGAAGCTCTTCACCGACGGTGGCTTCTACGCCCAGCTGATGCGGGTCCGTCCACCCGGGTTCATCGACGGCCACCAGGGCGAGTGGATGATCGCTCCCGAGCAGTTCGAGGAGCTGGCCCGCGGGTTCTGGAACGCCGGGGCCCAGATCCACGTGCACTGCACCGGCGACATGGGTGTCGAGCTCGCGATCGACGTGCTCGCGAAGCTCCAGTGGGAGCGGCCCCGGTTCGACCACCGCTTCACGATCGAACACCTCGGTCTGTCGAACCCCGAGCAGATCCGGCGGTTGCGGGAGCTCGGCGGCCAGGCATCGGTGAACGTCTACTACGTACATGAACTCGGCGATGCGTACTGGACCCACTCGGTCGGCCACGAGCGGGCCTCCCAGATGGCTCGCGTCGGGACGTGCGTGCGCGAAGGCGTGACCACGGCGCTGCACTCCGACTTCACCATGGCGCCCGCCCGGCCACTCACGAGTGCATGGGTCGCGGTCAACCGACTCGGAGAACACGGCGAGGTGCTCGGCCCCCACGAGCGCATCAGTGTGCACGAGGCGATGCGGACCATCACCTGCGACGCCGCTCGCGTGCTCGGCATGGAGGATCGGATCGGTTCGATCCGTGCGGGCAAGTCGGCCGACTTCACCGTGCTCGAGGCCGACCCCTACGAGATCGATCCGCTCGAGCTCGCGGACATCCCGATCTGGGGCACGGTCTTCGAAGGCACACCCCACCCGCTCGCGTGACCCCGCCCATCCCGCTCACCCTGATCGGGGGCTACCTCGGGGCCGGCAAGACGACGCTCGTCAACAGCCTGCTCGCCGGTGGCCACGGCCTCCGGCTCGCGGTGCTCGTGAACGACTTCGGCGAGGTCGACATCGACGGGCGACTCGTCGTCGCCCACGACGGTGAGACCTACACGCTCGCCAACGGCTGCATCTGCTGCAGCTTCGGTGACGACCTGGGCGAGACGCTGCGGGGCATCGCCCGGGCCGACGATCCGCCCGATGCGGTGATCGTCGAGGCCAGTGGTGTCGCGGACGCCCGCCGACTGGCCGCGTCGACGGGGGAGTGGTTCGGCTTCGAGCACCACGCCACCCTCGTGCTCGCCGATGCCGAGACGGTGCGGGCCCGGTCCGAGGACCCCTACGTCGCCGATCTCGTACGGAGCCAGCTCGCCGGCGCCGATCTCGTCGTGCTCAACAAGGTCGATCTCGTGGCCGAGTCGGACGTCGACGAGCTGCTCGCCTGGTGCCGCTCCATCGGGGTCGACGGACCGATCCTGCCGACGACGAACGGCCGTGTCCCGATCGAGGTCCTCACGTCGGTGCCGGCCGGGCGGTCGCCGGTCGATCGGGTCCACGACGACCACCACGTCCCGTTCTCGTCCGTCGTGGTGCGCCCCACCGGCCCGTGGCGTCGAACGCAGCTCGAGGCCGCGCTCGCCTCGTTGCCACCGGAGGTCGTCCGGGTGAAGGGATTCGTCGATCTCGACGACGACGGCGTCGGCCGACGGGTCGTGGTGCAGCTCGCCAGCCGCCGCACCCGGATCACCGACGCACCCGACCGGTCGGCGGCCGGGGGCGATGCGGACGACGAGCCCGTCCTCGTCGTGATCGCCGTTGGTGACCTCGATCCAGCGGCGCTCGCCGCGGCGCTTCCGGACTCGACGATCGCTCGACGCCCCGGTCGTCCCGACTCGTTCCTGTCCGCGGAGGTCTGAACCACCTCAGTCCGCGAGCGCGACCACGCCGTTCGCGACGAGGGAGTCGATCTCGTCGCCGCCGAACCCCGCATCGGTCAGAATCGCCCTCGTGTCGGTCCCGACGGAGGGCGCGAGACCATCGGGGCCCGGCATCGTGCCGTTGAGGCGGACGCCGACGCCGGGGAGTCGGCGCGTGCGATCGGGTGCTTCGGGGCTCGGGTCGGGCACGTGGTGCAGGAGGCCGCGTGCGATCGGGTGCCCCTCGTCGACGACTTCGGTCAACGACCGGACGCGGCCGGACGGGATGCCTTCGGCGTTCAGGAGCGTCTCCCACTCCGCGGCGGAGCGGGTGGCGAATCGTTCCGCGATCCGAACGCGCGCCGTCGCGACCTCATCGGGGTCGGCGCCGGGTAGCCCGATCGTCGGCTCGGCGGCGAGGTCGTGCAGCTCGAGGAGTTCGGCGAGGCGGGCGAAGTGTGTGACCTTGTTGGCGGCGACCATGAGCAGGCCGTCGGAGGTCTCGAACGAGCCCGACGCAGCGGCGCCACTGAATGCGTTGTTCCCGGTGCGGGGAGGGTTCCCACCACCGTTGGCGGCCCGGACGAGCCCACTCGCGTTCAGGAAGAGGCCGAGGTCGAGCATGGCGGCGTCGACGTCGACGCCTTCACCCGTCCGGTCCCGTTCGAGGAGTGCGGCGAGGATGCCGAAGGCGAGGAGCAGCCCCGTGCCGTAGTCGAGGAACGGTGCGCCGACCTTCGTCGGCGGCGACCCCTCGAACCCCGTCGCGGGCATGATGCCGCTCATCGCCTGGACGACGTGGTCGAACGCCGGGCGTCCGGCGTAGGGGCCCTCCTCGCCATAGGCCGACAACGACGCGTAGACGATCGCCGGGCTCCGGCGACGCACGGCCTCGATACCGAGTCCCATCGCCTCGGCCGTGCCCGGAGCGAAGCCCTGCACGAACACGTCCGCGGTCTCGGTGAGCCGGAGCACCACCTCGGCGGCGCCCGGCGCACGCATGTCGATCGCGAGTGAGCGCTTCCCGGCGTTCTGTGTGGAGAAGCCGACCGGGGTGTTCACCCTCCGGAGCCACTCGCCTCCGATCGGCTCCACCTTGACGACCTCGGCACCGAGCAGTCCACAGAGGTAGGTGGCCGTCGGTGTGGCGAGCACCTGCCCGAGGTCGATGATGCGCCGTCCGGCGAGCGGCTGGGCGACCGGGGTGTCCTGCATGGCGCGGAACCTAGTCGTCGGCGTCGCCGGGAACCCGAACGTCACCGCCCGCCACCGCTCGGAGCAGCTCGACGGTGTGGTCGATCGGGGCGGCCGGGTCGGTGGCCCGGGCCACCCAGACCACGGCGACGGGTCGGTCGAGCGGGATGAGTCTGAGGCCGAGGTGGGAGAGACCGGTCACGGCCCGTGATGGTTGGATCGAGACCCCGTCGCCGCGGGCGACCAGCTCGGTCAGCGCCGTCAGGGACGCCACCCGGGTGATGAGGTGCGGGCCTCCGCCCGACGGCAGCAGGAACCCGTCGAGTTCGAAGCCGGGCTGCGGTTCGGTGTCGGACGCGAGGAAGCGGTGCGGCGCGAGATCCTCCGCCGTGACGATCGTGCGACCGGCGAGTGGGTGGTGGGCTGCGGCCACGAGCACGAGCTCGTCGTCGGCCAACGGTGTCCCGACCACGTGCGCAGCGCCGACGACGTCCACGGTGAGATCGGCGAGGCGTGCATCGGCGGCCTCGGCGGGGCGGAGTGTGGGCAGTCGCACGATCTCGACCGGCAGCTGGTCGGGGGAGGGGAGCATCCAGGTGATCCGATCGTGGAACCCGACGCCGATGCGGACCGGAGGCTCCTCACCCGTCGCGATCAAGGCCGCGGCCGCTTCGGCATCGGCCAGTTGGCGCAGGACCGTGTCGGCGGTGGTGGCGAGGAGCTGGCCGGCGTCGGTGAGTCGGAGTGTCCGGCCGTCCGCGACCGCCAGCTCGATGCCGAGGCGTCGTTCGGCCTCACGGAGCCGACGGCTCGCCGCCGACGGGCTCAGCGAGATCGCGTCCGCGGCCGCCGCCAGGGTCGTGTGGCGGGTGATCGCCCGGAGCAGTTCGAGGTGGCCACGATCCAACGACACCGCTGCGAGGATAGATGCGCGTTGTGCATGAATGCGGTGTGGTAGATGCGCTGGACACATTGGATCACCTCGGGGAGGCTGAACGCATGGGCATCGCCGTTCCGTTTCCCGACACCCAACCCGCCGGCTACGAGTGGCTCGACGACGAGCCGCCGTTCGATCCGGCGCGGCACCTGCAGCTCGAGGCGCCATCGGAGATCGTGATGCTCGCCGATCTCGGCTACGACGACGCCGAGATCGCCACGAAGGCCACCCCGGTCGCCGCGTCGAGCCCGTTCCGGGTCCTGAGCGATGAGGGGGCCGAGATCCTGCTCGCCACGGCCCGTCAGCTCCGCGGGTTCGTGAGCCCGGCCAACGATCGCATCGAGAACATGCTGCGAGGCGCCTGCTATCGGTCACGGTGGCTGCGGGATCTCTGCATCAGCCAGGAGGTCAGCGATCACCTGGAGGCCGTCTACGGCATCGAGATCGCTCCGCATCCGATGCCGTTGCACCTCGGGCACATGAACTTCGAACCGAACCGGATCGACACGGCCATCGACAAGTGGCACCACGACACCCTCCCGCTCGACTTCGTGCTGATGGTCACCGACCCGGCCGACGTCGACGGGGGGCGATTCCAGTACTTCACCGGCACCAAGGCCGAAGCGGCCGAGCTCGCCGCCCGGGGCGAGACACCGCCGGACGACCGCGTGGTGACGCCGGAGTTCCCCGGGCCCGGCTACGCCATCGCCCTGCACGGCGACATGGTGGTGCATCGAGCGGGCCCGCTGGCGACCCTCGCCGAGCGCATCTCGCTCGTGAACGGCTACGTCGCGCTCGACACGAGCGTCGACGAGCAGAGCCGCTCGGCCGATCTGATCTCGGTCGACGATCCGAACGCGCTGTACACCGAGTGGGCGAAGATGGCGGCGTGGCGCTCCGGTGATCGTCTCCGCCGCCTCGTCGACGACCTGCCGTTCACCGACGACAAGGACGTCGTGATCGACCGGCTGTCGGACGCGATCGCCGAGGCCCAGGCCGCGGTCGAGCAGATGCGGGCCGGTGAGGCTCGCCTCGAGCACTACGGAGGCTGAGGCTCGGCATCGCGGATGCCGAACCGTGTGTCTCACTCCGGGACGGTCACCACGTCGTCGTCGGCATCCCGATCCGGGGCGTAGAGGCGGGCGAGTTCGTCGGCCCGGTGGAGCTGGGCGGCCCGCTGGTTGACATAGCCCTTCTCGGTGATCTCGTTCCGTGTCGGATCGGGTGGCGAGTCGAGCAGCAGGAAGCGACGGATGGCGGTTGACGAGGCCGGGTTGGCCCGGTTGTGGGCGGCGAGGCCCTCGGCGATGGCGGCCCGCACGGCAGGGGATCGAGCGGGGTCGGCGTCACCGGCCAGGTCCGCACACGCGGCGGGGTTCGGCCACAGCAGTGCCGTCACCTCGGCCTCGTTCAGGCCGCAGATCACGGCGTCGCGCACGAGCGGTGAGGCGGCGGCGACCACCCGGCTGCGGAGTGCGCCCGACTGCACCCAGGTGCCACTGACGAGCTTGAAGTCCTCCGCCACCCGACCGGCGAAGCAGAGGCCCCGCTGTCGGTCGTCCGGGTCCCGGAACCGGACCGCGTCGCCCATGAGGAAGAAGCCCTCCTCGTCGAACGCCGCCTCGGTGATCGCCGGGTCGCCCAGGTAGCCGGGAGTGATGCCCGGCCCCCGGGGTCGGAGCTCGTAGCGGCCGTCACCGAGTGGCAAGAGCTTCACCTCCGAGCCCGGACCGGGCAGCCCGAGGACGTCGTGGTCCTCCGTGGGCCACCAGCGGTTGAGGCCGACGGAGACCTCCGTCGACAGCAGGCTCGTCGTGAGCAGGATCGGGCCGCCGGTGTGGGCCCGGGCCAGGGCCTGGAGCCGATCGGCGACACTCGTCGGCATGGCCGCGGCGCCGAAGCCGAAGGATCGGCACGACCCGAAGAACGACGCCGCGAGCTCGTCGTCGGCCTCGAGGGCGTCGACGAGCATGCCCCACCCGATCGGCGAACCGCTCGCCACCGTCGGACGGATGGCGGCCAGGTTCTCGATCGTCGCGTCGTACTGGCCGGGCAGTGGGCGTCCCCGGTCGAGATGGATCGTGCCGCCGTCGTGGATCAGCATGTTCTGGCGCATCACTCCGGCGGCGACGTGGCTCCAGGGCATCCAGTCGAGCACCCGCACGTCGCCGTCGTCACGTTCATCGGCGAGCGCGCACATGGCGCCGAGGAAGCCGCGGTGCATCCGGTGCGTCTGGATGACGCCCTTCGGCACCCCGGTGGAGCCCGAGGTGAAGATGTACTTCGTCACGGTGTCGGGGGTGATGGCCCCGATCGACGCATCGACATCGTCGGTGGGCTCGGTGGTGAGCAGCTCGTGGAGGGCGACAGCGCCGTCGTGGCCGCCGGCGTCGGTGATGAGCGTGGCATCGTCGAGGCGCCACGAGACCGCCGAGTCGTTCGCCACCGCCTCGAGCCCGGCACGGTGGAGCGCCGGGTCGGCCGCGTAGACGAAGGCGGGAGCGACGAGGTCGAGCACGGTCGACAGCTTCCCGAACGCCCCCGGCACCGTGGAGTACGGAACGCTCACCGGGCAGACGGGCACCCGTGCCATCTGCGCCCCCCACGAGAGCACGAAATGGTCGAGGGACCGAGCGGACAGCACCGCGAGCGTGCGGTCGGGTCCGCCATCGTGATCGAGCAGCCACTGCGCCACCCGACGGGCCCGATCGACGGCGTCGCCATAGGTGAGGTCGTGCCACACGCCGGCCTCGTCCTGCTCGGAGAGCAGCAGTCGGTCGGGATGGCGCGCCGCCCGGTCGACCAGCATGGTCACCATGTCGTCCGGGACGTCGAGTGGCGCGATCGGGCAGGTCAGCACGAGCGTGCCGTCGTCCCGCTCGACGACGTCGACGACGGGTTCACGAGGAATGGTGCGCAACGGAGGCCTCCGGGTGGGGTGCGCCGACGATCCCACGCTCTTTGACATGGTTCCAAAAGCGGGGGAGTCTCGGCCCGCAGCCTTCCGCCTTCCGGAGCCGAGATGAGCGACACGACGAGCCCCGTTCCCCGGGTCGACGACTGGACGACCGACTGGGACCACCACGATCCGCGCTGGACGAACGACCCGTTCCCCATCTGGGACGAGCTCCGCGCCGGCTGCCCCGCGGCCCACACCGATCGATACAACGAGGGGGTCTGGCTGCCGACCCGGTTCGCCGACATCACGGCCGTCGCCCACGACACCGACGCGTTCTCGAGCGGGCACAGCGGTGTCACCGCCGGCGGGACCGTGCCCCGCGGTGTCTTCCCGCCGATCCATCTGGATCCGCCCGACCATCATCCGATGCGGCGGGCGATGCTGCCGTTCTACAACCCGAAACGCATCGAGGGCTGGCGCTCGCACGTGCTCGGGATCTGCGACGACCTGATCGACGAGCTGCTCCCGCGGCTCGCCGCCGGCGAGCCCGTCGACGTGGCGGCGGAGTACGCAGCGCACATCCCCGCCGCCACCATCGCCGCCCTGCTCGGGATCCCGACATCCGACGGCGACCTCTTCCGCCGGTGGATCCACGGCCTCGAACTCGGCGACAACGACGTCGACGTCCGCAAACAGGCCGTGGCGGAGATGACCGGCTACTTCGCCGGGGTCATCGAGGCCCGCCGTGCCGAACCCGGCGACGACTTCGTGAGTGTGCTCGTGCAGGCGGAGGTCGACGGCGCGCCGATCGACGACGCCACCTTGCAGCACATCCTCGCCCTCCAGCTCGTGGCCGGCATCGACACGACCTGGGGGGTGCTGGGAGCCTCGTTGTGGCACCTCGCCTCCCACGACGACGATCGCCGCACGCTCGTGGCGGACCCGGACAAGATCCCCACCGCGATCGAGGAGTTCCTCCGGGCCTACGCCTCGGTGAGTCTGTGGCGCACGGTGGTGGCGCCGGCGACGATCGGCGACGTCGAGGTCTCGGTCGGCGACACCGTGATGATGGCCTTCCCCGCGGCGTGTCGGGATCCGGAGGTCTTCGACGACCCGGCCACCGTCGACATCGAGCGCCAGCGCAACCGCCACGTCGCGTTCGGGTCGGGCATCCACCGATGCCTCGGATCCAACCTCGCCCGCCTCGAGCTGAACGTCGCCGTCGCGCGATGGCTCGAGCGGGTCCCGTCGTTCCGGCTCGTTCCGGGCCACGACGTCGTCTGGGCCGAGGGTGCGATCCGGGGGCCGCGCTCGGTCATGGTCGAGATCGTCTGATCCGCTCCACCTAGGGTCACCTCATGGCACCAGAACACCCGTCGTTCCCGCTCCAGGCCCATCTCGGCTTCGAGGTCGAAGGCGACGGCGGGCGCGGGTCGGCCCGGCTCGTGCTCGACGAGCGGCACCACAACCCGAACGGCGTGGCCCATGGCGCCGTGGCGTTCACGATGATGGACACCGCCATGGGCGCAGCCGTGATGTCGCTGCTCGACGACGGCGTGTTCTGCGCCACGATCGAGATGCAGACGCGCTTCATCCGGGCGGCCTCGGGTGGCGAACTCCGGGCCGAGGCCACGGTCGTGCACCCCGGACGCCGGGTCATGCACCTCGAGGCGCGCACGGTCGACGCCGACGGCCGCCTCGTGGCGTCCGCGACGGCGAGCTTCGCCGTGTTGGCCTGAGCGATCGGGGGTGCGGGGCCGGCGAGGGGCCCCGACCGATCACTTCTTCCGGGTGACCTTGACGGGCAGCTTCGAGTAGCCGTTCACGAAGGACGAGAACACGTACTCCGGCTCGCCGACGACCTCGATCCGCTCGAAGCGCTCGAGGATCTCCTCCCAGACGATCTTCAGCTGGAGCTCGGCCAGGCGCGAGCCCATGCAGAAGTGCACCCCGTACCCGAAGGACAGGTGCTCCTTTGCGTTCTCCCGCTCGATGTCCAGCTGCTCGGCGTTCGGGAACTTCTCCTCGTCCCGGTTGGCCGACACGTACCACATGAGGAGCTGATCGTCCTTCTTGATCTGCTTGCCGCCGATCTCGACGTCGCGCGTCGCCGTGCGGCGCATGTACGACAGTGGCGTCTGCCAGCGGATCACCTCGGGCACGAAGTTCTCGACGAGCTCCGGATTCGCGATCAGCTTGTCGTACTGCTCGGGGTACTTGTTGAGGCCGTAGACACTGCCGGTCATCGTGTTCCGGGTGGTGTCGTTGCCGCCGACGATGAGCAGCAGCAGGTTGCCGAGATGCTCGATCGGCTGCATGTCCTTGGTCGCCTCACCGTGGGCGAGCATCGAGACGAGATCGAAGCCGGGGTTCTCCCGCCGCTCCTTGAAGAGCTGATCGAAGTACCAGACGCACTCGAGCATCTCGTCGCGCTTCTGCTCCTGCGACTCGACCACACCACCCGGCTCCGGGATGGCGAACACGATGTCCGACCACCGGGTCAGCTTGCGGCGGTCGTCGAGGGGGAAGTCGAACAGGGTGGCCAGCAGGAGCGTGGTGAGCTCGATCGAGACGGTGTCGACCCAGTCGAACACCTCGCCCTCGGGCAGGTCCTCGAGCACTTTCACGCTGCGCTCGCGGATCAGGCCCTCGAGTTCACGGAGGTTCTTCGGCGCCGAGATGCCGCGCACGGTCTTGCGCTGCGCCGTCTGCTCCGGCGGGTCCATGGCGATGAACGGCGTGATCGGGATCGACGGCTGGGCCGGCATGTCCGAGGCCTTGAGGCCGAGGGTGATGCCGCTGGCGGAGGAGAAGTCCTGCCAGTTGCCGTCGACGGCGCGCACGTCCTCCCACTTCGTGATCGACCAGAACCGCCCGGCGGTCTCGATCTCGTTGAAGTGGACCGGGTCCTCGGCCCGCAGACGGGCGAAGTGGTCATGCCAGCGGTGATCCCGGAAGAGATGGGCGTTCACCGGGTTGATCTCGGAGATCTCGAGGTCGGCGGCGTCACCGACGTCCTCACCGAGCTCGGCCATCTCCATCTCCGGGGTGCGGATGGTGATCGGCAGGAGTTCGTCGTCGTTCGACGCCTCCGCGGTGGTGCTGTCGGGCATGGTGTCGGTCATCGAAGGCTCCTGAACGGTCCGGTCCCGGTGACAGGTTTACACGGTAAGGCTGTCAGATGTCTCTTCGGCATCCGAAGATTCCCGATGAGTCGGGGCCGACGGCGGTCGCCGATCAGACCCGATTCGGGACGAGACGGATGGTCGAGGTCGCCTTCGCGAGGACGTCGCCGGCCTCGTTCAGGAGGCGTCCTTCGGCGAAGACGGTCTGCTTGCCGGCCTTCTCGATCCACCCCTCGGCGACCACCGGGCCCGGCGGGGTCGGCTTGAAGAACGTCACCTTGATCTCGAGGGTCGCGATCCAGAACTCGGTGGTGTAGCGCCCGATGCAGGCATGGGCCATCGCCGAGTCGATCCACCCCGTGACGAAGCCGCCCTGGGCGACCCCGCCCGAATGGCACATCTCGGGCTTGCAGACGAAGCGGAGCCGGCTCGTCCCGGCCTCCGGGTCGAGTTCGAGCACCTCACCGTCGCCGAGGGTGGTCAGCAGTTCGTTCTCGGGCGGTTCGATCGTGTCGGTGGGCTCGCTCATGGCACGCAGTGTGCGCGGCGAGCGGCCGGGTGCGCCAGCGACGCTCAGTCGGCGTTGGCGGCGATCCAGTCGCAGAACTGGACGCACCAGCGCTCGTCGCGTCCGAGCGGGCCGGGGCGGTAGTGGGCGGAGCGGGCGCCCGCCGTCATCGAACGGCACAGCTCGACGTCCTCGGCGTTGGTGACCCGCCAGACCTCGGCGAGGTGATTGACGTCGTAGTCGACCCCCTCCACGGCGTCGGCGTGCACGAGCCAGGTCGTGGCGAGCAGGCACCGGTCGGTTCCGAGCGGGAGCACCCAGTTCGTGGCGATGTGGTCGGAGGTGAAGTGGAGCCAGGCGTTGGGGTTGAGCCAGATCGACAGCGTGCTGGCGTCGTGGTGGTGCCACGGTCCGATCGTGCGGCGGCAGGCGGGGCGACCATCGAAGGTGATCGAGGCGAAGCCCTCGGCCATCGGATACCGGGCGACCCGGACGGCATCGTGGGGGTCGAAGGCCTGCTCCCGCCATGCCAGCCCGGCGGCCTCCCATCGTGCGGCGGCCTCGGCGAGCCGTTCGGCGTAGGCGGGTGTGGTCGCGCCGTTGAAGCTCGACGGATCGAACACGTCACACAACCCCGGGTGGTTGGCCCGACAGTGCACACACTCTCGGTTGTTCACCATCACGACGAGCCAGTTCGCGTCCACCACCTCCCGCTCGTGCAGGGCGACCCGGTAGCCGCCACGGTCGAGATGGAAGGGGTCGGTGTAGGGGGCGAGCACCTGCTGGAGGTCGTCGAGGTCGGCGGTGTCGGCATCCGGATCGAGACAGGCGAACACGAGACCGCCTCGTTCGCCGACCGAGATCGCACGCAGCCCCCCGAACCCGTCGGGTGGCCGGTCGACGAAGTCGACGGGCATGCCGGTGGCGCCCCGGAGCGCGCCGGACGACGGGTCGTAGCTCCACTGGTGGTTGGGGCACACGAGCCGTCGACCGCACGAGCCCGATACGCCGTCGAGCAGGCGGGCACTCTGATGCACGCAGCGGTTCTCGAAGCCGCGGATCACCCCGTCGGGACCGTGGACGAGCAGCACGTTCTCGTCGAACAGGTCGAAGGCGAACATGTCGCCGGGCTCGGGGAGGTCGCCGCGGGTGGCGACGAAGAACCACCGGTTGGTGAGGACCCGACGGCTGTGGCGCTCGTCGCGCAGCATCTCGGCGGGGAGGCCGAAGCCGCTCGTGTGCTCCATCGCGGTGACGCTACTGGACGCTCGTCCAGTGGACCGGGGCTTGCCGACACGTGGTCAGGGGATGAGCACGAACTTGCCGACGTGGGCCTTCTCCAGGAACTCCTGCTGCGCCGCGACGATGTCGACGAGCGGGAAGGTCTTGGCCACCACGGGGCGGATCTCGCCCCGCTCGATGTAGCCCACCAGGTTCGGGAAGACCGGTTCGTCCCATGCCGTCGAGCCGATGAGGCGCAGATCGCGCAGGTACATCGTGCGCATGTCGAGTTCGACGATCGGTCCACCGATCGCGCCGGACGAGACATAGCGCCCGCCTCGGCGCAGCGAGCCGAGCACGGCCGCGAAGGCGGGCCCGGCCACGTTGTCCACCGCCACGGTGAACGTGTCGGTCGGGATCGGCTCGCCACGGGCGATCACGTCGTCGGCGCCGAGCGCCCGCACGGCTGCCGCCTTCGAGGCCGAGGCCACGGCGGTGACCCGGGCGCCGCGGCGTTTCGCCAACTGCACCGTCGCCGACCCGACACCACCGGATGCTCCCGTCACGAGCACGTGGTCGGCCCCGTCGACCCCGGCCCGGTGGAGCATGTTCTCCGAGGTCCCGTAGGCGCAGGGGATCGAACCGAGCTCGGCGTCGGTCCAGTCGCAGTCGACCGGGAACACCTCCGAGGCGGCGACCGTGACGTACTCGGCGAACGCGCCGTCGAAGTCGGACGCCATCCACACGTGGTCGTAGGTGTCGTAGCCGAGGTGGCGGATGCTGCACCGCACGATCACCCGGCGCCCGACGATCGACGGGTCGACGTCGGTGGCCACGGCGTCGACGACACCGCAGCAGTCGGTGCCCTGGATCAGCGGCCACGGCGTCGGTGCGCTCCAGCCGCCGTCCTCACGGTGAACGTCGTCGTCGGCGGCGTCGGCGTCGGAGCTGGTGTCGTCGGTCGAGGCCGTGACGTCGTCGGAGTACCACCCGAGGCGGGTGTTGATCTCGGTGTTGTTGATGCCGGCCGCGAGCACGCGGATCCGGGCCTCGCCCGGTGCGGGCCGGGGAATCGGCACCTGCTGGATCTCGAGGCGATCGAAGCCGCCGTTGCCGGTGGTGACGACGGCGGTCATGGTCTCGGCGCTCATGGCGACCACGCTGGCGCTCGCCGACGCCGGACACAACACCTCGGTGTCGCCGGAGCCCGCCGATTCCGGTGACCGGTTGGTCACCACCCGGCCCGGGCCCGCGGTGAGTACCGTTCGGCGGCGTGGCCGTGCACCAGCTCGAGACCAACGTCGACGACATGGACCCGCGCCTGTGGCCCGGGGTGCTCGACGCGTTGCTGGCGGCCGGCGCACTCGACGCCTGGCTGGTCCCGATCACGATGAAGAAGGGCCGTCCGGCCTTCACCCTCTGTGCCCTGGTCGACGACGCCCGACTCGACGCCGTCGCCGAGGCGGTGTTCGCCGAGACGACCACGATCGGTCTGCGGCATCACGAGGTGGCCCGGCGGGTGCTTCGGCGCGAACCCGGCGCCGTCACCGTCGGGGGTGAGTCGATCTCGACCAAGACGTCGTCGCTCGACACCGGCCGCTCCCACACGAGCGTCGAGTGGGACGACGTCCGGGCCGCCGCCGATCGGCTCGGCCTGTCGGCTCGCGACGTGCTCCGGGCGGCCGAGGCGGCCGCCACCCCGGGGGCCGGCCGATGAGCGCCACCGCCGATCTCACCGCCCTCGAGAGCTGGTTCGCCGCGGCCGGTCCGGTCGCCGTCGCCTGCAGCGGCGGGGTCGACAGCCTGCTGCTCGCCACCGTCGCCCATCGGGTCGAACCGACCACGCGGATCGTGCACACCGTCACCGCGGCGGTCCCGGCCGACGCCACGGCGAGGGTCCGGGCTCGAGCCGGCGAGGCCGGCTGGCGTCTCGAACTCGTGCGATCCAGCGAGTTCGACGACGAGCGTTACCTCTCGAATCCGACGGACCGGTGCTACCACTGCAAGACGCACCTCTACGACGCCATCGACGGACTCGTCGCGGCCGGCGCCGTCCGGGGTGCGACCGTGGTGAGCGGCGCCAACCTCGACGATCTCGGTGAATACCGCCCGGGCCTCGTGGCCGCCGAGGAACACGACGTGCGCCACCCCTACGTCGAGCTGGGCATCACCAAGGCCCGCCTTCGGGCCGTCGCCCGGCTCCTCGGATCCGATGACGCCGAACTCCCGGCCTCGCCGTGCCTCGCCAGCCGCCTCTACACCGGGACCCGGGTGACCGAGGAGCGCCTCCGTGCCGTCGAGGCCGGCGAAGCGGTCATCCGGTCCGCCGGCATGCCCGTCGTGCGGTGCCGGATCCGCGGGGACGAAGCACTGGTCGAGGTCCCGAGCGACGATCGGCATCGGATCGACGACGAACTCCTCGCCGCCGTCGCCGAGGCCATGCGGGCGGCCGAGCCCACCCTGCGGTCGATCACGCTCGACGACGCGGCCTATCGGCCGGGTCGGGCGTTCGTCGGTGCGACGACGGCGCCGATCCCCGTCACACTCGGCCGGAGTCGGGGCTGATGCACGTTCCCGACCTCGACCGGGCCGACCGGATCGGCATGCCCGAAGCGGTGCTCTGCGAACCGAAGACGGACGAGCAGCTCCGCGTGGTGCTCACCGACCTCGTCGCCGCCGGTCGGCCGACCCTCTGCACCCGTCTCCCGGCCGAGCGGTTCGCCGGTCTTTCTGCCGATCTCACGGCCGTCATGACCCACGACCCCGCCTCGTCCACGGCCGTGCTCCACGGCGGCCTGCCGGCACGGCCGGGGCGCGTCGCCGTCGTCGCCGCGGGCACGTCCGACCACGGCGTGGCCGCCGAAGCCGCCGCGACCCTCCGCTTCTCGGGCGTCGAGGCCGAGCTCATCGTCGACGTCGGTGTCGCCGCACTGTGGCGCCTCGAGGCCCGCCTCGAGGAGATCCGGGCCGCGGATGTCGTGATCGTGGTGGCCGGGATGGACGCCGCACTCGTGTCCGTCATGGGTGGTCTCGTCGCCTCACCCGTGATCGCCGTGCCGACCTCGGTCGGCTACGGCGTCGCCACGGACGGCACCTCCGCCCTGCACAGTTCGCTCGCGAGCTGCGCCCAGGGCGTGGCCGTGATGAACATCGACAACGGCTTCGGCGGTGCGTGCGCGGCCCTGCGCATCCTCGGTCTCGCCCATCGTGGCTGACCCCGACACCCCCACCATCGTCTGGCTCGACGTGTCGACCGGTGTCGCCGGCGACCTCCTGCTCGGGGCCCTCGTCGACGCCGGCGTGCCGATCGAGGTCCCCGCCGAGGCCGTCGCCCCCCTCGGTCTCGGCATCGGGTTCCGGCGGGAGTCGGTCCAGCGGGCGGGTCTCGCCGCCACCCGTGTGCACGTCGACGCGCCCGACAGCCGCACCCACCGGCACCTGCCGGAGATCCGGTCGTTGCTCTCGGACCTCGACGAGGCCGTCGCCGGGGTCGCACTCGACGTGTTCGAACGACTCGCGGCGGCCGAGGCGTTCGTGCACGGCACCACGATCGACGAGGTCCACTTCCACGAGGTCGGTGCGCTCGACGCCATCGCCGACATCGTCGGGGCCGTCGCCGCCTGGCGGCACCTCGGTGCCCCCACCGTGGTGGCGAGCCCCATCGGCGTCGGTCGGGGCCGGGCCCGTGCCGCGCACGGCTCGCTCCCGGTTCCGGTGCCGGCCGTGCTGGCACTCACCCGCGACGTCGCGCCCATCGAGGCGGGCCCCCTGCCGTTCGAGGCGGCGACGCCGACAGGTGTGGCCCTCGTGTGCACACTCGCCGAACGGTTCGAGCCCATCCCGGCGATGACCCCGATCTCGGTGGGGGTCGGCGCCGGCCAGCGTGATCCCGACGGAGTGCCGAACGTGGTGCGGGCGGTGCTGGGGCGGGCCTGAGAGGCCCCGGTCAGTCGAGTCGGTGCCGGGTGGCGAGCACCGCCGCGCTCGTCCGGTCGGTGAGGCCGAGTTGGCGCAGGATCGACGACACGTGGTTCTTGACGGTGCCGGCGCTGAGGTGGAGCTCGGTGGCGATGTCCGGATTCGACGCGCCGGTGGCCAGGAGCCGCAGCACGTCGCGCTCGCGGGGTGTGAGTTCGTCGATGGCTCGCTGCACGTCCGGGTCGATCCGGTCGGCGTCACCCGGCCCGATCATCGTCACGATGCGGGTGGCGACGTCGGGGGCGAGCTGCACGAGCCCGTTGGCGGCCGCCGTCACGGCGTCGGCGAGCTCGTCGGCCGAGATGTCCTTCGTCAGGTAGCCCGACGCACCGGCGGCCAACGCTTCGGTGATCAGGTCGCTCTCGACGAACGTCGTGAGGATGAGCACCCGGGTCCCCGGGTGCGACCGCTTGATCCGCCGGGTCGCCTCGAGGCCGTCGAGGTGGGGCATCTTGATGTCCATGAGCATCACGTCGGGTTGGTGCTCGTCGACGAGCACCAGCGCGTCGCGTCCGTCGGCACCGGTGGCGACGACCTCGATGTGCTCGGCGACCCCCGCGAGTGCCGCGAGGCCGTCGCGGATCATCCACCGGTCCTCGACGATGACGATGCGGATCGGCCCGCCGGCGGTGGTCTCGGCGTTCATCGGGGCACCGTCGCGGTGATCAACGTGCCGTCGAGCCCGGAGTCGACCCGGAACACGCCGCCGAGGTCCTCGATCCGGCGGCGCATGTTCGCGAGGCCTCCCGAGCGTCCGGGGTCGCCGACGTCGAAGCCGACACCGTTGTCGACGACCTCGACCGTCACACGCTCGGGCCCGGCGGTGCTGCGGATCGAGGCGGCCGTGGCGCCCGAGTGGCGGACGAGGTTGGACAGCGCCTCCTGGACCAGCCGGTAGACGGCGACCCGTGTGGCGGGGGTGAGCTCGTCGTGGTCGCCGTCGAGGTGGACCTCCATGGTCGTGCCCGTCGGCAGGATGCGTTGCACGAGCTCCCGGATCGACGGCTCGATGTCGAACCGTTCGTCGCCGCGGCTCGCGTCGACGATGAGTCGGGTCTCGGCGATGGCCTGGGCCACGGCGGTCGAGGCGTGGCCGATGGAGACCTGCGCGGCCGCGGGATCGCGTTCGCGCAGCGCCTGGGCCGTGCGGAGCTGGACCGATCCGGCGAGCAGATGGTGGCCGAGGCTGTCGTGGAGTTCCTCGGCGAGCCGGCTCCGTTCGTCGAGTGCGGCGAGCCGGCGCTCGACCTCGACACCCTCGTCGAGGCGGCGGAGGGCATCGCCGAGCACACCCATGGCGACGAATCCGATGGCGAGGGTCATCATCGCCTCGAACTCGATGGTGGTCCGGCGGGTGTCCTCGAGCAGCACGATGGCGGCGGTCACGATCAGGATGGCGGCCGACAGCCACGAGCGCCGTGGGTCGGCATCACGCCGTCGCCGATCGATGAGCGGCACCGACATGGCCAACGCGCCGTAGGTCGGGTCGGCGAACAGCAACGGACCGAGACAGACGAGAAGCAACACGTCGCGCAACGGGGACTCGACACGACCGGCCGGGTCGAGTCGGCCGAGTGCGACGACGAGACCGGCGGCGAGCGCACAGCTGCCGAGCACGAGCGCCAACCCGGGACCGGCACCGAGCGGGAGCACGCCGGAGGGGGGATCCCCGACCGAGACGTCGTAGACGGTGGCGCCGGCGACACCACCGAGTACGAGCAGCGCGAACCACGTCTCGGTCGCCCCGGTGTGATCGATCGCGGTCATGGGTCGATGGTGGAGGACGCCGGATGGTTCCACAAGTGCGCTTCGGCCCATGCCGATCGGCACCCTCCGTCGCCCGAACCGATGCCCGCAGGCACTTCCGTGCCCCGGCCCACCTTCCTACGTTCGTCGCAGCGCCCGACGTGGGCCCGACCAGGAGAGACCATCATGCACCGACTCGTCGCCGCCCTCGCCGGGCTGACCCTCGTGGCGGCCGCCTGCGGCTCCGACGCCGCCGACGATCTCGCCGTCACCGTCGAGTCGGAGGAGGCCGCCGTCGTCGAGACCGACGACACCGGCACCGACGACACCAGCACCGATGACACCGGTACGGATGACGCCGGCACCGACGAGTCGAGCGTCGACGACAGCGGTACCGACGACACGGCGGAGGTGAGCTCGGGCGAGGTCGAGACCTTCACCATCGAGGTCTGGGCCGACAACTGGATGGCCGTCTACGTCGATGGTGAACTCGTCGGCGAGGACTCGGTTCCGATCACCACCGAGCGGTCGTTCAACTCCGAGACCTTCACCTTCGACGCCGCCACCCCGTTCACCCTCGCCATCGAGGCACGCGACTACAAGGAGACCGACTCCGGCCTCGAGTACATCGGCGCCTCGAACCAGCAGATGGGGGACGGCGGGATCATCGCCCAGGTCAAGGACGCCTCGGGCGCCGTCGTGGCGGTGACCACCGGCGACTGGTCGGCGCTCGTCGTGCACCAGGCGCCGCTGAACACCGACTGCGAGAGCTCGTCGGACCCCGACACCGAGTGTGAGTTCCTCACCGTCGAGTCCCCGGCCGACTGGACCGCCGTCGGCTTCGACGACAGTGCCTGGGGCACCGCCACCGTGTGGACCGCTGCGGACGTCGATCCGAAGCTCGGCTACGACGACATCAGCTGGGACGCCAGCGCCGAACTGATCTGGGGCTCCGACCTCGAGGTCGACAACACCGTGCTGCTCCGCACCACCGTCGGCTGACGATCTCCCCGCCACCACGGGGAGGCGGAGGATCCGAGCACCGCCGTCACCGGCGGCCGGGTCCTCCGACCCGGCCGGCTCAGGCGTCGGCCCAGTACGGGTCGCGCAGCAACCGCTTCTTCAGTTTCCCGTGGGCCTCGCGGGGCAGGGTGTCGGTCACCTCGAAGGTGGCCGGCACCTTGTACTTCGCCAGGCGTTCCGTCGCGAACGCCCGCACCGACGCGACGTCCACGGTGTGGCCGTCGGGGGCTTCGATCACGGCCATGATCGACTGCCCCCACTCGGGATCGGGGATGCCGAACACGGCGACGTCGGCCACATCGGGATGCTCGATGAGCGTCGCCTCGATCTCGGCCGGATAGACGTTCGAGCCGCCGGTGATGATGAGGTCGACCCGTCGATCGGCGAGGTAGAGGAATCCGTCCGCGTCGAGCCAGCCCAGGTCGCCCACCGTGAAGCGCCCGTCGGCCAGCTGGATCGACGCCGTCTTCTCGGGGTCGCCGTGGTACTCCGGTGGGCCGTCGGTTCGCTTGCAGTAGATCGTGCCGACCTCGCCCGGCGGAAGGTCGTTCCCGTCGTCGTCGACGATCGAGTACTCGACCCGGGCCGAGGCCCTCCCGACCGTGCCGGGGTGGGACAGCCACTCCTCGCTCGAGCACAACGCCGGGCCCGTGCCCTCCGACGAGCCGTACATCTCGTAGATCACGGGCCCGAACCATTCGATCATCGCCCGCTTCGCCCACGCCGGGCACGGGGCGGCGGTGTGGAGCACCCACCGCAGCGACGACACATCGGCGGCGGCCTTCTCCTCGTCCGAGAGCTTCAGCAGCCGGATGAACTGCGTCGGCACCATCGGCGTGGCGGTGATGCGGTGCTCCGCGATGGTGTCGAGCACGCCGACCGGATCGAACCGTTCCATGAGCACGACGGGCAGCCCTCGGGACATCGACGACATGAAGACCGCGACGCCGAGTGCGTGGTAGAGCGGCGTCGAGATCAGCGTCGGCCCCTCGGTCGGCTTCGAGACGAGATCACCCCAGCCTCCCCACACCCGGGGCCAGGCCGAGACCACCGCCGACTGGTCGGAACGGGTGACCCCCTTCGATCGCCCGGTCGTGCCGCCGGTGAACAGCATCGGCGACCCCGAGGGCCGGTCGTCGAGCGGGGCGTCGTCGTGCCCGGCCAACCAGTCCTCGTACACATCACCGACCTCGACGATCCGTTCGACCCCGGCGAGTGCCGCCGCCTCGGCGGCCAGATCGACCAGGCCGGGGCCGACGACGATGAGCCGCGTGCCCGAGTCGGTCAGCAACGCCGCCAGCTCGGTGGCCGTCAGGTGCCAGTTGAGCGGGACGAGGCGGGTGCCGCTGCGGGCCATGGCCAGACCCCACTCGGCCCACTCGGTGCGGTTGTGGGACAACACCGCCCAGACGGCGCCGGCACCGAGATCGGCGTCGAGCGCACGGGCCAGACGCCGGCTGCGGGCCTCGACCTCGTCCCACGAGCGGGTGGCTTCGCCGAGGCGGACGGCCACGGCCGATCGGTCGGCGGCGTCGGCGAGGTGCAACGGTGCGGCATCGGTCATCGGGCCATCCTTCCCCTCGGTCGGGGTCGGCGTCCATCGCGTCGGAACCGTCCGGTGATTGCCCCGGCCGAGGCCCCGCCTCTACGTTCGTCGTCACCAGCACGCAGCGTCGGGGGACCAGCGATGAGCCAGCACGAGACCGTGATCAAGGGCGGCACGATCGTCGACGGGACCGGTGCGGTCGCCCGGACCGGTGACGTCGGCATCGACGGCGGGGTCATCACCGCCGTCGGCGGCGACCTGACCGGCGATCGTGTGATCGACGCCGACGGTGCACTCGTCGCCCCCGGCTGGGTCGACGTGCACACCCACTACGACGGCCAGGTCACCTGGGACGACGAGCTCGACCCGTCGTTCTCGAACGGCGTCACCACGATGGTGATGGGCAACTGCGGCGTCGGGTTCGCCCCGTGTCCGCCGGGGGAACAGGAGACGCTCATCGAGCTGATGGAGGGTGTCGAGGACATCCCCGGCGTGGCGCTCCACGAAGGTGTGCCGTGGGGTGCGTGGACGACGTTCCCCGAGTACCTCGACCATCTCGACCAACGGCACTACGCCCTCGACGTCGCCGCACAGATCGCCCACGGCCCGCTCCGGTTCCACGTCATGGGGGAGCGGGGTGCGAACAACGCCGATGCCACGGCCGAGGACCTCGCCGAGATGCAGCGTCTCGTCGCCGAGGCCACGGCGGCCGGCGCCGTCGGCTTCTCGACGTCCCGCACGATCTTCCACACCTCGATCGACGGCACCGCCGTCCCCGGGACCTACGCCACACCCGAGGAGCTCACGGCGCTCGTGCAGGGCATGGCCGACGGTGGCGGCGGCGTGTTCGAGGCGATCACCTCCAGCTCGATCGGCGACCTCGAGGCGTTCGGTGGCGAGCGGTTCTCGCAGGACCACGAGATGGAGCTGTTGGCGGCCATCTCCCGCTCCACCGGACAGAAGGTGACCTTCACCACCGTCCAGAACCGCGACCGCCCCGACGACTGGCGCGAGGTCCTCGACTTCGTGACGAGTGAGGCGGCCTCGGGTGCGCAGCTGTTCCCGCAGGTGGCCAGTCGGCCGATCGGTCTGCTGTCGAGCCTCGCCGGCTACCACGCCTTCATGCGTCGGGCCGCCTACCTCGAGATCGCCCACCTCCCGGTCGCCGAACGGGCCGCCCGCATGCGGGACCCGGAGATGAAGGCCCGCATCCTGTCGGATGTCGACGTGCCACCGGAACACGCGGGTTCGATGGAGGCGCTCTACGAGGCCTTCCTCGCCCGGCTGCCCAACATGTTCCTCATCGAGGGCGACGTCGACTACGAACCGGGGCCGGAGCGGTCCTTCGCCGCCCGGGCCGAGGCCCGGGGCATCTCCACGCTCGAGGCGGCGTACGACTACCTGTGCGACGGCGACGGCACGAACGTCGCCTCGATGTTCGGCGCCGGCTACGTCGAACGGAACCACGACGCGCTGCACGAGATGCTCGCCCACCCCTCCACCATCACCGGGCTCGGTGATGCGGGGGCGCACGTGAAGCTGATCTGCGACGGGTCGGCGCCCACCACCCAGCTCACCCACTGGACCCGCGATCGATCCCGCGGGCCGCAGTTGCCGCTCGAGTTCATCATCGAGAAGCAGACCCGACGGAACGCCCGGCTCTACGGGTTCACCGACCGCGGCACCATCGAGGTCGGCATGCGGGCCGACGTGAACGTGATCGACCACGCCAACCTCGCCGTCCGGGCACCCGTGGCCCACGAGGACCTGCCCGCCGGCGGGATGCGCTTCCTGCAGCCCGTGTCGGGGTACCTCGCGACCTTCGTGAACGGCGTGCAGACCCGCTCGGACGACACCGACACCGGTGCACGCCCCGGGCGTCTCGCCCGCAACCAGCACGGCCTCGCCCGCAACCAGCAGAGCCGACTCGCTCGCAACCGACACGCGTGACCTCCTTCGACGCCGTCATCCGCAACGGCCTCGTGGTCGACGGCACCGGCGCGCCGGCGCGGTCGGTCGACGTCGGCATCGTCGGCGACCGGATCACCGCACTCGACGACCTGTCGGACGCGCCGACCGCCGCGGTCGACATCGACGCCGCGGGGAAGGTCGTGGCCCCGGGGTTCATCGACATCCACACCCACTCCGACCTGTCGCATCTCGTCGACCCGCGGGCCGAGAGCCAGATCCGCCAGGGCGTCACCACCGAGGCGATCGGTCAGTGCGGGATCAGCCTCGCTCCCTGCACCCCCGAGCACCGCACGGCGCTGTTCCGCTCCACCGGCTCCCGCCCGACCGGACACTGGCACACCTACGCGGAACTGCTCGACGAGATGGACGAGGCGCGGATCGCCACGAACGTCGTCGGCATGGTCGGGCACGGCGCGTTGCGGACCGCCGTGATGGGCCCCGACGCACCCCGCCCGGCCGAGCAACACGAGATCGACGAGATGTGCGGCCTGCTCGCCGACTCGCTCGAGGCCGGCGCCCACGGCTTCACGACGGGCCTCGAGTACCACCCGGGCAAGAACGCCGCGTTCGACGAGCTCGCCGCGCTGTGTCGGGTGACGGCCGACGCCGACGCGCTCTACGCCACCCACTCCCGCAACCGCGACACGCGCTACTTCGTCGGGTTCGGTGAAGCCCTCGACGTGGCCCGGGACTCGGGTGTCCGGCTCCAGATCTCCCACATCAACCCGAAGTACGGCCGCCCCGACGACGCACTCACCAACACCCTCCAGATGGTCGAGTGGACTCGGGCCGAGGGCATCGATGTCGCGATGGACATGATGCCGACCAACTGGAACCACACGGCCGCCACCTCGATGTTCCCGGCCTGGGCGTTCTCGTTGTCGACCGAGGAGCTCCTCGACCTGGTGCGGTCACCGGCCGGTCGGGCCCGGCTGCGGCACAATCCGCTGCCGATGTGGCGCCTCGTCGCCGAGGAGCGGTGGGATCGGGTCCGGCTGCTCGCCTGCTCGGCGAATCGGGAGCTCGTCGGTCGGACCATCGCGGAGCTCACCACCGAGCGGGGCGCCGACGACGGGTGGGAGACGCTGTTCGAGTTGTTGTCCGACGAGGGTGAACGACTGAAGGGCCTGCTGATCACGAGCAACGCCTTCGCCGAGGAGGACAATCGGCTCGCGCTCGAGCACCCGCTGTGTGCGGTCGAATCGGACACGATGGCGCTCGCCACCGACGGCCCGCTCGCCGGCCGGATGATGAGCCTCCTCGGCTACAACTGGGTGCCCCGGTTCCTGGGCCACTACGTGCGCGACGAAGCGGTGCTCACGCTGGAGGACGGGGTGCGACGCCTCACCGGCCTGCCCGCCGAACGACTCGGCCTCGACGACCGGGGCACGCTGGCCCCGGGGAGCGCGGCGGACGTCGTCGTGTTCGACCTCGACGGGCTCACCGACATGTCGAGCTTCGAGAACCCGACCGTGTACGCACGCGGGATCGACCAGGTGCTGGTGAACGGCGCACTCGTGTTCGCCGACGGCGACCGCACCGGTGGCCACGGCGGTCGGGTGCTCCGGGCCGGCTGAACCTCAGCCGAGGCCGCAGGCCTCGAACGCCTCCCGGGTCGCCGCTTTCTCGGCGTCGGTCAGTTCGAGAAACGGTGCCCGCACCCGACCACCGACCTGGCCGAGCAGCTCCTGCCAGTACTTCTGGTGGGCATGGGGCTTCTCGGGTGGGCGGGTGCCCTTCCAGGCCCGACGAACCGGCTCGAGGCTCGCGCTGATCGCCCGGGCTTCGTCGACCCGTCCGGCGAAGGCGGCCTCGGTGTAGTCGTGCATCCGGCGATCGGTGGCCGTCTGCAGCATGAAGGGCGGCGACGAACACAGATAGAGCCGCCAGCCGAGCTCGACGATGTTGTCGAGCCACTCGTCCTCTGACGCCGTGCTCACCTGGATCCGGTCGGATGCGAGATGGTGGAGCTCGGTGTACATGGGGCGGGGCACCGAGTACTTGATCGCCACGACGTTCTCGATGTCGGCCAAGCGATTGCACAGCTCGGGCGACATCAGATAGCCGCTGTCCGGGTGGCTCCACAGCGCCACACCGATGTCGACCGCGTCGGCCACGGTGCGGTAGTAGCGCAGCAGGGTCTCGTCCTGTGCGGAGGTGAAGTGCAGCGCCGGGGCGTGCACCACGATGGAGTCGGCGCCGACGTCCTGGGCATGGCGGGCGAGGTCGAGCACCACGTCGAGGTTTTGATCCGAACACGACATGATCGTGCTGGCCCGGTCGCCCGTCGCCTCGACCGCCAGTTCGAAGGTGCGCTTGCGCTCCTCGACCGTCATCGAGAAGCACTCACCCTGCTTCCCGGAGATGAACAGGCCCCGGATGCCGAGGTCGTCGACCCAGTGCCGGACGTTCTCGGTGAAGCCCTCTTCGTCGAGACGCAGCCGGTCGTCGAAGGGCATCAGAGCGGCGGCCCAGATCCCCGTCATGTACTCGCGGGCGTGCGCCTTCGCCTTGTGGCGTGCGTGGGTCATCCTCGGCTCCTCAGACGATCTGGATGCTGTGGGACACGTTCTTGACGACCGTGTAGTGGGCGAGGCCCTCGGCACCGCCCTCACGGCCGTAGCCGCTCGACTTCACGCCGCCGAACGGGGTCTCGGGCAGCGACGCCTCGAGGGTGTTGATCGAGAGGTTCCCGGCCTCGACGCCGTCGACCATGCGGTCGACGTAGTCGGCCCGGTTCGTGAAGCCGTAGGCGGCGAGCCCGTAGGGCACCCCGTTGGCCTTCTCGATGGCCTCGTCGAGGGAGGCGACCGGGTTGACGATGGCGAGGGGCCCGAAGGGCTCGGTCTGCATGACCGCGGCCGTGTCGGGGACCTCGGCGAGCACGGTGGGTTCGAAGAAGTACCCGGGACGGTCGATGCGGTTGCCGCCGGTCACGACGGCGGCGCCGGCCGAGCGGGCGTCGGCGACGAGGTGCTCCATGGCGGCGATGCGTCGGTCGTTGGCGAGCGGCCCCATCTCGACGCCGGGCTCGGTCCCGTCGCCGACCACCGTCTCGGCGGCCCGAGCGGTGAACACCTGGAGGAACCGCTCGTAGATCGACTCGTGCACGAAGAAGCGGGTGGGGGAGGTGCAGACCTGGCCGGCGTTGCGCATCTTGCGGATGGCCGAGCTCACCGCGGCGGCCTCGACGTCGGTGTCCTCGCAGACGATCACCGGGGCGTGGCCACCGAGCTCCATGAGCACGGGCGTCATGTGCTCCGACGCCATGCCGGTGAGGTGGCGGCCGACGTTCGTGGAACCCGTGAACGCCACGAGGTTGATGCGGTCGTCGGGGATCAGGTGGGCCGAGATGTCGGACGGGACACCCGACACGAGGTTCAACACCCCGGGCGGCAGGCCGACGTCGACGAAGGCCTGCACGATGTGGCGGGCGCCGGCCGGGGTCTCCTCGGCCGCCTTCAGGATGATCGAGCATCCCGAGGCGAGGGCACCGGCCACCTTGCGGGCCGGTTGGCTCATGGGGAAGTTCCACGGCGAGAACGCGGCGACGGGGCCGATCGGCTGGTGGTGCACCACGTAGGACACCCCCGGGGCGGACGGGATCACCCGGCCGTAGGTGCGGACCGCTTCACCGGCGTCCCACTCGAAGAACTCACAACCCCGGATCACCTCGAGCTCCGCCTGACGGAGCGGCTTGCCGTGCTCGGCGGTGATGTCGGCGGCGATCTCGTCGCGGCGGTCCCGCAGCAGGGCGGCGGCGTCACGGATCAGGTCGGCACGATCACGCGGCGAGGTCCGACGCCAGACGGCGAACCCGTCGGTCGCCGCCGCCAGTGCGTCGTCGAGATCGTCGGCCGTGGCCACGGGTACCCGGCCGATCTCGGCCTCCGTGGCCGGGTTCACGACGGGCAGTGTCTCGGCGGTGGTGCGCCACTCGCCGGCGATGTGGAGCGCGAGGTCGGGATAGTCGTGCATCAGAATCGTGTCCGGATCGACCACAGGTCGGGGAAGGCGGGCTGGAAGAGGGTGGTGGCGAGGTAGCTGGCGCCGTCGGAGCCGCCGGTGCCGGGCTTCGTGCCGATCGTGCGGCGCACCATCATCACGTGTCGGTAGCGCCACTCCTGGAGGCCCTCGTCGAGATCGGTGAGCGTCTCGCAGAGGTTGGCGAACGCCTCGTCGGCGTAGTGCTCGACGATCGCGTCCTGGAGGCCGGGGTGTTCCGCGATCGGCTCGCGCACGTCTCGTTCGAGGACCTCGGCGGGCACCGCGACGCCCTGGCGGGACCAGTGGCGGACCACGGCGTCCCACAGCGTCGGGGCCTCGTGGCGGGCGGTGATGCGGGTGGCCTGGGCGTCGTCGAACCACTCGGCCAGCACCCGGTTCTTGATGCCGAGGAGTGATTCGAGCTCCCGGAACTGGACCGACTGGAACCCCGACGCGTTCGCGAGGAACGAGCGGAAGCTCGCGAACTCGGCCGGGGTCATCGTCTCGAGCACGTCGATCTGGCCGACGACCGTCTTCAGGATCTTCAGCACCCGCTTCAGATGGTGGCGGGCCGCCGCCACCTCGTCGCGGTCGAGCAGGGCCACGGTGTGGTCGAGCTCGTGCAGGATCTGCTTGAACCAGAGTTCGTAGACCTGGTGGATGATGATGAACAGCGTCTCGTCGTGTTCGGGCAGGCCGGTGTCCGGGTCGACCGAGCGGTGCTTCTGGAGCGACAGCAGGGCGTCGATCTCGAGGTAGGAGCCATACGTCATGCCGTCGGCGGCGTCGCGGGGCACGGCGGCGGCCGGCGTGGGGTCGGTCGGGTCGGTCGTCATGAGATCGAGAGGGCCTCGGGGTCGGCGAGCGGGTCGAGGGCGGGCAGGGGCGGCAACGCCCGGACGGCGGTGTCGATGTCGAAGGTCGGATCGGCGAGCGACGTGGTGATGAGCTCGGCCTGTCGACGGGCCCGTTCGAGGGCGTCGGCGTACGGCATGGTCGAGAACATGACCATGTTGTAACGAGGGCTGAGATGGCCGGGATGACGACGTTCGAGCTCGAGCGCCAGCGCCCGCTTGGCGAGATGATCGGGGTCGATCACCCCGCTGCGCATCTCCAGGTAGTTGCCGAGGGCCATCTCGGCGATGGCGTCGGCGTCGGGCTTGCGTTCGGTCTCGTAGGCGGCGAACGCCGCGGCCGGATCGTCGGGCCGGGTGGCGAGGTGGCGGTCGAGACACCGGACCGATTCGAGGGCCGCGTTCATGCCCTGCCCGTGGAAGGGCACGATCGCGTGGGCGGCGTCGCCGACGAGCACGGCCCGGCCGTCGTGGTGCCAGCCGTCGGCCCGGAGGGTGCCGAGCCGTCCGGTCGGGTTCTCGCCGAACTCGGCGACGAGGTCGGGCACGAACGGGACGAATTCGGCGAAGTGCTCGTCGAAGAACCGGGCGACGGCGGTGGGGTCGGCGTCGAGGTGTTCGAAGGTGGTCGACGGTGCGAACAGGGTCACCGTGAAGTCGCCCTCGGGGTTGGCGAGCGCGATGAGCATGAACTCACCCCGGGGCCAGATGTGGAGCGCGTTCGGGTCGAGCTGGTGGGTGCCGTCCACTCCGGGCGGCAGCGTGAGTTCCTTGTAGTCGTGATCGAGCCAGTCGGTGGTGAACGAACACGAGCCGGCGTCGCCCATCGAGCGGCGCACCCGGGAGCCCGCACCGTCGGCGCCGACGACGATGTCGAACGGTTCGGTCCGGCCGTCGGTGAAGTGCAGGGTCGAGGTGTCGAGATCGACCCGGTCGAGCCGGACCTCGAACTGGATGTCGACCCGTCCGGTGGCCTCGGCGGCGTCGAGCAGGATCGCGTTGAGGTCGGTCCTCGACACCGAATGGATGACTTCGTGTGGCCGGCTGCCGTAGGCCTGGAGGTCGGGCGTCGGGTCACCGACGGCATGCACCATCCGGCCCCGCATGGGGATCGTGATCGCGTCGACGGCGTCGATCACCCCGGCATCGACGAGCGGCACGATGCCCCGGGTCGCGAGGGCGAGGTTGATGGACCGACCCGCGTCGATGTCGACCCGACGCAGGTCCGGGCGGCTCTCGAACACGGTGACGTCGTGGCCGCGGCGGGCGAGGAGGAGTGCGAGCAGCGCCCCGGCCTGGCCGGCGCCGATGATCGTGATCCGCGGGCTCATGCGACGATCTCGTCGAGGATGTCGACGAAGCGCTCGATGTCGGCGAACGAGTTGTAGAGCGGCACCGGGGCGGCCCGGATCACATCGGGCTCGCGCCAGTCGCAGAGGACGTGGCGGGCGGCCAGCTCGTCGAAGACCCGGCGGCCGTCACCGGCGACCACCTGCAGGGCGTACTGACAGCCGCGGTCGGCCAGGGTGGGCGGGGCGAGGTTGACGACTCGTCCGTCGAGGCGTTCGGCGAGGAGTCGGTCGAAGAAGACGATCTGACGCTCCGACTTCGCCCGCAGCGCCCGCAGGCCTCCGGCGGCGTCGATCACGTCGAGTGAGGCTCGCAGCACGGCGATCGGCAGGATCGGCGCGTTGGACAGCTGCCACGACTCCACACTCGGGATCGCGTCGAACTCGGTCGCCATCTCGAAGCGGGTGGCGGGGTCGGTGCCCCACCAGCCGTGCAGTTTCGGGAGGTCGGGGTCGGCGACGTGGCGTTCGTGCACGTAGGCACCGGCGACACCACCGGGGCCGGAGTTGAGGTATTTGTAGGAGCACCACGCGGCGAAGTCGACGTCCCAGTCGTGCAGGGCGAGGGGAACGTTGCCGATCGCGTGGGCGAGGTCGAACCCGACCGTGGCGCCGACGGCGTGGCCGGCGGCGGTGATGTCGGCCATCGGCATCACCTGGCCGGTGTAGTACTGGACCCCGGGGAGGAACACGAGGGCGAGCTCGTCGCCGAGCCGGTCGATGGCGGCGACGATGTCGTCGCGGCGGAGGGTGTCCTCACCCTCACGTGGTGCGAGGACCTCGAGGCACTCGGCAGGGTCGAGCCCGCGTTGGCGGATCTGCGACTCGGCGACGAAGTGGTCGGAGGGGAAGGCGTGGTCCTCGATCAGGATCTTCCGGCGGCGCCCGTCGGGCCGGTAGAAGCTGATGAGCAGCAGGTGCAGGTTGACGGTGAGCCCGTTCATGGCCACCACCTCGGCCGATCGGGCACCGACGAGGCGGGCGAGCTGGTCGGTGACGAGCTCGTGGTAGTCCTTCCAGGCGAGCTCGCCGGTGAAGTGGCCTTCGACCCCGAGGGTCTGCCACCGGTCGAACTCGATGCCGACGTGGGTCCGCGCGGCGCGGGGGAGGGCGCCGAGGGAGTTCCCGACGAGATAGATGCCCTCGGGGAGCTCGAACTCGTCACGGAACCCGGCGAGCGGGTCGGCGGCATCGAGCTCGGCGGCGGTCGCCGTGGCGGGGTCGGGGAGGCCGTCGGTGCTCACGAGAACGTGCCCTTGCCCTTGTGGACCACACCGCAGTTCGGGCAGGTGCGGGCCTCGAGGTCGGCGTGGTAGGCGGCGAACAGCGGGGGTAGGTCCTCGTCGATCGCCTGGACCTGCACCTCGACCCGGTGGACCCGGTGGGCGCAGTTCTCACAGACCCACTCGAACCCGTCGAGTTCGCCGGGGTCCCGCTGGTACTCGACGACGAGTCCGATCGAGTCGGGATCGGGCCGTTGGGGTGAGTGCCGGACGTGGGGCGGCAGGAGGAAGATCTCGCCTTCACGGATCGGGAGGTCGTAGGGCTCGGTGCCGTCGCCGTCCCAGATCACGAGGTTCATGTCGCCCCGGATCTGGAAGAAGAACTCCTCGCGGGGATCGTCGTGGAAGTCGTTCCGTTCGTTCCCGCCGCCGACGATCATGATGATCATCTCGGCTTCGCGCCACACCTGTTTGTTCGCGACCGGTGGGCGGAGGTCGTCCCGGTGTTCCTCGATCCAGGCGGCGAGGTCGAGTGGCGTCCGGCTGAGCGGCACGGGCGGGTGGTCGTTCATGGCTCGATCGTGCTCCATCGGATCGGTCAGCGGGTGGAGTCGACGGCGGGGTCGGGGCCGTCGACGGTGTCGAGGTGTTCGGTGAGGGTGCGCAGGGCGGCGACGAGCGGTGCCGGATCGCCGGCGTCGGCCAACGCGGCGGACTCGAGGCGTCGGGCCTCGTCCATGAGCTCGATGGTGAGTCGGGCACCGTCGGGCGTGACCGAGACGATGCGTTGTCGACGGTCCTCCGCTCCGGGATCACGGCGCACCAGGCCGCGTGCTTCGAGGCGCCGCAGTGCGTGGGTGACGGTCGGTTGCGGGCTGAGCGATGCCGTGGCCAGTGCCTGCACGGTGAGTTCGCCGAGGTCGGCGAGGACGGCGAGCACCCGCCATTCCGACCGGGCGACCCCCCGTTCGGCCAGCACGGCGTAGAACGGAGCCGACAGCGTCTGGTCGGCCTGGCGGAGCAGGTAGGGCAGGTAGTCGGCCAGGAACGGGGTGCGGTCGGCGGGTGCCACGTCGGGCAACATACATTCACACGAATGGGATGTCCATTCATGTGAATGGACATCGGCCGTCCCGGGGGTCGTGTACCTTCGCCGCCGATGGAGCTCCGCTGGCGTCACCTCGATCGGAACGCACTCGAACGGGAGTACTCACCGAGCTCGTGCCTGCCCGACGGTGACTACCGGCCGTTCCTCGCGGTCTATCGCGAACGCAGCGCGGCGGCCTGGGCCGAGGTGGCGGAACTCGGAGGCCGTGTGGCCGAGCAGCGCTACGGCGTCCGACCGGCCCAGCGGGTGCTCGTCGCGGCGCCGCCGAACGCCACGGCCACGCCGGTGCCCCTGCTCGTCTACCTCCACGGGGGCTACTGGCAGGAGCTGTCACCCGACGACTCCCGGTTCGCCGCCGCCGACTCGGTCGCAGCGGGCTGGGCCTTCGCCGCCGTCGGGTACACGCTCGCGCCGAGGGCCCGACTCGACGACATCGTGGCCGAGTGCCGCGCCGCGTTGCGGGCGCTGCGTCGTGCGGCGGGCGAGCACGGCATCGACCCCGATCGGATCGTCGTCGCCGGGAGTTCCGCCGGCGCACACCTCGCCGCGATGACGGCGGGCGAGCCGGGCGTCGTCGGCGCCGTGCTCGTCTCCGGGGTCTACGAGCTCGAACCACTGCTCACCACGACGATCAACGACGCCGTCGGCCTCGACGCCGCGGCGGCGGCCCGGAACTCGCCGGTCCGACGCCTCCGGCCCGGCGGGGTACCGACCGTCGTGGCGGTCGGCTCGGACGAGACCGCACAGTTCCACGCACAGAGCGCCGCCCACGCCGCGGGGCTGCGGGCGGCCGGAACGCCGGTCACCGAGGTGACCGTCGAGGGCCGCAATCACTTCGACGTCGTGCTCGACCTCGTCGTCCCCGGCACATCGCTCGGCGACACCACGCTCGAGCTGCTGGGTCCGACGGCCTGACCGGCTACTTCGCCTCGGACCAGCGGGCGACGACCGACACGTCGGCGACGAAGCGGACCTCCGGTCGTGGCGACCAGTAGGCGGCGGCTTCCTGCACGCCGTCGGCCACGACGGTGGCGGCGGCGTCGGACCGATCGGCGGGAACCTCGACCAACAACTCGTCGTGGAGGCACAACACGATGCGTCCGCCCAGGGGGCGGAGCCGTCGTCGCACGGTGATCGCCCACACCTTGAAGAACTCCGCCGCGGCACCCTGGATCAGCGCGTTGCGTGCGTAGCGCCCACGGGCGGCCGCCACCGAGATGGCGCGGTCGAGGTTGCCCTCGACCGACGGATCCACCCACATCCGGACCCGCCTGCCACCCCAGGTGAGGATGTCCTCGGCCCGCTTGCCCGACTCCGCCGCCTCGCCGAGCAGCCCCATCGCCACGGGGTAGTTCCGTTCGAGACCGGCGAGCGCCCCGGCCGACTCCCCGGTCGTGGCGCCGTACATCGCGCCGAGCACGGCGACCTTCGCGATGTCGCGGGTCACGCCGAGGCGACGGGCGATCGGGGCGTAGAGGTCGTCGCCTCGTGTCGCTTCGATCAGCGGGGTGTCGCCCGAGACGGCGGCCAGGATGCGGGGTTCGATCTGGCCGAGGTCGGCCCGCACGAGTGCCGAGCCCGTGGGGGCGGCCACGATCGTGCGCATCTCGGCCGGCAGGTTGTGCAGCCCGGCCGAGGCCGTCATCCGCCCGGCGGCGCCGTCGGTGCTCGACCAGGTGCCCCGGAGCCGACCGCCACCCACGTGGTCGTCGAGCCACGACCACCCGTAGGTCGTGGCGATGCGTTCGGCCTTCCGCCACCGCAGCAGCGCATCGATCAGCGGATGATCGTCACGGTGGCGTTCGAGACGCCAGGCGCGGGTGTCGGGGAGGTCGAGGCCTTCCCGGCGCAGCATCGACTTCACCTCGGCCGGGTTCCGCAGGTTGACCCCGGTCGAGCCCCGGAGATGGGCGAGCACCCGGGCGTCACGCTCGGCCCGGCGCCGATCCTCCTCGGCGTGATCGTGGGGTCGGGTCCCGGCGGCTTCGGTGATCAGCCGCTCCGCCTCGGCGACGTCGACGGGGAGGCCGTGGTGTTCGAGTTCGGCACAGAGCAACTCGGCGGCCGACTCGGCCCGTGCGGTCGCCCGGGCCCGGTCGGGATCGGGGAGCTCGTCGAGGAGGCCGAGTTGGCGGTCATGGGCGACCAGGACGAGGCCGGCCCACACGGCGAGGCGACCCGGTGTGGCGGCGAGGCCGCCGTCGAGCCATTCGGGCCGCAGATGGCCGTCGGGGCGAACGGGTTCGTCCGGATCGCCCTCGTCGGCCGTCATCGACAGCAGGTCCAGCTGGCCCATCGTCGGGACCGTGGCCGGATCGAGACCATGGAGGACCGCCCACAACTCGGCGGTCGAGGTCCTCCACCCCCCGAACAGGAGCCGGTGCACGGTGGCCACGTCCCAACACCGGTCGATCGGCACCTCCGCCGCGGCGAGGAGGTCGGCGGTCTCACGACCCCACCACACCCACCGCGGGGTCGAGTCGTGGGGGAGTGAGGCGAGCACGGTCATCGGGTCGGGATGTGGCAGCGCCCATCGCTCGGCGCCGCGTGCGAAACCCAGGCCGACGCCCGGGATCGCCACGAGTGCGACCAGATCGGAGCGGGCGAACGGAGGGGGCGCCGACACCATGGGGATCCCGCTCGCCATGCGCGCACGCTACCGCCCGGTGACACCGGCGGCCGGGGGCGCAGAGCTAGCCTCGGCCCCCATGGACGCCACCCGACGTGTGGCCGGACCCCGGGTCCGGCGTGGCGTTCTCCCGACGCTGCTGCTGGCCGTGCTCGGCCTCGTCGCCGCCGCCTGCACCGGTGGGGGATCCGCCGCCCTCGAGGTCGAGGGCACCTCGACCACGGCGGCGCCCGTCACGACGACGAGCGAGCCGACCACCACGACGGAACCCCCGACGACGACCGACCCGCCGACCACCACCACGACCGAGCCGCCCGACCCGTTGGTGGAGGCCGCCGCGGCGATGTCGGCCGAACAGCTCGTCGGCCAGCTGCTGATGGTCCAGCTCACCGGGACCTCCGCCGACCAGCTCTCGACCCGTAACCGTCAGCGGTTCGGCGTGGCGACACCGGCCGAGGTGGTGGCCGAACTCGAGCTCGGCGGTGTCGTCTATCTCGGTGAGAACACCCCGTCATCGACCGCCACGGGCGAGCTCTCCGCCGGACTCCAGACCGCGGCCGCCCGGGCCGGGCTGCCCCCGCTGCTGATCTCGGTCGATCAGGAAGGTGGGCGGGTCAACCGGCTGCGCGACATCCCCGTGTTCCCGAGCGCCCGGGTGCAGCAACGTGACGGTCGGGTCGGTGAGTACGCCGCCACCACCGGGGCCGCATTGGCCGACGTGGGCATCAACGTGGTGCTCGGGCCGGTCGCCGATGTGACCGGTTCCGACGCCGGGGTGATCCGTGACCGTGCCTACTCGGGCGACCCGGCGGTCGCCGCGGCCGCGGTGGTCACCGTCGTCGAGGAACTGGCCGAGGTCGGCGTCGGCTCGGTCGTGAAGCACTGGCCGGGCCACGGACGCACCGTCGTCGACTCCCACTTCAGCCTCCCGACCATCGACGGTGACGTCGAGACCTGGCGCTCGACCGACCAGCCGCCGTTCGCCGCCGCCGTCGACGCCGGCGTCGATTCGGTCATGCTCGGCCACCTCGCGGTCCCGGCGCTCGACCCCACCGGGACACCCGCCACCTTTTCGCCCGTCATCATCGGCGTGCTGCGGGACGAACTCGGCTTCGACGGTGTCGTGATGACCGACTCGCTGCAGATGGGTGCGCTCGCCTCCGACGACGCCGGCGACGTGGCCGTCCGGGCGTTGGCCGCCGGGGTCGACGTGCTCCTCGACCCGGCCGAGCCACTGATGATCCGTGACCACCTCGTCGACGCGGTGGCCGACGGAACCCTCGACCGGGCCGTCCTCGAGGCCGCCGTGGTGCGGGTGCTGCGCTGGAAGGCCGAACTGGGACTCCTGCCCGGCTGATTCCATCGGGCGGGAGTGCTCGTCCCGGTCGGGCGGCCGGTTCTACGATCCCGGCGTGACCCTCACGACCGCCGACATCGAGCACTACGGCGAGCACGGCTGGCTCGCTCCGATCGACGTGATGAGCGAAGCGGAGGCCACGGAGATCCTCACCCGGCTCGAGCGGGCCGAGCTCGACCATGCCGAGCACCTGCATCCCGAGCACCGCAACAACGCCCACCTCGTGTTCCCGTTCCTCGCCGACCTGTGCGTGGATCGACGCATCGTCGATCCGGTGACCGCGTTGCTCGGCGACGACCTCTCGTTGTGGTCGACGGTGCTCTTCGCCAAGGACCCCGACTCGTCGGCCTTCGTCAGCTGGCATCAGGACGCGCACTACATGGCGCTCGAGCCCGACCACTTCGTGACGGCCTGGCTCGCACTCACCCCCTCGACGATCGAGAGCGGCTGTGTGTCGGTTCTGCCCGGCACCCACCGGCGTCGTCACGATCACGCGGACACGTTCGGTGACGACAACATCCTGACCCGGGGCCAGACCGTCACCGACGTCGACCCGGACCGGGCCGTGCACCTCGAGCTCCGTCCCGGGCAGATGTCGCTGCACCACCCCTGGCTCGTGCACGGATCGCAGCCCAACCGATCCGGCGCCCGGCGGGTCGGGTTCGCACTCCAGTCGTTCCTCGCCGCCGACGTGCGCCCACTCCGAGGCGACCATCACGTGCTTCCCGTGCGGGGCGCCGCGCCCGACCCGGCATTCGTCACCGTCGCCCCGCCGAGCTCGGAGTTGGCCCCCGATGCCGTCGAGGCCCGGCGGGCCGCCAACGCCGCCCTGGCCGGCGTCCTCTACGACGGCGCGGACTCGGTGCGGGGACTGTGACGGCCGTGTCGCTCGCCGAGGCCTCCGCCGGCTGGAATGCGGTCGCCGACACCTACGACGATCTCCGCTCGGGTGTCGGGGTCGAGATCCTCCGGGACTGGGTGGCCACGCTGCCGACGGGTGCGAGCGTGCTCGACGTCGGAGCCGGAACCGGCCGGCCCGTCACCGAGACCCTCGTCGACGCCGGCTGTCGGGTGGCGGCCACCGACCCGTCGCCCGCGATGCTCGAGCACCTCGACCGGCGCCTGCCCACCGTCGAGACCCGCCGTGAGGCGCTGCCCGACGGTGACCTGTTCGGACGGCGCTTCGACGGCGTCGTCGCGATCGGTGTCCTCTTCCTCCTGCCGCCCGCCGACCAGCCCACCGCACTCGGCCGACTCGCCGCCGCCGTCGGCGACGGTGGCGCGCTGCTGTTCACCGCACCCGCCGAGGCCGCGACCTGGACCGACCGGCTCACCGGTCGCACGTCGGTCTCGCTCGGAACCGGCATCTACCAGCGCCACCTCGCCGCCGACGGGCTCGTCCCGGTCGAGACCCTCGTCGACGAGGGCGGCAACGTCCACCACCATCTCCGGCGACCCTGAGGAGCCCCGATGACCGTTCCACCCCGGGGCTTCCCCGACGCCGAGTTCGAGGCCCGCACGCGGCGGGCCCAGGAGATGATGGCCGAGGCCGACATCGCCGCCGTGCTCGTGTGCACCGAACCCGAGGTCCGCTACTTCACGGGCTTCCACACCCCCTTCTGGCAGAGCCCCACCCGACCGTGGTTCGTCGTGGTCCCGGCCGCCGGCAAGCCGGTGGCCGTCATCCCGAGCATCGGCGGCCCGTCCATGTCGGCGACGTGGATCGACGACGTCCGCACCTGGTCGTCCCCCCAGCCGGCCGACGACGGCGTCAGCCTGCTCACTGCCACCGTGCGCGAGGTGGCCGGCGACGGTCGGATCGGTCTGCCGATGGGGCCCGAGACCCACGTGCGGATGCCGCTCAACGACCTCGATCGGCTCCGCGCCGAGCTCGGCGGTTTCGTCGATGCGACCGACATCATCGTGCGACTCCGGATGGTCAAGTCCGAGGCCGAGATCGCCAAGCACGCCCACATCTGCGGCCTCGTCTCCAACGCGTTCGACGAGCTCCCGAACCTGCTGTCGACGGGGATGACCGAGCGGGCCGCGTTCCAGGCGTTCCGGGCCGAGATCCTGCGGCAGGGGGCCGACGACGTCCCCTATCTCGTGGGTGCCACCGGCCCGGGCGGGATCGACGACATCATCCGCCAACCGTCCGACCGCCTCATCGCGGATGGCGATCTGCTCATCTTCGACACCGGCTCGACCTTCGACGGATACTTCAGCGACTTCGACCGCAACTTCGCCTTCGGCCACGCCGATGAGGGCGCCCGCGACGCCTACCGGGCCGTGTGGGAGGCCACCGAGGCCGGTCTGGAGATGCTGCGGCCCGGCGTGACCACCACCGAGCTGTTCACGGCGATGAACGACGTGCTGAAGGCCAACGGCTCACTCGGCAACGACGTGGGCCGCATGGGACACGGGCTCGGGATGCAGGTGACCGAGTGGCCGTCGAACACCGACTCGGACGACACCGTGATCGAGGAGAACATGGTGCTCACCCTCGAGCCGGGCCTCGTCTGGGCGCCCGGCAAGGCGATGGTCCACGAGGAGAACCTGGTGGTCCGCGCCGAGGGGCCGGAGATGTTGAGTCGCCGGGCCGCTCCCGAGCTCCCGATCATCGGCGGTTGACCGGTGGAACCCAGCCGGCTCGCCTTCACGACCGACGACGGCCTCGGGCCCCGTGCCCGGATCGGGATGGTGGTCCTCGAGACCGATCAGACCCTCGAGCCCGAAGCCCGTTCGCTCCCGGTCGACGGGGTGGCCTGGTACCACGCCCGCATCCCCCAGGACCCCCACGTCACCCCGGAGAACCTCACCGACATGTTGGCCCACCTGCCGGCGACCGCCGGGCTGCTGCCCGCCGGGTTCGGTTTCGACGCGATCGGCTACGGCTGTACGTCGGCGGCGACGCTGATCGGTGAGGACGCCGTCGCGGAGGCCATCCGTTCGGCACACCCGGGCATGACCACGTCGAACCCGATCACCGCGGCGGTGGCGGCGTTCGAGGCCCTGGGCGCCCGTCGCCTCGCCGTGGTCACCCCGTACACGGCGGATGTGACCGCGCCGATCATCGACCTGTTCGGCGTACGGGGGCTCGACGTGGCCGCCGTCGGTTCGTTCCTCGAACCGAGTGACCTCGTCGTGGCCCGGATCAGCGAGGCGTCCGTCGCCGCGGGTGTCCGCACGATGGTGGCCGACGCGCCCGACGTCGACGCCGTGTTCGTGTCGTGCACGAGTCTGCGGCTGTTCGGCGTCGTCGAGGAGCTCGAGGCCGAGCTCGACCGTCCCGTCGTGTCGTCGAACCTGGCGTTCTGCTGGCACCTCCTCCGGCTGGCCGGCATCGACGATCGGTTCGACGGGTTCGGTCGCCTGTTCCGCTCGGCCTGAGATCCGCACGCCGATCGACCGGGAACGGTCGGTTCACGTGCGGGTTTCCGTGACGGGGCTCAGACGAGCCGGGCCTGCATGGCGATGGCGTCGCCCATCTGCACGAGGCCCGGGTGGTGGCGCATCGCCAGGATCCCGTCGACCGTGGCGTGATAGTCGACCGCGGCCGTGCCGACGCGGCGGTGTTCGTGGACCCGGGCGATCGGCTGGCCCGCCTGGATGGCACCACCCAGCGGGACGAGCCACTCGAGCAGACCGTCGTGGGAGCTCGTGACGTAGGCGCCGTGCTCGGGGATCTCGATCTCCACCGGGGTGCGATCTCCCCGCATCGCCTCGTCGAGCACCCCCCAGTGCACGAGCAGATTGTGGACGCCGTCGTCGGTGATGGCGGCGAGCTCGGGGCGGACCCCACCGGTGCCGCCGAGCTCGGTCGTGATGAACGGGACGCCTCGCGACACCACCTCACACTCGAGCATCCCGAGCATGTCGAGCTCGACGAGTTCGGTCACGAAGGGAGCCCTGAACGCCCGGGCCGCCGCGGCCGAGTCGGCCTGGACCTCGGGGTCGTCGGGCAGTGACGGATTGGCGTGGATGGCGGTGGAGGTCGCCATCGGGACGAAGTCGAGGGTCCGCCCGCCGTCGTGGATGTCGGCCACGGCGTCGGCCCGGGGGAGGAGATGACGGGTCACGTAGTCGGCGATCCGTTCGGTGTGGGTGCCGTCCGGGCGGCCGGGGAACGAGCGGTTGAGGTTGCCCGCGTCGATGGGGGAGGTCCGGGTGCCGTTCACGAAGGCCGGCTGGTTCAGGCACGGCACGATGATGACCTGGCCGCGGACCCGCCCGGCGGTGAGGGAGCCGGCGAGCTTCAGCAGCGCGAGCGGGCCCATGTACTCGTCGCCGTGGTTGCCGCCGACCAGGAGCACGGTCGGCCCGTCACCGTTGCGGATCGAGGCGATCGGGATCATCACGGCGCCGTAGGCCGCGTCGTCCCGGGAGTACGGCAGCACCAGGTGGCCGTGATGCTCACCGTCGGCGTCGAGATCGATCGTCGGGGTGATGGTCGACGGTGGCAGTCCCGTCGGGTCGGTCACGCCGTCACTCCCCGGCGAAGTCGGCCGGACGCTTCTCCATGTAGGCGGTGATGCCCTCACGGAAGTCCTTGGACGCGAACAGCGGCAGCAGGGCCAGGTACTGGCGCTGCACGTGGTCCTCGAAGTCCTCGGTCATGGCGTGACGCATCATCCGCTTCGAGGCCCGCACGGCCATCGGCCCGTTGGCGGCGATGGCGGCGGCGAGTTCGGCGGTGGCACCCGGCAGTTCGTCGGGCTCGACGACCCGGCTCACGAGACCGAGATCGAGGGCCTCGGCCGCGGTCACGGTCCGGGCGGTGAAGAGCAGCTCGGCGGCGGTCGACCAGCCGACGATGCGGGGCAGCAGCCACGTGCCGCCGCTCTCGGGCACGAGGTTCCGGGCGGTGTAGGCCGCCGACAGTTTCGCGTTCGACGAGGCGATCCGGAGGTCGCAACCGAGCGCGAGGTCGAGGCCGTAGCCGGCGGCCCCGCCGTTCATCGCCGCGATCGTGGGTGTGTCGATCTTGTTGAGCACGATCGGCGGGGCGTCGCGGAGGTCGAACTCGCCCGGGGCGAGGCGCGGGGTGTCGGGCCGCTCCCCGAACGCGTCGCCGCTCTGCGCGGCGGCGAGGTCGAGGCCCGCGCACCAGGCCCGCCCGTTGCCGGTGATCACGATCACCCGCACGTTCGGATCCCGGTCGCCCCGGAGGACGAGCTCGCTGAACTGCTGCAGCATGATCGCGGTGATCGTGTTCATCCGGTCGGGCCGATTGAACGTGATCGTGGCCACATGGCCGTCGACGTCGTAGAGGAGCTGGTCGGACTCGTGCTCGGACATGTGCCGGACCCTAGGGCCCGGGGTGGCTCGGGAACAGACGGCGCCTCACTCGGCGCCGTCGACCCCCTGCGCCCGATGGACGGCCCGGAAGAGCAGGTGCACGCCGAACGGCAGCGTCAGGGTCATCGCGGCGGCCGCGATGAGCAGCAGTCCGCTGCCGCCCCAGCCGAGTTCGATCCCGGCGCCGATGGCGGCGGCGAGGTAGGCGATCGGGCTGGCCTTGCCGGCTGCGTGGAAGCGGGCGAACGACGACTCGAAGCGGAGGATGCCGATGCCGGCGATCACGGCGATGCCGGCGCCGAGGAGCATGAACACCGCGGTGACGACGCTCATGGTCGATCCTCCTCGGCTTTCGTCGTCTGCCACTCGATGAAGCGGCTCGCCGAGACCGTGGCCGTCGAGCCGATGATCGCGATGACGACGAGCAGGATGAGGTTGGTCGTGTCGCCACGGTTCGCGGCGTCGACGGTGATGGCCCCCATCAGGCAGATGAGTGCCATGTCGAGTGCCATCACCCGGTCGGCGAGGGACGGGCCCCGCAGGAGTCGGATCACACCGCAGACGCCGGCGAACCCGAACCCGCCGATGGCGATGGCGGCGACGGCGGCGATCATGCGGCGGCCTCCCGGCTGACATCACGCCCGGTCGAGGGCATGGCCTGCTCGGCGATCCGGGCGAGGCGTTCGACGTGGGCGATGGTGGAGTCGGTCTGGTCGGCGTGGAGCAGATGCAGGGTCAACACACCCGTGTCGATGTCGGCGTCGATCACCGCGGTGCCGGGCGTGAGGGTCACGGCGACGACGAGCAGGAGCATGTGGCAGCGCAACTCGGGCTCGAGGGTCACCTCGACGACGACCTCGTCGGTGTAGTCGGTGGGGGTGAGGATCTCGCGGGCCACGGCGACGGTCGACTTCGCCAGATCGGTCACGACGAGGGCCACGAGCCGGCTCATCGCGACGGGATCGATCGAGCCCCGCAGGGGGGTGGTGACGGCGGGCACGGTCAACGCGGAGGAGACCAGGAGCCCGCCGGCGATGTTGGCGAAGGAGAGATCGCCCCACAACGCACACCAGGCGGCGGCGAGCGCGACGATCGCGATGATGCGGCGGGGGCCGAGCGAGCCGATCATCCGAGCACCGCCTGGCGATAGAGCTCGGCCGAACGGAGCTCCTCGGCGGCTTCGACACTCAGGTCGTAGAGCAAGCCCGCGGCGAAGGAGATGGCGAGGGTGCCGGCCACGGCGAGGCCGGTGGCGACGAGCATCGTGGCCCGGTTGCCGGGCGCTTTGCGCCCCTCGGGCGGGTCATCCGGGTCGGTGCCCCAGAACACGCCGAGCCAGATCTTGGTCATCGACAGCAGGGTGAGGACACCGGCGAGCAGCGCCACGACGACCCAGGGCGTCGCCCGAGCGTCGATGCCGGCGGAGATCACACCGAACTTGGCGACGAAGCCGGAGAAGGGCGGCAGCCCCGCGAGCGAGAGTGCGGGCACGGCGAAGAACGCGGCGAGCAGCGGCCGTCGCTTCGCGAGGCCGCCGATGCGGGACAGGCTGCCGGTGCCCTGGTCGTTCTCGACGAGGCCACCCACGAGGAACAGCACCGTCTTCACCGGCATGTGATGCACGAGGAACAGGATCGCGCCCGCCGTGCCGGCGGCGGTGAACAGGCCGAGGCCCATCAGCATGTAGCCGATCTGGCTGATGATGTGGAACGACAGGATCCGCTTG